>JAIDPF010000032.1 GCA_029062895.1 Lachnospiraceae bacterium
CCACCTCTCTGGGCTTTAGTTCAACCTCTTTTGCCTGAAACATTGCCTGAATCTCTCAAAGGTAAGCACCAGATCCGCATTTTCTCCATGAATATGCTGGTACTGCCCAGCTTCACTCTTTTTGGCGATACACGGTCCAATAAAAATGCAGACCGCCTCAGGATCCATAGCGCGGATCAGACGTGATGTGGCAGCCATTGGGGATACCGTAGTAGAAATGTTCTTTGCCAGATCCGGAAAATGTCTGTTGATCATATGTACAAACGCCGGACAACAGGAAGTCGTCATCTTTTTCCCTTTGGTATATGCCTCATTCCACTCCTGCGCCTCTGACATCGCCACATAGTCGGCGCCCAAGGAAACCTCGACCATATCTTTAAATCCCAATTCTTTTAATCCGTCCCGCAGCGACTCCATCGTAATGCCGGATCCAAACTGCCCTTCGCCCGCCGGCGCAACCATCGCGTAAACCGGTTTGTCAGAAAGAAGATAATCAATGACCTCCGTCATTCTGGAACTATCGGAAACCGCGCCAAATGGACAGCCCATGATACATGCGCCGCAGCGGATGCATTTTTCATCATCAATCCGTACATGCATATTCTCATCCATGCCGATGGCATCCACCGGACATGCCTTCTTGCAGGGGCGGAGCAGATCCGCTATGGCATTGTACGGGCATGCGTCATGACATCTTCCGCACTCCCGGCATTTCTGTGGATCTATGTACGCCTTATCCTTAAACATGCTGATGGCTCCGAAATTACAGGAAGACTGACACTTCTTGACCATACATTTCTGGCAGTTATCCGTCACCACATATCTGGTGATCGGACATCCCTCGCATGCTGCTGGCAGGATCTGCACTGTATTGTGACAGGGCTCGCCAGTAACCGGATTCCTGTTCTTTGCAAGGCTGATACGCTCCCTTACTACTTCACGTTCCTTATAGATACAGCAGCGGAAACTCGGATTGGGTCCCGGGATGATCTCATATGGGATCCGGTCCTCTGCCTTATCCAGATCTCCTTCAAAGGCCGCTTTTGCAACCCTATACAATACTTCATGCTTTACATCCACCAAGGTAGCATTCTCATGCAGCATAATATTCACCATGCCTTTCCATTTGTATGACAGAATCCGCGGCGCAGAACTCCAAGCCGCCCCGCGCACTGTTCCTTACGCTTTCGTACATTATATCAAATTTTATACCAGTTCACAACATATTCCTTATTTTGCCTTATAGCTGCACAACTCTGGATGCAATGACTAATCCTCAAAGCTTCCGTTTGCCATCTGTCGCAAATGGTCTTCCTGTTCCAGCGTCATACGGTTGATATCACTGCCATCCACCCCATCGGCCTCAGGATTCTTCTTTGCCTTGATCTTACCCGTCTTCAATTCTTCCATTTTCCTTTGTTGTTCCAGATTCTTGCCGATTACAACATCATTGAACATATTCATCATTTCACTTTCCATGACATTACCTCACAATTCGTTTTTATCTTCCTCAGATAATGTAAGTATGTCCGAAAGCCAGAAAAATCATTCGTTCTTAACCGGTCTCCTTCTCTTTTAAAAATTGAAATTCCATAAAATCAAAGCTGCTGCCTGGCAGAAAGATAAATTCTAAAGTTCCCTTGCCGCACAGGGATTCCATGGCAAATGTCTGTTCCTCATATTCCTCTGCATGTTCAAATTCGATCATCTGTATGCATTGCGCATGCTTATGCTCCGGCATCTGATCCGTATGCTCCAATATCTGTTCTTGATCCGGCAACCCTGCATCCGCCGTCCAACGGATCTGGATAGGCTGCACGGACAGGGAAGTCCTTCCCTTGACAGCAATACGTTTTGTGCCATCCGCTCCCAGATTAAGATGTTCAAAAACGATTCCCACATTATTACCGATCTTTTCCACGGCTGTATCCGTCTTTTGAAAAGAATCTCCATAGATCCTGTCGCAGTCCGCCGCGCAAATTCCTTCATACGCCTTCATAATCTCCGTAAATACAAAGCTTTTAAACTGATATGAATCCTCCGTCTCAAAATACAGCCGTCCTTCTCCGGTAAGTCTATCAGGCAGCTGATAACTCTCCGGCTGGAACACCATCCACTCAGGCTTTTTATGATAGTTTCCATCCACAAGCAGCCGACTTCCCGCTTTTCCCGGATAGCCGTCCCAGATCCGCAGCGATACCGCATGGTTGGTATTCGCAAAGAGATAAACCGTCACTTCCTCTGTGCCGCAGCTGCCAAAATCCACCCGTTCAAACCCGAAGATTGCATGTTTTCCCTCTTCCGGTTCTCCCAGACAGTTGATCCCATGCTCGATCCCCTCCACTGCATAGGGATTCCGTTCTGTAGACAACGCAGTCAAAACTTCACGATATGGATCGATTGCGCCTTCCCCAAATCCTGAAGCTTCCATTTCCAGATGAGACATCACATCTGCAGAACGCTTCCCGTTTTTCGCCGTCACACGCAGCCGGAATGTTCCGTCATGATGGGCAGATACAAGCAATCCTTCCGCCGCTCTCCTGACCTCCACAAAAGGAAGCTCTATCCCTGCGTCATTGACCGCTTTCCACTCCAGCAGATCATACCCTTGGGAACTCAGTACTTCCGGGAACAACTTCATACGGATAGTTACTTGCGGATGCTCCGGCGTCAGGTGGGTACTCTCCGACGCTGTTAATTCGATCTTGCGTATGGGAAGCTCATTTCCGTTTTGGTTTACATAACTCAAGCTTTCATCATCTATGACATTTTCCTCCGAACCCAAGAATAACTCGCAGCCTTCTAGACCATAGGACGAGATCTTCACACTGCATTTTTCCACGGAAGTCCCTTCTACCACCGCCAGAAGTTTTCCGGAGAACAATCTCCTGTCAGGATTTTGATAATTTTCAAAATCCGTGCTGTCGCCATTGTCCAACCCCAACAGCCTGCCGCCTCCCGTTACCTGTACAAAGATCCTGTTATTGGCATTTTCCACCGGATGTCCTTCCGCATCACGCGTACTGATCCCGATAAACCAAAGCTTACCGACCTCCTCCACTTCCGCATGGATCTTTACCGCATCCCCAAACGAATGTCTTACCTCTCTGGCAATGACATGACCCTCCTCATCATAAGCCACCGCCTCAATACTCCCCGGTTCATAGGCTGTCTGATAACATTGCACCAGTTCCCGTCCATGCCGGTGGTCGATCTCCCTTCTCCCTATGCTCTTTCCATTGACAAAAAGTTCTACGCCGGGCGCATTGGAACATACCTGAATATCGATCATCTGCCCCGGATTAAAGTCCCAATAGGGAAACACATGCACCATCGGCGCAGTCTTATAATCAGTCCATTCCGCCTGAAAGATATAATAGGAATCCTTCGGAAATCCCGCCGTATCCAGCTGACCAAAATAACTGTTCTTGGTCTGATATGGTGTAGATTCCCCGATATAGTCAAACCCCGTCCATAGGAACTGTCCCAGAGAATACGAAGCGTCACGGTCATCTATGATACAGCTTTCATAACTGACTGCGCCCCATCCGGTAATACTATTGCCGAGGGCGGAGCACTGTTCATCCTCCTCCGTCAGGATATGGCGCGACTTCGGAAAATGATAGATCCCGCGGCTTGCCAGTACTGACGCTGTCTCGCTTCCATAGATGACCCAATCGGGATGTTCTTTATGGTGTTTTGCATAAAGATATTCCGAATAATTATATCCGGCAAGCTCCACAAGCTCCGTACAGGCGATGGCATGATCCCATTTCAGATAATTGGAAGCAATCGTCACCGGCGCATGTTTTTTCGGATCATGCTTTTTCACCTCTTTCAACAGATACGCAGTGATCTCCTGTCCGTGCGCGCTCTCTACCGTATCAGGGATCTCATTTCCGATACTCCACATAATCACGCTGGGATGGTTCCGGTCCCGCCGGATCCAGCTTGCCACATCCTTCACATACCATTCTTTAAAAAATCTTCCGTAATCATAGGGCGTCTTTGATTTCTCCCACATATCAAATGCATCGGAATCGATCAGAAATCCCATCTCATCCGCCAGCTCCATCATTTCCGGAGCGGGCATGTTATGAGAAGTCCTGACTGCATTGACCCCCATGGCACGCAGCTTGTGAAATTTCCGTCGCATGGCATCTTTATAAAATGCCGCCCCAAGGCAGCCAAAATCATGGTGTTCACACACGCCATTGATCTTTTCATACCGTCCGTTAATGAAAAACCCCTTGTCGGGAATGAACTCTATGGTGCGGAAACCGAAGTTCTGTTCCTCCATTTCCAGCAGCGTATCTCCGCGATACAGCTCTGTCACCAGCCGGTAGAGTCTGCCCTGTCCGATATCCCATAATGCCGGATCCCTGACTTCTACCTCCTGCGATACTGCATACTTGCCTGTGGAAACTCCCTGTCCCTCCGGGGAGCGCCCGGAATCCTCTGACGTCTCCCCGCCTCCGCATGCAGCTCCATCGCCCACGACCGCCGTGTCCTGTGCCACTACCACGCCGTCAGGCGACAGTATCGTCTGCTTCAGAATATACCGATCTGTCTTCTCCTTCGCTCCAAGGCTTAATTCCGTATCGATCTCCACCTTCCAAAGCTCATCCTGTATCTTTCTGGGCGTAATATAGATCCCGTCCGAAACGATATGATCCCGGCAACGTTCCTTCCACCAGACATTCCGATAGATCCCGGCTCCGGAATACCATCTGGTATTCAGATACTGGTTTACTGCCCGGACAACGATCCGGTTCTCCCCCTCCACAAGATACGGCGTCAGATCCGCCTCAAAGGTAGAATATCCATATTTCCACTCCATGACCAGCTTTCCATTAACATAGACAGCGCTGTCCATATAAACTCCGTCAAAACGGATCAGATATTCCCTATCTGCCTCCGGATGCACCGTAAAAGTTTTCCGATACCAGCCAATACTGTCCCTGTACAGATTCTTTGCATCTTCGATCAACCAATCGTGCGGAAGCATAATCCCGCGGAACCCCTCCTGTGGCATCTCCTGATCGTCAGGCATGACGGATATTTCAATCCCCTCAGCAATAGGAATCTCAAAAAATTCCCAATGGTCATTCCACAAAATCTTCTCTGCCATATGTACCTCCCCTTCAAAGTATCAACGGATCTCCTTGTCTGGATTATATCATTGCCCACCTTAAGATACAACTATATGCGGACCTGCACATAAAAAACAGCTTCAGAATCTACATTCCAAAGCTGTCCCAAACATTGCGCCCGGATTTTACTTGCCTTTTTTCTTCTTGCCCTGCTCTTCCTGTTTTTTCTTTTTTTCAATGATCTCCTTCAGATGAAGTGCCTTCTCTATGCTGCCATCCACCTTCAGTTGACCCAAAGTAAACGCCATCACCGGATCCAGCTTACCGGCAACAAGCTTATTTAGAGTCTCAGGCTTGCAGGTAAACGCCGCATCCCTATCATAATACTCATAAGGCTCAATAAAAAGCTTTCCCTCTTTCACTTCCACATAAAAGCTTCCGCCCGCTTCCTTATCCTCAATGTTGAACTGATATGCCAGATGCTCTGAAATATCGCTTACATCCGTCCCATCAAACTTTTGTTTAAATTCATTAAAAAACTCTTCGTATGTCATTTTCTACCTCCTTTTTTGACCATCAGTCAGCACTAAAATAATGCAAATTTTTATTATTTTCGACCATCGGTCATATCTAAGGACATTATAAAATCTTTTTGGGCATTGGTCAATGATAAAATTCCTCTGGATTATTCATAAACATTTCCGTTTGTGATAATCTCAAGTTCCCATACTTGCAAGTTTATTCCAGCATGCAACAAGGGATTCTTTTTGCGTTTCATTCAAGTCAATCAAGCACTGGGGATCACGTCTCTACAACAATTCTTCTATATTATTATCTATATCCGGCATCTCTGCATCTTCGGTGTTTGTATAAAATTCATAACCCATTCCGCCATCAGAATAACCTTCTACATAGATATCTCCGTTATCATAGATCATAATATTGCACCATACCTGATGATACGGCATCCAATATGCTTCCCATAATCTGCCGTTATCAAAGGAAATCTCTTCTATCTCTCCGATTTCTATAATATGTCTCAGGAATGTTACATACCTGTCTCCTAATAAGCTCTGTAAAGATTCCAGTTCACTCTCTGAAAATATCTCCGCTATATCCGTACAGGTTGTATATTCGGGTTCCCCTTGAATATAGGTTCCTTCCGCTGTAGCAAATCCTCCTCCTCCAAACACATTCCTTATATAGGGATCATGAGTAACTATAATGGAATTTCCTGTAAATTGAAAATAAATACCACTGTCTTCCACTTGATCCTGCCAAAAATTAAAATCCCGTATAAGCGTCTCCACTTCCTCATCATATAATACTGCAATATCATCATCAAGAAATGTAGCGGTTCCCCGTAAAGACCCACCGCTAGTATTACTGTAGCCGGTATAAAGGACTACATCAAAAGATTCTTCTTCCCAGTTACTGATCCTGATCTCTGCTGCCTGATAGCGCGCCACCCCTGTACGCTGCCACACTCCTTCATAATTTTTTAAATCATCATTTAATTCTGTCTGATCATCTATTAAATTTTCACTTAATTCTGACTGATCCTCAATTAGATTTTCACTGATACTGTCAACGACATCAACAGAAGTATCATCCATTTTCTCATGATCGTTATTCACTGAACAACCTGTCAGCATCAGAATTAATATCAGCATTATTGTATTCGCCCTTTTGGGTGCAACAATCATCATTGTATACCTCTCTTTCATTTATAGATATAATATCATATATTCGTAAATAGACTTTTACCACTTCAACAATCATCATACCATTATTCTTTTTGATAATATACTCCATCAAAATATGAATTCACAGACCGTTCAATTCTTGCTGTCCATCCATTTCCGAACATTTCCCAGTTATCTTCGCCTGCCTGTTTTCTTACAGCATCTTTAAGCGTAGTTATCCATACGTCTCTATCGGCATTCTCATTAATTAAGTTAACAAAATATTCTTTTAGAAATGGTCTTAAATACAAAAGATCATAGACCGCTGCATATTGTACGGGAGTAAATAGCACCCCCGTATTTTTTTCAACATATTTCGTATATCCATCATAATCTGGTGAAATTTCAGAAAACATTATGTTGATATTTTCTATAGTGACCCACTCATCTGTATTATCCCAATCTATTCCAAGTGATTCTGCCAATTCAATTCTATCAGGATACTCTTCGGAAATAAATATTCCGTGACCAATTGTATAGCCGCCATCATTATGATCCTGAACCTTAATTGCAATAATATTTCCATCCTCATCTAACCGCAGATAATCATATAATTCCCAACGTTCTCTTGGTCCAATCTCATCTTCAAACAAATATAAAAGACCTTGTTCATCTAATTTTTGCATATTCACAGCTGCTAAAAACTCATATTGTTGTATATATTGTTGTATATCTACTGATTTTGAAAATATATATTTTTTATAATCTGCGGTAGATCTTTCGTTTAGGATATATAAATTATCTAATATATTGGGTTCATTCTCCAAAATTGTTTGAATAATCCCTTTCCGTTCCTCAACACCTGTAACTTTAAAT
>JAIDPF010000033.1 GCA_029062895.1 Lachnospiraceae bacterium
CGATCAAAGCAATTTGAGGCTCTGACTCAAATTGCTGATTGAAAAATAAGATATCAATCTTATTTTTCAATCTAATCTCCATTCCAAAGCGTTTCACAACAGAGCGACGCAAATTCCGAATTTGTGTCTGCCATCAAACAAATTTGTGACGCTCCAGCACAAATTTGGCTGTGAAAGATGAAGTCTTAGCCAAAATAATTCTATTTTGACTAAGACTGCTCTCTTCCATCATTTTTTAATAATAGCATACGATATTAAATTCGATGCATGGAATCAAAAATTTCTTCCCTCTGACATCTCACTATGACACCGATCTCTTCCCCAATCTGAGCAAGTTCATCCGAGATCACATCAAACGGCTTTGCGGAATCCATAATATCCGCAATCATCATCATATTGAAATAGTCCTGTACAATAGTCTGTGAAATATCTAAGATATTCACCCTGTTATTTGCAAGGTAAGTACACACCTTGGCAATAATACCAACCGTATCCTTGCCCACTACGGTAATAATCGTTTTTTTCATATCTTAAAACTAATAACCATGCCTTTCCGTAACCTGCGAATCCACACCACAGGCACAATATTTACAAAATGAATAAATTCTACAGCCATAGCTTTCAATAACAAGTTTAGATGACAAACTTCTGCATAGCGGCTTCCAGATTGTCCGCGATCTCCTTTAAGGTAAATGCGTTCTTGGACACCTGTGTCATGATATCTCCAACTGCCACTACGGAAGCCGACGTTTCTTCGGTACTCGCCGCATTTTCCTCAGCGATCGCCGTCAGATTCTGCACCACATCTACTACACCCGTTCTCTCTTTGTCAAGATGCGCCGTTCTGGTGGAAATCTGATCAATCTTATTGATAGAATCTCCAATCTCACTCTGCAGATTTCTAAAGATATCCGCCGTTTCGGTCACAAAGTTAATCTGTGCATCCATAATGCCTTTTACTTCATCCATCGTCTCTACAGCCTGTTTGGAATCACTGATCAGATACGTAACAATCTCCTCGATCTTCCTTGCGGACTCGTTGGACTGTTCCGCCAGCTTCTGGATCTGTGATGCAACAACAGCAAATCCTCGTCCCTGTTCTCCCGCACGGGCCGCCTCTATAGATGCATTCAGGGAAAGCAGATTGGTCTCCTCCGCGATCTCTGTGATAATTCCAATGACTTCCTGAATCTTCAATGCCGAATGGTTAGTCGTATTAGTCTGTTCATAGATATCATCCAACGAAGCTTTCGCTCTCGCATTGATCTCTTCCAACTGATGAAGTTTATCCGCAGCCGTTTCGCCCGCCTTACCCATTTCTTCCATTGTTCCATGGAGTGTATTGACTTCCTGCGTGGTGTTCTCCACCATCTCGCCCATGATGATGACATGCTCCGTAGCCTGCTGTGTCTCATCTGCCTGACTTGAAGCGCCGGTAGCGATCTCCTGAACCGCATGTTCAACCTGTCCGACAGTCTCCACCGTCTCCGATGCGTTTTTACTCAATTCCTCGGAGGCAAGATACAATTGCTGCGTCTGATGTTGAAGATTACCAACTACTTCTACCAGATTTCCACGCAGATCTCTGATCGCGCGGCTGATCTCACCGGATTCATCCTTACGCAGAACCAGCTTTGCCTCTTCCGGTGTCTCCCTAAAATCCATATCGGCGATCTGATTTACAACTCCTGTTGTTTTTTCAATCGCCTTCACGATCTTCCAGGGAATCATAATACCAACTGCAGAACAGATCACCAGTGCAATCAACGATCCGATGATCGCCTGTATTGTCATATCATCAATTGGCGCAAACATCTCATCCTCATCCGCCGTCAATACCAGAATAAATTTTCCTGAAGGATGAACATAATATCCGGCATATTTGGTAACGCCCTTAAACAGATACTGTACAACCTCTGCAGAAGGGATCTTTCCCTTTGAAAGCTGTTCAACCACACTCTTGACTACCTCGTTCTCTACCGGCTGACCGACCTTCTCTTCCGTCGGATGGAAGAGCATCGTACCATCCGCTTCCACAATATAGACATAACTGGAATCCACACCCTCTAAACCGGCATCGGCAAACATCGCCGACATAATATCATACTCGAAAGCCGCCTCACCCAGCATCGCGTATTTTTCTGTCATTTTCTCGCCATAGGATTCTGTCATATCATAGATATAGTTCTGTGTCTGTTCTCTAATGATCCTCTCCACATTGGGAATAATAACCAAAAGATTCACTACTGCGGTAATAATTACCACCAACACGATCGTTACAGAAATCTGTCCAAGCATCGACCGGAAAAAAGGCAACTTTCCTTTTCTTCCAATATGTATTCCAGCCTTTTCCGTTTGTACATCGTTTTCACCCATACTAATATCCACCCTTTCTCTCCTGTTCAACGCATCTAAATGCAGATTACGCAGACTGTACTCTTATATCATAAAACAAATTCATTTTTTTTACAATGAAATAATTTGCTTTCCATAAAATATTCTGTCAAATCCTGACCAGACAGGATGGCTGATAGCGATCAGCCACCATGATCTCAAAGTCATCTCCTTTATACGGTGTATCTGATGCTGTAATCTCCAAACGAACCGCCTCATATGCAAGCTCCGGCAGATTATTCTCCTGACTTAAATGACTTAATACCACATGTTTCATGTGATCATGGAGAATCTGAGAAAGAAGCCTTCCTGATGTTTCATTGGACAGATGCCCTCGTTTCCCCAGAATACGCTGCTTTAACGGATACGGATATCTCCCCAGCTGCAGCATCCTGACATCATGATTGGCTTCCAGAAATACAGCGTCCAATCCTTGCAGATTGCCAAGTATGTAATCATCATACACCCCCAGATCTGTCATGACCGCCGCCTTTTGACTACCATAAGAAAACTTGAAAGCCACCGGTTCATTTGCATCATGGGAAATCTTAACCGGCTGAATGGAAATATCCTTTATCGTAAAACGTTCGTCCGGCTGTATGATCTGAAACAGAGAAGCGTCAATCTCCCCTACCACTTTATGGTTACGCCCTTCGTAAATACCATCCATCGTCCCTCTGGTAGTATAAATCGGAATATCATACCGCCTGCTGAGCACGCCCAATCCACCGATATGGTCGCTGTGTTCATGGGTAATCAGAATGGCATCCAGATCTTTACAGGTAAGTTCCAGTTGTGCAAGTCCCTCCTCAATCCTTTTCCCACTGATCCCGGCGTCCACCAGCAGATGTGTCGTTTCTGAGCCAACATAAATTGAATTGCCGCTGCTCCCGCTGGCCAAACTTTTCATACGCATGATATTATATACCTCTTCTCAATCGTTATTCCCTAAGAACAATTTCATTACAGGGATTATTCTTCCCAGTATACTTCAATGACCGCCCCATCATATAACGGTTCCATATATTCCGCCTTTTTGCCATTGACATTTGTAATCAGGGTCTTCCCCTGTACCGTATTCAGATCAAAATCTATGTAATCAAAGATATCCACAAACACATAGGACGATTTGCCCTGTAAGACAATTGGTTTGGAATTGACAAGTACGCCGATGGATACCGCCGATAAGTTTGACGCATTGTTGCCCTGAGAATCAGTCTCTTTCGACTCATCCCTTCTGATTTCTTCCTCCTCCAGCTCATCTCTTGTAATTTCTTCCTCCTCAGGCTCACTCCTTCTGATTTCATCTTCAAGCGCCATCCGGATACTGAAGTTTTCATAAACTTTTGTATCATCTTCCGCGAACTCATTGTTGACATAAACTGCCATATTCATGTCTAGAGTAACATCCATAAATTCCCTGATCTGTGCAACCGTATAATAGTTTAACATTTCTATCTTATCACCATTTTGGATATCATAATATTCATTTTCCAACTTGCCGTTGACGGAAGCATATTTCGGAAGCATTACCTTATTTCCATTCACCTGAATACTAATCTGTGACTTAAACTCCGGCAGCTGTCCTAATGATATAGCGGCGGGATTACCGGCGGTAGACTCCTCTACCACAATGATGTCATTGGCATGGATCTCACTATAAAGATCCGCCTCCTCACCATTCAATAAGATCTTCGCAGCCTCACCAAATTCCCCGCGGCATATCTTCTTCTTGCCGTTCAGAGTATACGCGATCTCGCGTCCCCGCTTCGGGAACAGCTTGTCATTCGGAAAATCAGCCTGCATCGCAGCATCTACAATGGCCAGATTACTGTTATCATAAAGCTTGATATGCTCCTCATTAAATGTCACATAGATAAAGTTGTTATTCTGGTCATAATAATTCAGGCAGATACCGATCGGCGTTACCAGCAGGGAATCCTTCTTGATTTTTTCCTGAAATGTGATGGTCTGCATCACTTCTTCTCCCCGAAGCGCCACCCTCTCTTTCTGGATACCAAGATGTTCCGCCAGCTTTTCCGTATAACCAGTAATTTTACCGCCTCCGCCTACAATAAAGACTGCGCTGACTGGCTTGCCACCGTTTAATTCCTTGATCTTATCTGATACCAGTTTAGCCATCTGATCGATCTGTCCTGACAGCATCTTCAGGACACGCTGCTTGGTAATGGACTGCTGCAGTCCCATAATATCCTTATACTTTACCTCTGCTCCGCTGCCCCGCTTGATCTTCTCGGCTGTCTCAAAATCCACCAGACACTCCTTAGCAATCACTTCCGTCAGACTATCGCCTGCGCAGGGGATCATGCCGTATGCCACGATACACCCGTCCTTTGTGATACAGATATCTGAGGTACCGGCTCCCACATCTACCAGCGCAATATTCAACATCCTATACATCTGCGGAATCGCCACCGTCATAGCGGCAATCGGCTCCAGTGTCATATTCACAACATTTAAACCCGCAAGCTCGACTGCGCGATAAAGTCCGTCTACAACATCATCCGGCAGAAATGTGGCAATGATATCCGCCCCGATATTTTTTGCCTTATGATTTTCCAGATTGCCAATCGGATAGCCATTCAGATAATATCGAATGACAGAATTGCCAACACAGTAGAATTTCATATCAGAATCATTCGTTTCCTGCAGCTTCTCATATGCCTTTTCAATTCCAAGTGAAGTCAGACCGACAATTTCCTCCGGCGTAACTACCCTCTCCTTTTCAAACTCCCATGTAACGCTGGTCTCGAACGTAAGCAACACACGGCCTGCGGCTGCAATACAGACATCCGTCAGTTTCACGGAAAGCTTCTTCTCCAAAGCGCGTTTCACCTGTGTGATCGTATTGCCTACCTGCCCGATATCATGAATCTGACCATCCAGCATCGCGCGCGTCTCATGTTCCTTTGACACCTGCGCCGCAACGATAAATCGATCCCCTTCCCGGTAACCCACCGTACCCACAATACTCCTTGTTCCGATATCCAGTCCGAATACCAACTGTCCCTGCGTTTTCATTTCATTGCCCATTTTCCAACTCTCTATACTTTCTTATTTATTTGTAAAATGCCCTTGTTAAATCACTAATAATTCCTCCACCTGCTTCTGCATTTTCTCGATGGAATCATTATTATCTATCACATGATCACAGACCATCCTAAATTCCGCATCTGTCTTCTGCGCCGCCATAATATTGTCGATCTTCTGATCTGAATACCCCCTGCTCTCCTTCAGCCGTTTTCTTCTTACCGGCTCACTTACATAAATATACCACATTTCATCCAAGATGTCCTGATAATCTTCTTCAATCAACAAAGCGGCTTCTACCACAAAATATTTCGTACCTTTTTTACGTTCTTCCTCCATTGCCCCAAGTATATAATGCTTCACTGCCGGATGGACGATGGCGTTGACCTGCGCAAGCGCCTTCGTGTCTGAAAAGATCAATCCGGCCAGCGTCTTCGCGTTTATCAGCCCTTCCTCATCCAGAATCCCCTTTCCCAATGCTTCCACCAGTTTATGATAACAGGATTGTCCCGGCTGCTCCAGTTCCTTCGCCACAATATCCGCCACGATTACTCTGGCATCATAATTTTTTGTAATAAAGGTCAGCACCTCTGTCTTTCCTGACCCGACTCCGCCGGTAATGCCTATCGATTTCATATTTCTCCTCCATGTCGCAGCTTTGCTACGGCTCAAATTAGAAGTGCTTTTCACACTATTTTGCCTCATACCAATCCGATCCCCAGTGTGCATCCACTTCCAGTTTCACCGGAAAATCCGCCGCGCCAGACATTTCTTCTTCCAGAATCGCCATTACCATCTCTTTTTCCTTCTCCGGTGCCTCAATCAAAAGCTCATCATGAATCTGCAATATCATCCTTGCCTCTAGCCCCTCTTTCAACAGCCTGTCATATACTTTGATCATCGCTATCTTGATCACATCCGCCGCAGTCCCCTGAATCGGCGCGTTCATCGCCACCCGTTCTCCAAAAGATCTCTGCATAAAATTGCTGTTTTTCAATTCCGGGATCGGTCTCCTTCTGCCAAATGCAGTAACCGAATACCCTGTCTTTTTTGCATATTCCTTGGCCGATTCCAGATATTCATGTACGGCAGGATACATGGCAAAATAGTCTTCTATATACTGCTGCGCTTCTTTTCTGGAAATGGAAAGATCCTGACTAAGACCAAAGGAACTGATGCCATAGACGATTCCAAAATTGACCGCTTTCGCGTTACGCCGCTGCAGATCCGTCACTTCCTCAAACGGCACATGAAATACTTTAGAAGCCGTACTCCTGTGGATGTCCTGATTTTCCCGGTAAGCCGCGATCAGTTCTTCATCCTTCGCCAGAGACGCCAGAATACGCAGCTCGATCTGCGAATAATCAGCATCCACAAACACACATCCCTCCTTCGGAATAAACACCTTCCTGATCTTTCTGCCAATCTCCATGCGCATGGGAATATTCTGCAGGTTGGGCTCCGTAGAGCTGATCCTTCCTGTTGCGGTAATCGTCTGGTTAAAATTCGTATGGATCCGGTCATCTTCCTTGATAAAGACCGAAAGCCCATCCGCATAGGTCGATTTCAGCTTTGTCAGGGTACGATATTCCAGAATATCCCTGATCACAGGCTGTTCCGGTGCCAGCTTCTCCAATACATCCGCAGAGGTAGAATATCCTGTTTTTGTCTTCTTGCCTCCCGGCAGTCCCATCTCGCCAAATAATATTTCCCCAAGCTGCTTCGGCGAATTGATATTAAATTCATGCCCTACTGCCGCGTAAATCTTTTCTTCCAGACAGGCAATGCTCTCCGCAAGTTCTTCCCCATATCTGTGCAGCGCGCTCGGATTTACCCGCACGCCCTCCGCTTCCATGCGGTATAATACATAGGACAACGGCATCTCCACATCACAAAACAAAGAATACATTTCCTGCTCCTGCAGGCGCTTTATCAGTTCAGGCATGCAATACAATGCCGCATATGCCTCCGAACACGCATACGTCAAAAATTCTTCTTCCTTTTCTTTTATCACGGTTTCTAATGCCGTCTTCCCAAATCTCTGTTCATAATCCTGAAGCATGCTGCCGCTGCATAATCCGACGATATCTCCCGTCCGATAATCGCTTTTTAAAGGATTCAAAAGATACGCCGCCAGCTGGATATCAAAGAAATGAGACGCTGCCTTCTCTGCTTCGCCTTTCTCTATCTC
>JAIDPF010000034.1 GCA_029062895.1 Lachnospiraceae bacterium
AAGATATTGTACTTGACGGCGAAGTAAAGAACTCAGGGGATGTAGTGCTGTATTCCGCATCCGGCAACGTAGTCATCGACAGCACCAACGTGAACCTGAACGGCCTTGTCTATGCACCCTATGGAGAGATACGGATCACCTCCATGAATGTGAACATGAACAATGTGATCCTGATCGCACAGAAAGTTATCATAGAGGCAAACGGTATCAATGGTGGGATGAACCAGGGGATGGCGCAGTTGATCGGGACAGAGTATAATGTAATAGGGGGCGGGACAGGGAATGAATCTCCCGTGAATCCGGAAGATCCCGATCAGGAAGATCCCGGTCCGGAGAATCCGAGGGATCCCAGCGTACTGATGCAGGGCATCGTCAGATATGAGGCGACAGAAGGGTTGGAGGATATCGGGGAAGCCTATTTTAAGGATATCATGTCAATGGACGACATAGGATATACGATAGAGGGATACCCCTGCGTAAAAAACCAGCTTCTGCTGATGTCAAAGGAAGGAGTTACATTTACACAGATTGAAGGACTGGCGCACAGTTATGATGCGGAGATCGTGGGGTATCTGGAACTGACGGGTGATTACCAGATAGAGTTTTATGAGGAGGTAACGCCGGAAAGGCTGTGGGCGCTTATGGAGGAACTGTCGCAGAATGGCTTGGTTGAATACTGCGATTATAACCTGTCTGCGGAAATAGACTGTGATTTTTATACAAATGATGCCGAGTGGAACGGTCAAAATTGGAATTCTTCGTGGCCTGGTGGAAAAAATTGGAATGTAGAAATGATCGATCTGGAAGGGGCGCTGGTCAACGCAGGAGTGATCTCCGCCAATGCGGCCAATGCTGACTTCAGCGACCTTTCCGGCTTAACGACGGTAAGGATCGGCCTGATAGACTCGGCTTTTGACATTTGGCATGAAGATCTGGAATATGTAACGGTATGGAATAATTACAGTAATCCTGTGGACATTCGTACGGCAGCTTCCCTGTCGGAAAACGCCACGTTAAAACTGTATCATGGAAACCATGTAGCGGGGATCATGGCTGCAGGATATAACAATGGAAAAGGGATCACGGGGATCTGCCTGAAACCCTTCCTGTACGGTTTTTCGATGTTTGGGGATACGCTTTCCTATGTTGCGGTAGAGCGGAATACCACCATGAAGCTGCAGTATGCGCTGGATCTGATGATCGGAAACCATGTGAAGGTCATTAATTACAGCATGGGAGATGACACAACTGCTTTTGCGGCTTCCCAGCAGAAGCAATACGCTATTAATTTTTTGAAAAAAAGAACAATGAAAATAAACCACTTTCTGCTTCGCCTGCTTGATAAAGGATATGATTTCCTGATTGTGACGTCTGCGGGAAATGCCAACAATGATCAGTTCTATAAATATATGTTTGTCAATAATGGAAATTTGGAAGAGCGGTATGTAAGCGTGGAGGATTATTATCGGTCTAGTGAGCCAACAGATGAGTATAAATTTGTTAATACGAATATCACATACGGTGCGCTTAATTCCCAGGCGACAATCAGTTGTAATGAAGTGGATGCTACATATACTAATGTATTTTCCTATAGCTGGGATCCTAGGATACGGAACAGAGTGATCGTGGTAGGGGCAATTGAAAAACCCGTCGGTACTACCGTGTCATATAATGTTGCTACTTACAGCAATATAGGCAACCGGGTGGATATCCTTGCGCCGGGAGATCAGATTTTGAGCTGTATGATCTCCGGGATGGGTCAGGACTATGATTATAAAACTGGCACATCCATGGCGGCGCCTCATGTATCCGGCGTGGCGGGACTTGCTTATAGTGTCAATCCAGATATCAGCGCACCGGAATTAAAAGATATCATTGTAAATAATTATCAGATGCCCATTGATGGATGCGGAGTATTAAATGCCGCAGACGTGATTGATGCGGTTGTTCAGTATGAAACACCGGATGAACCGGAAGAATATACCGTGCAGCTTCATGTAACGGATGCAAATGGAAACGGGGTAAGGGATGCAGCGGTTGAGGTGCGCAGTTGGTCACAATATTGGTATAGGGTCTTGGGTGCGGCCATGACAATCAATGCGGTAGGCGG
>JAIDPF010000035.1 GCA_029062895.1 Lachnospiraceae bacterium
TGCTATTGAGGCATATAGTCCTTATGATAGCTTAGCAAATACGTATTCATACCAAAAAAACGGATCAATATAGTTGTAATAATCAGACTTATGACATAGGCGCTATTTAGCATTAAATTTTTTCTTTTACTCTGCTGACCATATTTTTTCCTGTCTTTCAATTTACAACAATATCGAATCAGTGCAGCCATTCCAATGGGCGCAAATACGGCCAGCACCAGTCCCCAATACCGGTTATATTGAGTACTGTAAAATATGGCTATTGTTGTAATGAGACACACAATCCATAAAGAGATTTTTGTTCTTCTTTTTACCACAGAAGAACACGTTGCCCATATCACACCTAAGACAACTAATAACGAAAATCTCTTATTCCTCCAAAATGTCAGCAGCACCTTTCGGATTGAATATTCCAAACGGCTCATGCCTACATCGCGCGCATTATAATTGAAAAGCAGATTATGAAAATATACCTGCCATAAATCCTTCAATGCATGATGATAAATAAAATAAGCCAAAACAAATATAGTAACCAACCCAAATCCAAATATAAATGACATTGCATATTTTCCAAGAAGTTTATATTTTTTCTCTTTTAATTTCAAAATAAACATAATCAGCACCAATGCCAAAAATAATCCGGTCAACGTATATTTCATCCAAAATAATATACCTGACCAAAATCCGCAAAGGAAAACCTTCCCCATGGTAAGTTCCGTTCCATCATCGCGCTGCATATACTCCATAAACAAACTAAATCCCCATGCCAATATCGGAAGAGCCAATTCCTCTACTTGACCACCATAAGAAAATCCATAACCGGAACAAACCACAAAGGATAATATGGGTAATACAAAATAATATTTTCCGGGAACAAAAAGTCTGATAGTAAAATAGGAATAGTACAAAAAGAAGGTTTGACAAATGACCTCCAAGACGAATATTGCAATGAAACCGGTATGATCAATAAGGGACGCTAATCCATAAATTAGATAGACAATAATGCCTTTATGCTCATAGATATCACGATATAAAACCAATCCACGAAACATTGATTTTCCAGTGGTAAAAAAACAGTTTACGTCCATTCCATCCTGAAAGGGATACAGAAAAGAACTTTTTGTTGCCCACATAAGGATACTAAAGGCTGATACAAAACAGAGCATCCATAATTCTATTTTCTCTTTTCTTGTCATAGAAACTTCCATACTCAACAGG
Organism: Lachnospiraceae bacterium; assembly: GCA_029062895.1. Classification (GTDB taxonomy): domain Bacteria; phylum Bacillota; class Clostridia; order Lachnospirales; family Lachnospiraceae; genus NK4A136. Next base: position 1,219 of record JAIDPF010000035.1, read on the forward strand.
AACCTCCAATCCGCCAGATATATATCCTTTATTATTTTTCCCCATTTTTTTCTATCCTAGCGGTATCTGATTTTTGTCAGAAATAAGCCGTCGTCAACAAATATTGATGCTATATATTCCTAAAAGATCCCCCGGATCCCCGCATCCGTATCCAGTGTGAACATATTATACAGGATCAGTACGTCTGTCACTGACGGATGCTCTCCCAAAAACGTCGAAGGACCCAATTTATAATATCTTGTATCCAGCACATAGATCCTGCTGTAATGATGCACCAGAAATGGCACAAAGGAGTTAGCATAGCTGTCCTTGATCAGGACAAGCTCTCTGTCCGTCAGTGCGTTCTCATTGCTGATCGTGATCAGCGGATGCAGATTGTTCAGAAACAGGGAATACATATCCTTTTGCTCCAGATATGCCAGATTATATAAGGTATCCGTCACCTCACCGGTATCCTCATAAGTCACCGTAAGCTGATCCTGCGGATGGCTGTAGATCGTGATAGCGTCCCCCTGATAACTATAATCATTCACTCTGGAATACGTAGTCCCGCAAAAGCTCTCCGTAACCGTCTCAGCATCCCATACATCAAGGGGAACCGGTTCCCATCCCATCTCATTGCAATATTCCTGATAAGCGATATATGCCCCATATGTCGTCCAATGATGATCTGTATGATAATAAAGCGGCAATTCATCCTCTTTATGCGCTATCAACGCCTCACTGACATCGATCTTGGGAATTCCCGATCCTTCATAGATCGCGCACGCCGTCTCCATCTGATTCGGCAATGTGGCATAGTCCGGCAGCTTCTCCTGATATACATAGACCGACGTAGGCACCAGCATCAGACGCAGTTCCAATTCGGCAGATTCCATCGAATCTGCAAAATTCTTCAGAATCGAAATCGTATCCTCCGTATGCTCCGGAATCTGATATGCATCGATCAGATAACCGTCCTCCGCAATAAAGACCTGATTGATCTCCTGTCTTCCTGACAGTATCTCGACCCTGCTCTTACAGCCCATAAAGAAATCACGAAACGGAAAATGGTCGCACAGATACCCGTTCAGATCTTCCATATAACTGCCATCCACGATGTGTTCCCATGTCAGTTCCGGCAACGCTTTCAAATACCTGTTTTCATTTTCCGAGAACTCCTTTTTGGGAAACAGCAAAAACATAACGGATAACGCAAGTACCCCTATAACAAGTAAAACTGATGTAATTGACCTGATTTTCTCACTTACCATCTTAAATTTTCCTCCAAAATCACCCGTTCTATATATCTTAGGATTCAGGGAGGGTGCCAAAAGATACCTTTAAAGAAATAATATTGCAAGATGCCCAAATCATAATCTGTGCCTATGCATTGGAAGGAAATTAGAAATTCTTAACATTCCTATCCGATCCCAGCAATTTCGGAACACGATGTTCCGAAAAGGGGCAACTGAGCCATGGATGGCGAATTTGCCCCGTTTGCGTCCGTCTTCCACAACTTCAATTAGGAATGTTTAGAATTTTTTATTTCCGTACAGCAGCATAGGCACAGATTATTATTTGTGCAGCTTGCCGCCTCAAAATTTAAAAGGTACCTTTTGACACCCGAATCATCTTAGGTAATTGCAAACCTTAGAAACCTTAGAAACGGAAATATAAAAACGGATTATAAGTATCGCTGACCAGACATGCTGCCGTCAACAAAAAGCACAGCAAATATCCGATCATCCCGGCAACTGTCCATATCGCGCGCGCCTTCTCCCCGTGTTTTTCCCCATAGGCAAGAATCTTCGGATAAACAGGAAACGCCAGCAGTACAGCGGTCAATATTACTGCCCCGTAATTTCTGATATGCCAGAGTACATCCGACCCCAGAAGCGCTCCGCCATTGCCTCCGAACATTCCACGCAGATAATGCCATAACGCTCCCATGTCATCAAAGGAAAAGATCACAAACCCGACCACCACGATAAATAATGCATACAGATGGCGCAGGATCACCGGCAATTTCTCCAGTGCTTTCCCCCAGACGTACTTCTCCAAAAGCAGCAGCACGCCGTAATAAAGCCCCCACAGCACAAAGTTCCATGCCGCACCATGCCACAATCCTGTCAGCATCCATACGATGAGTATATTGCGCAGATGCCGCGCTACGCCTCCCCGATTTCCGCCCAACGGAATATATACATAATCCCGGAACCAGGTAGACAGAGAAATATGCCAGCGCCGCCAGAAATCGGTCACAGAGACCGCGCTCAACGGATATTTAAAGTTCTCCGGAAAATGAAATCCCAGCATCCAGCCAATCCCGATCGCCATATCGCTATAGGCGCTGAAATCAAAATAAAGCTGCAATGTAAATGCCGCCGCTCCCAGCCATGCCTCCGCTATTGAAACCTGTAACTGCGCCAGTTGTTGGATCTCCTGCCACATCATACCGATCTGGTTGGCGATCAGGACTTTCTTAAACAGTCCCTGCATAAACCGAAGCAGTCCATCCCGAAAGCCTGTCCAGTCTATTTTCCTTTGATGCAGCTCCTCACTGACCGTGGAAAAACGCACGATCGGTCCCGCGATCAGCTGCGGGAACATGGAAACATACATCAGATATGTCAGGTAATTCCGCTCCAATTTTACTTCCCTGCGATAGAGGTCAATATTGTAACTCATCATCTGAAAAGTAAAAAAGCTGATCCCCACCGGAAGTCCCAGTCCCAACAACGGAACATCTGTGTGAAACAGGCTATTGACAGTCGTGATTGCAAAATCCGTATATTTAAAGAACAATAGCGCTGAGAGATTTAATATCAGCGTCAAGACAAAAAAGAACCGGCGTTTTCCCTGCGTTGTACCGAAATGTTCCATTAGAAGCGCGCCGATATAACTCACTGCCGCTGCAGCCAGCATCAGCAGGACATAAACCGGCTCTCCCCACGCATAGAATAAGAGACTAAATACAAGAAGGATTCCATTTTTCATAAAAAATGGAACCACATAATATAACCCTAAGCATATTGGTAGAAAAAAGAATAAAAACGGAATACTGCTGAATACCATCGCTGTCTCCCCGATTATGGCAGACAGGCTGCTATGATCTCTTCAATCGCTTCCGCATTTTCAGAAATGACCAAATAAACATAATCTCCACTTGTCTTTACGGAACTCCGATCCACAATATCAAACTGCTCCGGCAGATAATTCTCCATCTCCGCCCGTTTTCCATCTGCAAACATCTCCAGAGAAGCAGTTATGTTTTCTCTGGAAGCCGCGTCCTCTGATTTAAAAATAGCAATCGTTTCCACGCTGGTGGATAATTCAGACATTGCAAAAACATAATCATCAATCGCGGAAAAATCAACTCCATAATTAGCCACAAAAGCCTCCGGCACGATCATAGGCGACTGCAGTTCAACGGAAGCCGCTATTTCCTCATAGATCTCCTCGCAGCTCTTTGCGGTTTCAGGAGTAATCTCACCGTCTGCAGCTCCATCATCTCCTGTAGGATCTTCTACCTGCACATCTGATGAAATCACTTCGGAACCTTCTGTCTCAGTCCCATCCTGACCAGCCTCATCACCATTGCCGCCAACTGCCAAAAATACGGAAGTCGGTCCATCACTGCTCTGTATCGTACAGCCGCATAAAACTACTGCCGCTGCCATTGCCGTCATAAATATTGTTAAAATCTGATTCTTTTTCATCTATCGTATCCTCTAATCTTCTTCTATATTTTCCAATGTATCTGCCAGCTGCGCCCTTGCGTATTCACGCAGCACCTCCGACCAGATGTCATACGCGGCAGTATTTTGATGCAGGTATCCATCGCTGCAATACTCTTCCGCCAGATTACCTTTGCCGTCCTCCAGAGAACTCATAATATCTACATATCCCCAGCCGTTTTCAGAAGCCCTCTCCTGCATCATCGTATTCAATGTACCGAGGTTCTCATTATTCAGTTTTTTTCCGCCCTGACCCGCGATCATATAGGTTGCGCTGATGATGTAGATCTCCACATCCGGACTCTCTTCTTGAATCCTGCCGATCAGCTCCGTATATTTATCACAGACATCCGGCAGCTCCGCAAGGGCTACATCATTGATGCCAAAGAACAAAAATACACGGTCCACCTGCATCAGAGCAATGGATTCTTCGATATAACGCTGTTTTCCGTCATAAATAGGATGCGTACTGGTGGAACTTGGGGGCTGCAGCGCATTATTTACAGAAAAACTTCCTGATGCCAAAAACTGAATCTCCCCAAGATAAGTGTCCATATTCTTCATCGCGTAATTGCGGAATCCCAGCATAACCGAATCCCCAACAAATACGGAATTGGCATAAAAATTATCAATCATCTCCTCAGTGATGCCGGAATTTTCCGTTCTTTCCGATGTCATTTCCATCGGAGAAAAATCATCCGTAACACCGGGATCGCGCCCTTCATAGATCCCGCGAGTAAAATAATGCGCCACATAAGCATCCCAATCATTTTTAAACATTGCATCCAGATCAGGATTTTCCCTGCGATACTGCGCAACATCCAACAGCGTGCTTGCGCACCTGCCCTCATAGATTCCCTGCGTCATAAAATGGTTATATAACATTTCCCAGTTATATCCAAATAAGTCATATACATCAGGATATGTATCCGCATAATATTTTGCGTCAAATATATCCCTTACCGTCCTTGCCGTCGCTGCATAACCCTGTATGGAGCACACCGAAATACTGAGTGTCACAGCCAGCAATATCGCCAATCCTATCTTCGTACATATATTTCTACTCATTCGTAACCAATCCTCTTTTATCACACAACCAAATTTCGTTTCTTACTAATAGTCTCATCCTAAATTATATTTTTTCAAACCATGCGCATAACAATCACCAATTACACATCTTAATTATATATCAGGAATCCGCCATTTTCAATCAATTTATCTGCCTTATTTCCGGCCAAATCCTGGCAATTCAGCACACCACGCGATGTCTTCCTCGGAATAATGAAACCGCCGCTGTTTTTCCACATTGACCTCACCGTCCTGCATACATCCGGCATATAACCTGAACAATCCGCCCCTCTTAAACGCGGCATGAAGCAGCTTTTTCTGTTCTACCTCGTCCCCGACTTTTACCAGACGCGCCGCAAATTTAGTAACCAGCGCCTTTTCTTTGGTCGTCTTTTTATTGCCCAGATAATACCGGCACATCGCCAGATCCGAACAATCGAACCGAATATGATAATGATCTACAAAATCCTTCGTGATCCGCTCTTCATAATTGATGGAAATCTTCAGGATATCATACAACTCTTTCCCCTTCGGCAAGAAGTTCTCCGGTATATCAAAGGTCAGACAAGCCAGCAGCTTTGTTGTAAAGAACACCTCTTTAGACTGAAAGATCAGTTCGGTAAATTCCCTGACTTTCCCCTCATCCTGACTCTGATACTTCAAGTGTCTTCTTGTATGCTGGAACTGACGTATGGACTGGGTGATAGTCTCCTTCTTCTCCTGCCGGATGATTGTCTGATAAAAATCTATGATCTGGGTCAGTTTTGCGTTTCTTACATAAATATGGAACAATGCCTTATTATGTAATATCTGCTGATAGTGTTCCGCGCCGCAGTCATAGGAAATAAGGAAAAAAGCAGCAATATTAATTCTTTTGACTGCACAGCCGTGCAGCAGTTTCTCAATGACATCGTCCGACGGCTTCACTTTCTGCGGCAAGGCAAAGGAAGTAAATGTCTGCAACTTCAATTCCGCAGGCACGTCCGATGACAAAATCCTCTCCAACGGTTCCTCGATTCCATCCTCATAAACACCCTGAAAACCTTTTTTCTCACTATAAACACGTGACAGAACGCTCCAAAGCTTCTTCTCATACCCACTCTCCGCCAGCTTTGCCGCTAGTTGCAAAAGCTCCATTCTGTCCATATAGGACGTAATCTTACGAATCTGAGCCGTTCCCGGTATCCCCTCCGGCAACCCCGTATCCTGCTCTATTATCTTTTCATCCATAAATTCCCTCCACCATTTCCCCATTAATGGCGTCTGTACCTATCCCGCAATAATCTCCATGAACCATTTATAATATTTTGAAATATTTTTCCTAATGATCCTTACATTATTTAATGATCTTCGGCAATACGTTGCATACGTTGTCATGGATCACATAATCCGCATATTTATCCATATAATGCTCTTCCTTCGTAATCAGAACCAGCTTACCGCCCTTGTAATTACCAGTACAGAATTTTACCATATTATCATACATATTGGTTCCAAGCGCCAGAATCATATCAGCGTCTTCGCAGGCATTGACTGCCTCTGTCATCAGATTATTGGCAATATTCTCCCCAAACAGACGGATGCCGGGACGAATCGCAGAACCGCACTCATCACATAAAGGCACAGCTTTGGCAGTTCTCATATACTCTACCGTAAATTTTTTGCCACAATGCGGACACCAGTTATTATGAACATCACCATGCAATTCAATCACATTTTTGATGCCTGCTTTTTCCGCCAATGCATAATAATTCTGCGTGATCAACATTTTCAATTTTCCTTGATCTTCCAGGCGTTTTATATCTTTGTAAAGAGACGCAGGTTCATATTCTTCGTTTATGATCTCATTTTTATAAAACTCGAAAAACTTGTCTTTTCTCGCGCTATAAAATCCCACGTTCATCATTTCATCCGGTGTCTTGTGATAGATTTCCTCCAAACGATAGCACTCTCTTGAAGACCAGATATTCTCTCCGCCGCTTTCAATCACCGTTCCGATACCTGTCAGTACAACGATCTTGGAGGATTCCTCGACCATTTTCCCTACTCTTTCAATTACAGCTTCCTGTGTTCCCATTTTAAAGTTCTCCTTCCTTTACCTTATTTTTGTTCGGGCGTTTCTGCCCTCTACATTTCCATTAGTTATAAAATGCATATAATACCGGCTGAGATCGTTTCCAAACACTGCCTGCAGATCCGGATAATTATGCCGGTAAATATTCACATCAAAATTCTCGCAGCCCTGTCTTCCTTCCGCCATACCGGTGGTCACAAAGTGGCGCAGCGCGCCTGCCTGATCATTGGCGAAGAAGATCCTGATATCCGGATAACGGTTGATATAATAGTTATAATCAAATACAGCGGAATAATCAACGCCGCGATATACATTTCCTCCGGTATTCACCACCGTCTGACCACCCGATCCCGTCGACTGATTAGCGGACAGGGGCAATGTATATATCTTCATGGCAGCGCCATTCGTCACATACCATACCACCTGATTATTAAATACGATGGGCTGACAGTCAGACAGACATCCATGCATCGTCTTGACCTCACTAGTCATCTGTCCCGCACCATTGATAAATACATAAGAAACTTCTTCCAATTCCGAATAACCTGATTTTGTCTCCCAGATCACAACAAACTGCTCCGAATTGATCTTTACCAGATACGGACACCCTGCCGTTTTTAATTCACCATAAGCATATCCGGTCATGAAAGAAAGCTTTACTGCGGAATTGGAAAACGAGCTTTTGGGAACCGCCGCAATAAATACATTCTGATTAGAAGAAAGTCCATCCAGAGAACCAGTGCTTCCCGCTACCAGATAATACTGACCGGACACTTCATATCCTCCCAGTGTCGCACCCGAGCCAACAGCGGAAAGGGGACTGACTTGGGAACATGCATAGTTATGATTAGGAATCCCGTTAGAAGAAACAATATTGTATCTGCTTACCGTCATACTCCCTGACGGCGCAGGACTATGCTCCACAGTTGTAATCGTGCCGCCTGTCGCGTCAATATACTGCGCTGCCGGATTCTCCATCACGCCATAAACGGAACCGGGCAATCCGCACTGTACTGCCTTGACCTGATTGTTATCTATCTGATAAGTAATCATCATACTGGCCTGATGATACATACCGTTCTGATCCAAATATGTCTGATGCGCCGTTTTTATATAAAGATAATTACCATTTTCGCAGATATCGATCCCGCTTCCGCAGAAGGGAATCGTCGTATTGCAGTTGGTCACCGCAACGCTCCCAAGCCTTACCCAGTCCTTTGAATATCTGACGATACGGATACATTCCACCTTATCGTTCTGTTCCATATTCTGCTGCCCGAAGATCAGATAATTATAATACTGACCGGCATAAAATCCTCCAAAAATACTAAGTTCAAATCCTACTGCCCTCTGCTGCACCAGCTTGTAAGAAGCATTATACCTTTCCACAAGAATGATGTCCCCCATATTCTCCACTCTGGTAAATGTACCATCCCCGTTATTGTATAAATAACTGTTTGGCACCCTGCCGTTAGAGGTATATTCATGGTCGTGAATATTATTTGTAACAACATTAGATCCTGTATACTCCCCCGCATCGACCTGTAATACCGGAAATACAAATAACACCGCCGCCAAAACAGCCGCCAGCAGTCGGCGGGATATATAACTGATCCTATTGATATTCCTTTTCATAGATAACCTCCATCTCACTCCGCGGACACCCGCAGTGCCTCGCTCGATTCCGCTTTGCTCCATCTCACTCGCGGGCTTCGCCCTATGCTCACTCCTGAAATCATACGCTGCCCGTAAGCAAGTTTCCGGCAGCGTATGATTTCACTCACTCGCGCACTGCTCATTGCTTTCGCGTACATTATACCATATAGAATCAGAAAAAAACAGTATATATTTATCCCTTCATAACAGTTCTTTATAACATTTTTTCCATTTTTAATATACAAATGCTGCATCATCTATACTTTTAATGATCATAAAAAAGGCAATACATATGATACCATATGTACCGCCTTTCACTTTACGCCAAAATAATTTTTCGCGCCTTATTTTATGTATCTGCTATTATTGAATAAGCTGTCTGATATTTTCCGCATTTTCATTGGCAAATTCATTTCCTAAATCTGCCGCTTTTTCATACCACTCTAAAGCCGTTTCATAGTCCTGTTCTACTCCATATCCTTCACAATACATATCTCCAATATTATTCATCGCATACATATTACCTAAATCTGCTGCTTTTTCATACCATTCTAAAGCCATTTCATAGTCCTGTTCTATTCCTTTTCCTTCAAAATACATCCATCCAACATTAGACATTGCGCTGCTAATAAAAAGTCGTTCTGTTCCCTCCGAAGCTTTGATATAATCCTCCAATGCCGCTTCATACTCCTCTTCATCTAGTAAAACGCTGGCAGTACCTAAATAGCCCTCAACACACCCCTGCTCGATAGCCGACTGCCACAATTCTTTCGCCCGTTCTACATCCTTTTCTACACCCTGCCCATAATAATACAAAAATCCCAAAGCAAGCTGCGCATATGGATTATCTCCGCATTTTGCATAATATGTACTTGCCATTTGAAAATCTGTTTCAGGATAATTATAGTTATCGCACAACAATCCCAGGTAAAAGTTCGCTTCTACTTTTCCCAATTCTTCTGCTTGTTCAAAATTGTTATATGCGGACTCCAGATCCACTTCCTTTCCATCCAAACCATACAGATATGCGCGTCCTGCTTCATAATACTCATTTGCTGCAGCTTCTTTTGCAGCAGCATCTTCTTCCACCTGTCCAGCGGTCTCTTCATCCGTCTGCCCGGCAACATCTTCTTCGATTTGTCCGACGGTCTCTTCTTCCGCCGTCTGCGCTGATGTTTCAGCTTCATCATTCAATGTATAGCCGCAACCACTTAAACTGCCAATTACCATAAGGCTCGCTAAAAAGAATACCATTATTTTGCTTTTCAATTACTTTTCCTCCTCAATGTCCCTTTTGTCTATACCTGTATCAATTATACCTTTATCTCTCTTATGAAAAATCAAACAAATCTCTAAACCAAACTTTATTTTCTCTAATTTTTATCTAAATTGCATTTTCTTTGTCTTGCCAAATTTTTCAAATATAAATACTCCGCATCCATACTTCCAATGACCATGAAAAAGGCGATACATATGACACCATATGCATCGCCTTTAGCTGTATGCTAAAATAATTTTCCGCTTCTTTTTTAGCTATTTAATTACCTAAATTTGCTGCTTTTTCATACCACTCAGAAGCTCTTTCAGAGTCCTGTTCTACTCCCAAACCAAAATCATACATATATGCAATATAATTCATTGCATTTGCATCACCTAGTTCCGCCGCTTTTAAATACCATTCCATCGCCAATGAATAATCCTGTTCTACTCCGTATCCATTAAAATACATATTCCCAATATTAGCCATTACATATGTATTACCTAGTTCTGCCGCTTTTAAATACCATTCCATTGCCAATGTATAGTCTTGCTCTACTCCATATCCATAATCATAAAAATATCCAATATTTGCCATTGCATTTGCATTACCTAGTTCTGCCGCTTTTAAATACCATTCCATTGCCAATGCATAGTCCTCTTCTACTCCGTATCCATTGTCATACATCCATCCAATATTAGTCATTGCATCTGTATTACCTAAATCTGCTGCTTTTTCATACCATTTCATTGCTACTGTATAATCCTGTTCCACTCCGTTTCCATAGTAATACATATATCCAGTATTATACATTGCAATTTCTTCACCTAAATCTGCCGCTTTTTCATACCATTCTACTGCCGCTGCATAGTCCTGTTCTACTCCGTATCCATAATCATACATATATCCAATATTAGTCATTGCACTTGCATTACCCAGTTCTGCCGCTTTTTCAAAATTGGTATATGCGGACTCAAAATCGACTTCCATTCCATTCATACCATACAGATATACGCACCCTGCTTCATAATACTCATTTGCTTCAGCCTCTATTGTGATGGACTCTTCTTCCTCCTGCGCTGCTGTTTCAGCTTCATCATTCGACGCAAAGCCGCAGCCGCTTAAACTGCCAATCACCATAAGACCCGCTAATAATAATATCATTACTTTGCTTTTCAAATACCTTTCCTCCCAAATGTCCCTTTTTATTTGGAATTACAGATGAAAACGTCTTTTGATCTCGTTGCGCACACGCCTTCTGGAGAACATCGTGGCAAGCGCAACCGTAATGATCGTGCAGACTGTCAGCACAATTGCGGACCATTTGATCCCCAATGGCTGGTGAAGCGCATGATTTACCAAAAGTTCTATGGAAATGCAGAGCACTGCGGCTTCCATAAAAAAGAGACAAGCCAATACCGCAAAGGATCTCTTGTACGTTGCCACCGTAAGAAATAATTCAACCAATACCAGCACGGTCAACGTGATGGGAATTCCAAGATCCACCACCCATTCCGAGGAATCCGTAAAAATACCTATCAGTGCAATATAGATGCACACTGCAGCACCGTTTAACAGCATCATAATACGTCTTCTCATATTCCTGATCATCAACGGCGGTACGATCATCACCCATAATAACACGCAAAAACCCAACACCAGCAAAGACCACTGATTTGACTTCCACATCAGATAGTTCAGCAACAGGCAGCTAACGGCCGTACAGGCTAAGACCACCGTCAATACCACCACCAGATCTTTTCGTTTGATGGGCTCGACTACCCCGATTTTATTAGGGAACGGCAAATCTCCGTTTCTCGCCGTCATTTCCGGCTGTAATTCATTTGGATTGATCACTATCGTGTTGCAAAGTGGACACTTTTTTATTGACGTTTCCAGCTCTACGCCGCAATTTACACAATAAGACATACTAATAACCACGCCTTTCCGCAACCTGCGAACTTTAATGCACTTTAGTGCTATGCCGCAGGCACAATATTCGCAAAACGAATAAATTCGTTTTTGCTGCCTTCTATCGATTGGTTTCAATCCTGACATGGATTCCTTCCTTCACTAAAAAACGGAAGAAATACCTTTCCGCATCGGACTCTTTGATCACGCTGGCAAATGTGATCGACAATCTATCTCCAAAAGTGATAATGGAACAATTTGTTCTTTTAGAAAAAGGCTGTCCCATACAGATATCAAAACGATCAATATGCTCTCTCATTTCCTCAGGTGCCGCCAAAATACCCATATTTGTCAAACCTGCGGTAGAGTTCCGATCCTGTACCATCTTATAAAACTGTCTTACGACCTTGTCTTTGATAAACAAAGGTACCACCCTGATCAACGGATGCCGCTGGGTTGCGGCATTGGTGGTGATATCCCCGCGCAGGAATTTATCGCTGATGTAATAACGCATATAATGATGCACCTGTTTTACAACATCCTCAAAAGAATATTCCCCCAGCCTCGGATCAATGCTCGGATATACCATGGTAATAAAATTTCTCAGCGTCTTTGACGGAAAGAAACGACGCAGATTTACCGGCATGGCAAGGGTTACCGGCAGTTTTTTATAGCCTCCGTCATCCTTCTGTTTCTGCAATAACGCATAAAGAAGCACGGCATTTAAATATTCCGTTACGGATGCGTCATATTTCTTTGCCTTTGCATATACTTCTTTTGCGGAAAGCACGCCGATGATCATATTTAACGTGTAAAACGGCTCCGGCGTTCCCCGTATCAAATAAGTTTTTTCCATCGGACGCGGCGGCCGTACTTCTGCGTGGGCATATCTCCCATAGGCGTCCTCGGTCTCTTCCGGGTCAGGCTCTTCATGAATATCCTTTACCAGATATCCTGTAGGGATCTCATATCCCATCAGCCTTAAATATTCCGCCAACAGCGTATGAAATACGCACATTCCGCCATTGCCATCTCCCAGACAATGATGCACCTCCAGGGAGATCCGCTTATCATAATAATACACCCTTAGAAGATATCTGTTCTTCGTCCGAAACGGAAGCGGCATACAGGGATTCTTGATATCTTCCTGCACAAATGGTCCGGGACGCTGGTTATATTCCAGATACCGCCAGAACACACCCTTCCGGATCGCCACCTTATAACTCGGAAAACGGGGCAGAACACGATCAAGCGCCACCTGCAATCTCTCCGGGTCAACCTTCTCTTTCATCAGCGCGGAAAGACGGTAGACAGAACTGAAATCCTGCCGCTGCAATGCAGGATACACGATGGCCGACAAATCCAGCCTATACCACAATTTATCCTCTTTTTCACGGTTTTTTCTAAACGCCATACTAATCCCCATGTCAGAGCAGCTTGCTGCGACGTAGTTTCCTTAAACAAAGTCTGGAATCCTATTATTATTTCAATGTTAAATAAAATTATACCATAGATAATATACATTGAATACATAAATATGCTCTCATTTGGAACTTCTTCAGGATTACAGAGCAAAAAACAGCGGTAAATCAATAATAGGTTTACCGCTGTTTGACTCGTGACAATTATTTAATTTTAAATCATCATGTGCCCTTCTTTGATCGCTTCTTCTATACAGGCTCAGAATCAATAGCTGTCTCAACATTATCCAATAAAATCTTTTCAAATTCTTCAAAGGAATACTCTTCATCGAAAGGAATTAAAAACCTCACTGAATTATATTCCTTTTCATATTCTGTAAAATTGTTTATATCAATGTTAAGCCCATATATTCTATAAGTATTATTTTCTTCATTGGCATTGCGAACATTAGTATATACTTCATATGCAAGTTCAATGGCTTCATCTGGTTTAAATTC
>JAIDPF010000036.1 GCA_029062895.1 Lachnospiraceae bacterium
CACATGCCGGACATATTATGCTTTTCATTTTCCTCTCCCTCACCTTTTGTTCGTCCTTAAAATTTTTAATATTTTAAGAAGCCCAATATTTCATTTTCCATAATTTTTCTCTTTCATTATATGTTATTTCCCTTTTTTCTACAATATATTTTTTGAGGACGTTATTTATTGGAATCACTTTTATCCATGTCTACCTGTCCTGATTTGTAATAATACCAGTCAAAGTCATCTTTAGCTCCTTTGTTTCCATGCCCCCTTGTGTATCATCCTGATATCATATTAACGCAAGATAAAATTCAGCTAACGAATTTTGTCATCTTTCTAAATCAATGCCAAAAGAGCTGTTCCACCAAATAAATAATGCGTAATTTCTTTTTTTGCAAAAAAATAACTGCAGAATCTCGAAAGAATCCTGCAGTTAGTGAAATTTTATCTTTTATTTTTGCCACGGTAAGATGTTGCATATATACCACGAATACGAAAGAGCGTCTGTCCTAATATTTTTTCCGATCCTTTAGTTCCTCATATAGCTGCCGATAGCTTTCATACCGCTTCGGATGAATTTTCTTTTCCTCCACCGCCCGGCGTACCCCGCACTCCGGCTCGTGAATATGGCTGCAGGGCTGGTAATGACATTCACCCACATAGGGATAAAACTCCCGGTAATAATTCCCCAGTTCTTCATAGGATAACGCATCTAACATCAGTGCCGAAAATCCCGGCGTATCCATCAGATAGGTTCCGTTTCCCAGATGCAGCAGCTCCGAATGTCTCGTCGTATGCTTTCCACGTTCCAGCTTCCGGCTGATCTCCCCGGTCTCCATTCCGGCTTCCGGGCAAAGCACATTGGTCAGCGTTGACTTGCCCACACCGCTCGGTCCTGCCAGCGCCGTCGTCTTTCCTTTCAGAAGTTTATGCAGCCTTTCCACGCCTGCCCCTGATGCCGCGCTGATCTCTAAAAGCGCACAGCCACAGTCTGCATAAATATGCAGAATTTCAGCCCGTTCCTTCTCCGTCACCAAATCCATCTTGTTAAAACAGAGAATAACCGGAATCCCCTGCATTTCCATTGAGACCAAAAATTTATCTAAAAGATTGATATTAGGTCTTGGCGCATAATAAGCAAATAAGAGCAGCACCTGATCGACATTGGCAACTTCCGGCCGGATCAGACTGCTGGCTCTTTTTTTAATTTCATGGATAATCCCCTGCGCTTTGGCTGCATCCGTAATCGTCAAACTGACCGTATCACCCACAAGGGGTTTTATTCCGTCTTTCCGGAATACACCCTTGGCGCGACATTCCACCAGTCCGTGCCCTTCCACATAGATGTAGTAAAATCCTGCGATACCTTTTACGATCCTGCCTTCATAGGCAGCATTTTCCTCAAACATCTGCCACCTACTGTATCTTGATAAATGTAACAGGGATGGGATCGGAAGTAACCAATTCCGGAACATTCTGTACCGTTACACTGCCATCCTCCCCTATCACATTTTCCTGTTTAATAATATTATACGTAATATATATTTCACCGGAAGATTTGGCGAATATATTGGTCACGTTGATCTCCAAAGGAAACGCCGCCGTAGTAGTAGACCATAGCTGGGTGCCATCCATCGCCTTTAATACCACCACCGCATCACCGCCGGGATAATTTGGTGGAGCACTTACCGTCGTAAGGCAGTTATAAAACACCTGTTCCACGCCCATACTTAGCTTAAACTCAATCTCCGTACCACTCTTGACAGTCACATTAGGAGAATAATTCTGATACGTCACACGTCCTTCTTCAATCGTATCACTATATTCCAGATCCACAGCCGTACCGGTCAAGCCCGCCTCCTCCAGTATGCGGATCGCTTCATCCTCCGTCCTATTCCTGATATCCGGAACCTGTATTTCCACTACCTCTGCTCCGAGGCTGATGACCAGTTCTACCACAGTTCCTCTGGCAAGGCGTGTTTCCGCCGCCGGATTTTGCGAGATGACCTGATCTCTTGCAACGGTTTCCGAATTTGTCTGTGATATACTGACAACAAATCCCTCGCTCTCCAGCTTGGCAGTTGCCTCCGCACGACTCAACCCCTCTACCAACGGTAAAGGTACGCCGTTGGTGCCGCTGCTGATCTTCAAAGTCACCTGACTGCCGTAATCAAGCATCTCACCTTCCCGTGCGGAAGCGGAAATAACAAGATTCTCAGCTACCGTATTGGATTCCTGATATTCTGAAACAACTTCAAATCCTAATGCCCGCAGCGCCGTCGCCGCTTCGTCCGCAGGCTTTCCGGCCACTGCAATCATTGCAACCGGCGTACTGTCCTGTCCCGACTCCGTAGACCCAAAATCAAAAATGCCAACCGCGCTTCCCACAAAATACAAAAACACACATCCCACGATCACCGCTACAACGACGATCATGACTGTTGTCAAAAATTCCGCCTTGGGATCATACTCTTCTTCCACGATCCTTCTTCCCTTCGGTTTGGAAGAACTGTTTTTCCGGCTACCACCGGCACTGTTTTTTCCGGAACCGCTTTTCCCAGAGGTATTCCGATTGGAAGAATTTTTTCCGGAACCACTTTTCCCAGAACCATTCTTTCCTGATCCTGACTTTCCCGAACCATTCTTCCCGGAAATATTATTTCTGGAAATATTATTTTCTAAACTGTTTCGCTCTCCGGATCTGCCTTCCGCCGGTCTTCCGGAAGACGACTTCTTTCTTCTTTCTACAAGAATCTCTCCCTGATCCACTTCCTCCAAATAATCATCCTGTATGTACTCTCTGGAACTTCTTCTCCCATCATCGCGAAAATCTTCCCGATCATACTCCCCTCTTTCGCTCCTTTTTCTGGGGCGTTCTTCCATCTCCTGTTCATCCATATCTCCATAATAACCGCGGTTTCTGACAGGAGTCTGATCTAACTGTGAACTTCTGGAATGCGCTGCGGATTTGATCTGCCTCATTTCCTCATCTGACACATTCTTCGTTGCCCCGCCGGAATCCGTTTCATCCAGCCTTACAAAATTCTCATCAGGGCTAATCAGGGATTTTTTCAGATCCTCAATCAGCTCCGGTGCGGACTGATATCTGCGGTCCGGGCTTTTCTGCGTACACTTTTTCACGATCTGCTCCACGCTGATGGGGATCTCAGGCACAAACTCACGGACAGACGGCATCTGTTCCTGAATATGCTTGATCGCCACCGCTACTGTCGTCTCACCATTAAACGGCACACGTCCCGTCAGCATCTCAAACAATGTTATTCCCAACGAATAGATATCACTCTTTTCATCAGAAAAACCGCCCCTTACCTGTTCCGGTGAAGTATAATGTACGCTTCCCATCACATTGGACGTAATCGTATTGCTGGTAGCAGCCTTAGCGATGCCGAAATCCGTCACCTTGACTTTACCCTCTTTACTGATAATAATATTCTGCGGTTTGATATCCCTATGAATAATATGGTTATTATGAGCCGCCTCAATTCCCATCGCCATCTGGATAGAAATGCTGACCGCCTCTTTCACGGAAAGGCGCGCTTTCTTTTCAATATACTTTTTCAGGGTGATACCTTCCACCAGCTCCATAACGATATAATGACAGCCGTTTTCCTCCCCGACATCATATACATTCACAATATTAGGATGCATCAGTCCTGCTGCCGCCTGCGCCTCCACGCGGAACTTAGAGACAAAATCCTTATTTTCCGCAAATTCCTGTTTTAATGCCTTAACCGCGACATATCGGTTTAATTTATGATCCTTTGCGCGATATACATCGCTCATTCCACCTGTGCCGATCTTCTCAAGGACCTCATATCGATCTGCGATTATCATTCCTAATTTAATCATGTATCACCTCATCTGACAACATTTCGATCAGGATAACTGCGATATTATCCTTACCGCCATTGCGGTTTGCTGCCGCTACTAATTGATCTGCTTTCTCTTCAAGAGTTCCTCTTGCGTTCACAATCTTTTCGATCTCGTCATCCTCCAGCATATTAGACAGTCCGTCGGAACACATCAGTATAATGTCCCCTTCCTTTAAGTCTTCAACTTCAAAAAAATCAACGTCTACGACATCCACGACACCGATGGCTCTGGTGATGATATTTTTATCGGGATGCGTCCTTGCGCGGCTCCGGTCCAATCCTCCCATCCGAATCATCTCCTCCACAAGCGAATGGTCCGTTGTTACCTGCCGGATACCATCACCTATGATATACAGCCTGCTGTCTCCGACATTGCCCACATACAAAACGTCATCCTGATAAGTCGCTACTACCAGTGTAGTCCCCATCCCCTGATAGTTACTATCACAGGATGCAACCTGCCTGATCTTTGTATTGGCATGCTGTATGGCTTCCGTAAGCGCCCTGATCACCGCCGGGCCCTGATATGCGTTGATATCCTCTATGATCGTCTCTACCGTACATTTGGAAGCGTACTCCCCAGCTTTGTGCCCTCCCATGCCGTCCGCCACAATAAAAAGATTCGACAAGGGTCCCATCGCAACCTCTGAAGTAAATACATAATCCTGATTCAATTGTCTTTGTTTTCCAATATCCGTAATAGAATATGAATGTACCTGCATGATCCCACCTTTGATTTAGCTTATATCACTAAATCCTAAAGTATTCTAACATATTAAAAGGAAAAGAACAAGCTGTCAGTATTATGTAACTTTTATTCCACAACATACACCATAAATAATCCCAATAATGCCATTGCGGCAAAGCAGATACCCAGTCCGCAAGTCATTATGTTGAGCTTGCGGGAGCGTATCGGTTCATATATTTCGTCAAGGGATTCCGTATCCACATATATTTCACGCTTCTCACCAATTTGCGGATTTGCAAAATTGGAATAAGTGCTTTCCGCGATACGATGTGTCTCGCCTGCATAGTAAAATTCATAAATAGGAACATGTGATCTCCGACGGCCGCTTGACGCAGTTAAGCCCACTTGTAAATCAACGCAAACTCCCATTACTTTTTCGTTGTTTTTCAAACTCCCCAATCAATAATATGCTGTCCAGACGCCTTTATTGGATTTCTTTTCCTGCTCATTTTTACCTTTCATTCAATTCTTTCTTCCTCTATCAATATTGCTCTTCCTTCAATTTCTTTCTTCTAAGCTGTCCGCACGCGCCGTCGATATCGCGCCCCATTTCCCTTCTTACAGTAACATTGATCTGTCTTTTTTCAAGCTTGTTTTTAAAATTCTCCACAGATGCGTGTCCGGAAGCTTGATATTTCCGCTCTTTGACAGGATTTACGGGGATCAGATTCACATGGGCATGGAGCGGCGCAGCCAGCCCTGCAAGGGCCTCCGCTTCCTCTTCGCTGTCATTAACCCCGCCGATCAGCGAATATTCAAAGGTGATCCTCCTTCCGGTCTGCTTAAAATAATAAGCACATGCGTCCATCAGCTCTGCTATGCTGTAGCGGTTTGCAATCGGCATGATCTCCCGACGCTTCTCATCAGTAACCGCATGAAGCGACAATGCCAGCGTAATCTGCAGCTTTTCGTCCGCCAGCTTCCGCATCCCCGGTACAAGACCGCAGGTAGAGACCGTTAGATTTCTCTGGCTGATATTCAGACCATTCCCGTCGCTGACCATCCTAAGAAACTTTAACAGATGATCATAGTTGTCCAACGGTTCGCCCATCCCCATCACCACAACATTGGATATTCTTTCTCCGATATGCCGGGTGACCTCATAGATCTGTTCCAACATCTCAGATGCCGTCAGGGAACGTTCCAGCCCATCCAGCGTTGACGCGCAAAACCTGCAACCCATCCTGCAGCCCACCTGAGAAGAGATGCAGACCGAATTGCCGTGATGGTATTTCATCAGAACCGTTTCGATCAGATTGCCATCCCCCAGCTGAAACAGATATTTTCTTGTGCCGTCCTGTTTGGAAATCTGTTCCCTTACCATACGCAGTGTGGTAAAAGAATATTCCTGCCCCAGTCTTTCCCGGAACGTTTTGGGCAGATTGGTCATCTCCTCATAAGAAACAGCTAACTTCTTATGTATCCATTCATAAAGCTGTGTGGCACGAAATTCTTTTTCTCCGAAAGCCTTGATTTCTTCCTTTAACTCTTCTAAGGTCAAAGATTTGATATCCTTCAACATCCGTCCTGCTTTCTTCTAAATTTAGCTATAAAAAATCCATCGCTTTGATGGATACCCGGAAGCAGCTGAAGCTGACGACAACTCTCCATAGGCAGCTGTTCCAGTATCCATGCCGCATTTTTTTCGTTTTCCTCTTCGCTGATCGTACAGGTACTATACAACAGGATGCCGCCCGGCTTTAGATAGCGGTAAACCGTCCCCAATATCTTTCTCTGCAACGCAGCCAGCTCGCTGATCTGTTCTTCTGTCACACGGTAACGGATATCCGCTTTATGTCCGATTACGCCAAGCCCCGAACACGGAAGATCCGCAATCACCACGTCTGCCTTTCCGAGCATCGACTCGTCCAAAACCGCGGCGTCCCATATCCTGATTTTTATCCTGTCCTTTTCCAGCATGTCAGGATGCAGACGCATCGCATTATCCCGGATCAATCCCAGTTTATATTCTGAAATATCTCTGGCATCCACCAATCCGTTGATGCCTGTTTTCTCCGCCGCATGCATCGCCTTGCCGCCCGGCGCGGCGCAGACGTCAATGACCAGATCTCCTTCCCGGATACCGGCAAGCTCTACTGCCAGCATGGAACTGATATCCTGTACGGCGAACATCCCTTCTTCATACCCGTAAATCCTTGCAACCCCATCCACATGTTCCAAACAGTAAGCATAAGGCAGATACGGATGCTCGCTGATACGGCATCCCTGAAGTGCCGCCTGTTCTTTCCACTGCTCCTGCTGCTCCTTCGGCAGCGTCTCCTTCAATCGGATGGTAAGTGGCGACGGCTTTTGAAACTCTGCCAGCATCTTTTCCACGGTTTCCACATCATACCGTTTGGACCACATATGTACCAGCCAAACCGGCATGGAATATCTGACAGAGAAATATTGCTCCATATTCTCCTTGGAAGGCCAGACGATCTGTTCCTTCTCCCTGCTGACCGCCCTGAGAACCCCATTCACAAATCCTTTTAATCCTTGGAGACCTTTGCTGACCGCAAGATTGACCGCTTCATTGCAAGCCGCGGAATCCGGCACCGTTTCCATATAAAGGATCTGATATACCCCCATCCGCAGAATATTTAATATGACCGGCTTCATCTTTCCAACGCCTGTCCGGGAATACTGACCGATCACATAATCCAGCGTGATCTTCTGTTCCACACAGCCTTCCGCCAGACGTTTGATAAAAGATTTATCCCGGACATCCATATAATCATATTTATCCAAAACATCTCTGATCAGAAGATTATCCTTGATGGGCGCAGCCGTTTCCCTTTCAGGCAGAAGCTCCATTAATATCTCCAAAACGATCGATCGGGTCTTTGTAGCTTTTTTTCCGCCCATCCGCAGCCTCCCTTTCGTCACTAACCCCTATGCCGCCTTCGGCGGCTCAGATGAAAATGAAAAACGCGCTCTTTGCGTTTTTCGGTGTGAGACTTAGAACTTCTCTGCGAAGCAGCCATTGCTGCGAGCAGTTAGAAGTTCTTCTCACACTATCTTCGTCTTCTCCCGTAAAGCGCCATCAGACGAAGCAGCTGCAGAACCGCGATTGCTGCAGAAGCCACATACGTCATAGCTGCCGCCCGCAGCACCTTTTTACAGTCTCCGGCTTCCGTAGAAGATAAGATTCCATAAGATTCTGTCAATTTTATAGCACGTCGGGAGGCATCAAATTCCACAGGAAGCGTTATCACCTGAAATAATACGGCAAAGGAAAACACAAATATTCCTACATTGATCAGAAACTGGTTATAGCTAAATATCGTACCTGCTATGATCAGCCAGATCCACACCTTAGAACCGATATTTGCTACCGGAAGGATCAGCGAACGCAGCGTCAATGGCAAATACTGTTCCTGATGCTGTATTGCATGACCGCACTCATGAGCCGCCACTCCCACTGCCGCAACTGAACTCATACCATAAACCTCCTCAGAGAGGCACAATTTCTTATTGATCGGATCATAATGATCCGTCAGCTTCCCGGAAACCTGACATACCACAACATCCGTGATCCCAGCTGCCTGCAGCATCCTTCTTGCAGTATCTTCCCCTGTCATCCCTGACATGCTGAGAGTCTTGCTGTATTTATTAAATACAGAATTGACGCGGGCTGATGCCACCAAAGATACCACGCCCATGATAAGGATTAAAAGATATAATAAATCTGACATATACATATTGATTCTCCCTTCTTTCTTCTACAATCATTTTATTCTTAGCTGTATCACCATCACTTACTATTCCAGTCTGCTTCCTTCTTCCATATGATACCCCAGCAGGAAATCCTTCACAGCCATCCTTTTCTTTCCTTCCAATTGCAGTTCCATGATCCTGATTACCCCTTCTCCACAGGCAATGGAAACGCTTTCTTTCTCTACAGCAAGGATCGTTCCCGGCGCATGAGCATGAACCGACTGGTTCCACTGCGCCTTCCAGATCTTCAATGTCTTTCCGTTCCACATAGTATAAGCGCTTGGCCATGAATTCATTCCACGGATCTGCTGCTCTATCTGCTTCGATGACCTGCTCCAATCAATTCGTCCGTCCTCTTTTTTCAGCATCCTCGCATAGGTGCTTAAGGAAGCATCCTGTTTTCTTTTTACCACATCACCTCGCCAGATTCCATCCAGCGTTTCCACAAGAAGCTCGGCGCCAAGGATGGAAAGTTTTTCAAACAGGCTTTCCCCTGTTTCCTCCTGAGCGATCAGAACTTCCCTTTGCGTAAGGATATCTCCCGTATCCAACCCCTCATCCATCTGCATGATGGTAACGCCCGTCTTATCCTCTCCATTAATGACCGCCCACTGGATAGGCGCTGCGCCCCGGTACTTGGGAAGCAGCGAGGCATGGATATTCACGCAGCCATACCGCGGCATCTCCAGAATTTCTTTGGAAAGTATCTGTCCAAAAGCCGCCGCCACAAAAATATCCGCATGATAAGACCTTAACTGCTCCACTGCCTCCGGCGCTTTGATCTTTGCCGGTTGAAACACCGGAATACCATATTTCAACGCACATTCCTTGACCGGTGAATATAGGACTTCCTTTCCCCTGCCGCGCTGTCTGTCCGGCTGCGTCACGACTGCTATGATTTTATGCCCGGCTTCAATCAGTTTTTCTAATGCAGGCACCGCAAAATCCGGCGTCCCCATATATACGATATCCATTCCTGACCTCCCTGCAAACTACATGTTCGATGCGGCTTCTCCGCCGCTGCTTATTTTTACTCTTCATCGTCGGAAGGATTATCCTCCAGTCCTTCCTCTACCCGTTCCACATACAGATGTCCATCCAGATGTTCCAGTTCATGGCAGATCGCTCTTGCCAGAAGCTCGCTGCCTTCTACTTCGATCTCCTGCATGTCCTCATCCATCGCAACCACCTTGACATAATTAGGTCTGGTAACGATCCCCCTTTTACCGGGCACGCTCAGACATCCTTCATAATCCCTCTGCTCACCGCTGCTTTCAACGATTCTTGGATTGACCAGTACAATCGGATCCTCACCTGTCACATCAATCACTGCAATCCGTTTCAAAACACCAACCTGCGGTGCCGCCAGCCCTACGCCGTTAGCGTCGTACATGGTCTCCAGCATGTCCATAATCAGTTCTTTGGTCCTTTCATTTACTTCCTTTACTTCCCGACACACTTTTTCAAGTACGTCATCCCCCATTACCCTGATATTTCTGATAGCCATAATGTAACTTCCTTTCCTCTCATTAGCGATATTTAAAACAGGTTCATCGGATCAAAATCAAACTGCAGCATCTGGCTTCCCTGCTCCATAGCCTTCATCATTCCTTCGATCCGGTCCTTGCACGCAATCAGAAACTGCTTGCTCTCATGTTTGATATACAATACCGTCCGATGGATATCATTGATTCTGGCAACCGCAGCCGGCGCCGGTCCGATGATCTGTGTCTGTTCCTTTTCCTGACTTTCCGATAACAGTTCCGATATTTCCCCTGCGACCCGTTCCGCCAGCGCCACCCCTTCCGCTTCCTCTTTCGCAAAGATCTGTACCGCCAGCATATGCTGCGCCGGCGGATATCCTGCCAGACGGCGGTATACGATCTCTTCCTGATAAAAGCTGAGATAATCCTGCTTTGCAGCGTTGACAATGCCATAGTTGTCCGGCTGATACGTCTGGATGACCACCTCGCCCTTTTTATCTCCTCTGCCTGCCCTGCCTGCCGCCTGAGTCAGCAGCTGGAACGTCCTTTCCGCCGCTCTGTAATCTCCTACGCTTAATGACAGATCCGCAGCGATCGCTCCAACCAGTGTTGTATTGGGAAAATCATGCCCCTTGACAATCATCTGCGTACCGATCAGAACGTCCGCCTCATGAGCCGCAAAAGAAGACAGGATCTTTTCATAATCCTCCTTCTTCCGGGTCGTATCCGCATCCATGCGAAGCACCCTGACAGAAGGATACCATTTTTTTAATTCTTCTTCAATACGCTGCGTTCCGGCCCGAAAACCTGCAATATAGGGTGAACCGCATTCCGGACATTCCATAAGCATATCCGTCTGATATCCGCAGTAATGGCATATCAGCTTCTGCTCCTTTTTCTGATACATGCCATTCCCATGATGCTGCGACAGAGAGACATCGCAATGAGGACATTTTACCACATAACCACACTCTCTGCACGATACAAATCCGGCATAGCCACGGCGGTTGATAAAAAGCATGATCTGTTCTTCCCGAAGCAGCCGTTCCAGCATCAATTCCTTTAATTTCCTGGAAAAGAAGCTTTTATTGCCTTCCTTCAGTTCCTTCCTCATATCCGCAATATATACTTGCGGAAGGACTGCGTTCTGCGGGCGGTATTTAAGTTCATATAAGCGATATTCCCCTTTTAACGCCCTATAATAAGATTCTAAAGACGGCGTCGCCGATCCAAGCACCAGCGCGGCATGATCTCTTTTTGCGATATATTCAGCCACTTCTCTGGCATGGTACTTAGGCATCTTCTCGCTTTTATAACTGTTTTCATGTTCTTCATCGATCACGATCAGCCCTAACTGCATAAACGGAGTAAATAAAGCGGACCTCGGACCAATCATGACATCCAGTTGTCCTGTTCTGGCACGTTCATACTGATCATAGCGCTCCCCATCGGACAGTCTGGAGTGAAGCACGGAAACCCGATCGCCAAATCTTGCATAAAACCGCATCAGCGTCTGAAATGTCAATGCAATCTCCGGAATCAGCACGATCGCCTGTTTTCCCATGGAGATGTTTTTCTCGATCAGTTCCATATATACTTCTGTCTTGCCGCTTCCCGTGATTCCATGCAGCAGGGATACGCCCGGTTCCGCCTCCTCCATACTCTTTAGGATGCCATCTACAGCCTGCTGCTGCTCCCCGGAAAGCACCGGCTTTTCAATTCTCTGGTCGCTTCTAAGCAAAGGATTACGATACTCTCGTGTCGTTACGATCTGCAGGACGCCCTGTTTTTCTAAAGAATGGATCGTCGTAGAAGCCACATTCATCTTGCCGGTTACCAACTGATAAGGCAGTTCCTTGACGGATAAAAACTCCTGCAAAAGTCTTCGTCTTGCGATCTGTCGGCAGGGATGACATTTCGCAATCAACCCTGCCAATACCTCATCTTCAACAATACATTGTAAACATTTATACTGCTGCTCCCTGATCTTCTTTTTCACCGGCAGGACGGTCTTCATCGCCGTGATCATGGTAGAACCGTAATTGCTCTTCATCCAGTAAGCCAGCTGCAGTGTCTTCGCTTCCATGCTGACCGCCTTTTCATTGATGGAGATGATTTCTTTGATACGGGACTCCTCCCATTGGGATTCATCCGTCAGTTCCATAATATACGCTTTTCTTTTCGTATCTCCCATACCGAACGGTACAATCACCTCGTCTCCCACCTTCGCCGTCTGCCTCAGGTTCTCAGGAAGCCGATATTGAAACAGCCGGTCTACCTTTTCATGGGAGATATCCACTATCACATTAGCATATTTTTTTGTATTCATCACTTTATCCACATCATATAATATCATCCGACAAAGCACTGATGTGCCGCACTAATGTGCTGCGCTTTCCTCCAGAACCTCCCGGATCAGTTCCCTTTCATCCATCGGATATTTTACTCCTTTGATTTCCTGATAATCCTCATGTCCCTTACCCGCCAGAACGATAAGATCCCCCGGAAGTCCGTGACGAATCACATGAGCGATCGCTTCCTTTCTGTCCGGGATTGTGATATACTCCCCATCCGTTTTTTCGATTCCCGTCACGATATCCGCTATAATATCCAGCGGCTCCTCCATCCGGGGATTATCGGAGGTAATCACAGTCAGATCCGCCAGACGGCCGCTGACCTCTCCCATCTCAAACCGACGGAGTTTGGAACGGTTTCCGCCACATCCAAACATGCAGACCAGCCGCTTCGGTTCATATTCCCGCAGTGTCTCCAGCAGGCTTTTTAACGCCATAGCATTGTGCGCGTAGTCAATCATCAGAATAAACTGATCCGAGACCGGAATCATCTCGATCCTTCCCTTGACCTGCGCCTGTAGCAGCGCCGCCCGGATTCCGTCCTTGGAAACATTAAAATGCCTGCAGATCGCCAGAGCCGTCAATGCATTATAAACGCTGAATTTCCCCGGAAAATATGCCTTAACGTCCATTTCCAGAAGTCCCTCCGCCCGGAACGCCACTCCAAGCCGTCCGTCCTCTTTTAAAAGTTTCAGATTTGTGGCACGTAGATCCGCAGCGCGCCCCGAATGGCAGTTTTCTCCCAGTCCAAAGGTCTCTACCTGACAGGTATGACCTTTCAGGATCTGCTCACAATGTTCATCGTCTCCATTCAATATCCCCACCCTGCACTGCTGAAACAACAGACTTTTACAGTGAAGATAATCATCAAAATCCTTATGTTCGTTCGGTCCGATATGATCCGGTTCAATATTGGTAAAGATCCCGTAATCAAATGTAAAACCCGCACTCCGGTGCATCATCAGTCCCTGCGAGGACACCTCCATAACTACAACATCACAGCCTGCCTCCACCATCTCTGCAAAATATTCCTGCAGATAGTAAGACTCCGGCGTCGTATTCTCGGAAGGTATTTTACGCTTCCCGGTGATCGTCTCGATCGTACCCACAAGACCTACCCGATATCCGGCATGTTCCAAGATCGATTTTACTAGATAAGTCGTTGTGGTTTTTCCCTTTGTCCCCGTGATTCCGATAGTCTTTAATTTCTCTGCCGGATGTCCAAAATATGCCGCTGAGATACACGCCATGGCATATCTGGTATCCTCCACGGCAACCACTGTCGCCTGATCATCCGTTACGACAACCGGTTTTTGTACCACAAGTACTGCCGCCCCTGCTTTCACCACATCGTCAGCCACGCTGTGACCGTCAAATTTTGCTCCCTCGATACAAATAAAAAGACATCCCTTTACAACTTTACGGGAGTCATATACGACCGCCGTAATCTGCTTCTCTATATTTCCCTGCATGCACTGATACGCAAGCCCGTTCAGCAATGTTTCCAATGCCGGCATATCAAATCCTCCAATGCATATTAATCTATATTATATATTATACCTATTTTCTGCAAATGACAAGGGAATCACACTCTCTGACAAATAAACATCCTTTTTCTTATAAAAAAACATTTTCTGACATATTAAATAAGTTTCACATTTTCAACACAAAAAAGACACACCTTTCGTATATCTTATCTATCAGATAGTGATTCATTTACTATCTCCCCCTCATAACGAAAACCACCGCGGCGCGGTGGTTTTCTCTCCTTTTGAAATCGATCAGTTATTCTTCTGTTTTTTTCCGTACATAAAACTGAGAATTCCGTGAAACAGCCATATCAGGAAAAGTTCTACAACAATCAGGACTACAAGCATCACAACATTTCGAAGGAAATCATGATCAAAGATCGCAAACACCTTATCACCAGCCAATCCGGCAAGCGCCGTCACCTTAAAATCAAGACAGGTCGCCAGCACGATCAGTGATGACCGTCCAAGATATTCCAACGGCCTGCATTCATTGATCCATCTGCATAGAAAGAGCAGACCGCCACAAAGGAATATGGCGGCCAGGAACCAAAAAACCATCTCCCCTGTAAGCAGATAGCGGAAGGATAACGTTACATCGGCTTTCTCCTGATTCTTCAAAGCAAGAAGCGTTCCAATCCCAGTTAATGCAAATCCTAACAGGATCATCATCAGTTTTTTACGTTCCAGATATCCGAGCAGCATGGAAAGTCCTTCCCCCACGGCGCAAAAAAACATCCCTACGCAACCGCGCCAAACAGTATAGATGCACTGCAGCAAAAATACCTCCACGGACATCTCCTTTCCATAAAGATATACTGGGATACCATTAATACCGCAGATGACAGCCGCAAGAACCGCTGTAAGGATCAGCGCAACGGGATAAAACAGTTTCTTACGTATCGTCCAGTATACTGTCACGCCAACGAAAAATACAGGCAAAAACCATAGCACAGACCCACCATAGAAAGACAGCATATCCCAGGTCATGGCAATCGTATCTTCCTTTGTAAACCGCATCGGAAATAAAAGCATACCTGCGCACCGGCCAGTCACTACCAGAAGACTCATCCAGCAATATGGAATCATGATCTCCCTCGCTCCCTTTTTGATGAGATCCGTCATTCCCAGTTCCGATATCCCGGATTCCCTGCCATAAACTCCCGCCGCCGTAAAAAACAACAACAGCACAAACGCTTCCACCCATATTTTAAATGTCTCCGGCAAAATCTTTGAATATCCCAGAACCAATATGCCAATACCGACTCCGACATAAACATTGATGTATCTGTTTTTGCTCTCCTGCATAAAATTCCTCTTTCCCGCTTTTTGTATTCGCTTAACAAAAATCTTCCATAACAAATTGAATTTTTTTCTGTCTCTGATATTCATTCCACTGCGGATAATATGCCGCGGAAAATTTTAGTCCCTCTCCGCCGCCATGAAAAACTTCCCGCACCTTTTCCTCTCCATACCGCTCAGTCAGGAACTCCTTAAATTCTTTATTCTTATCAAAAAACAAGGTCAGCTCGGCCGTCCCGCCATCAGTATCCCTGATCTGATACTTCCCGACTTTTCCCTCCGCCCCCAGAATTCTTGCGCGATAAAGCAGCACATCCTTCTTTGCCAAAAGCGGTTTTGGATTGCCGTTTCCAAACGGCTCCAATAACGCAAACTGATCTAATAGCTGCGGGGTAACATAGGAAAACGGCACCTGCGCGTCAATACGAAGCGTCTCTTTAAAATCCGGCTCCGTCAGTCTGCTGTTTTCATTCAGCCTCCGCCTCAGTTCCTCCAATTTATCTTTCGGCAGGGAAAATCCCGCCGCCTGCGCATGACCACCAAATTTGGTAAAAATATCCTTAACCGCCGACAGTTCCCGATACATATCATAACTTTCTATTGATCTGCCCGATCCCTTGAGACCATCTTCTGCATCCGTAAGGATCAACGTCGGATGATGATACCGCTCTCTGATCCTTCCGGCGACGATCCCCGCAATACTTTCATGACATTCCGGCAGGTAGATCACAAATACAGAAAAACCGTCATGCTCTCCCCGCTCAATCTGTTCCACTGCCCTTGATGTTCCCTGTTCGGTAATCGTCTTTCGGTTGTCATTCATTGCCTTCAGTTCTCCGGCAAGGCGCATCGCCTCAGATTCCTGCTCTGCCATCAGCAGCTCCAACGCTCTGGATGCCGTGTCGATTCGCCCCGTCGCATTGATACAGGGTCCCAACAGATATCCCAGATGATATGCCGTCACCGGCGATCCCCATCTGCCCATAACACTAAGCAGCGCCTTCAGCCCGACATATGACGTATTGCACATCAGCTTCAGTCCCGTCTTCACCAGCGCACGGTTCTCATCCTTCAGCTCCATGACATCGCCAACAGTCGCAAACGCCGCCAACTGCAGCATTTCCGCTTCCTGCTGTTTCCATGTCTTCTCCCAGCCGTTCCCCTTAAGAAGTCGCTCCGCGCAACCCCCGTCCACCATGGCATGTATCAACTTGTATGCCACAAATGCCCCGCAAATGCCCGGAAACGGATAAGCACAATCCGCTCTCTTAGGATCAATAACAGCCTCTGCAGGCGGTAAGAGATATGTTTTTCTGCCATCTGCCTCTTCATAGGGCACTTCATGATGATCGGTAACAATCACAGTCATGCCAAGTTCATAGGCATAGGCAATCTCCTCCTTCGCCGCAATGCCATTGTCGCAGGTAATGACCGTATCTATTCCGGCTTCTGCCGCATCCCTGATCAGTTCTCTGTTTAGTCCGTATCCATCCCTGACTCTGTGGGGAATTACGGCATCCACATCACCTCCAAGAAACTTAAGTCCCTTTAAAAGAATCGCCGTAGAACATACGCCATCAATATCATAATCTCCGATCACGCGAAGCCTTTTCCCCTGCACAATCTTCTCCTCCAGCTTTCCGCAGGCGATGTCCATGTCTTTTAACAGCTTGGGATCGTGAAAGCTTTTACTGTCACCATAAAGATACCGCTCAATCTCCTGCTCTGTCACGACTTCCCGGTTTCTGATAAGTCTAGCAACCAACGGATCAATATGATATTTTGCCCCAATCTTCTGAAAATCCGCGCCTTTAGTTAGCAGAAGCCACTGATTCATCTTTCCCCTCCATTTTGATTCATTATACATCATTCCTCTTATTTTAGCTATATCCTGTATTACTTTTCTACTGATGTTTAATAATG
>JAIDPF010000037.1 GCA_029062895.1 Lachnospiraceae bacterium
TTGTTGAAGGAATTATTTCAGTCATTTGGATTTTATCATATTGCTTTAAATTCTATGGATAAAAGAAATGCAAGAGCATTCATAAAGGCTGTTGGAAAATTTTTCCAATGTTTATTATTTTATAATACAGGAGAAAAACTAGAAACACTGCATGCAGGGAAAATTCAAATCGGAAAGCCGATGTATGAGGATATAATACGTACTTCTTCACTTTCTACCATTCGAACAGTAAAAAATAAAATATGTATGAAAAAGATATTTCATTTACTTTGGACATTTTATTCTTTGGATCAATTATGTAAAAAATATAAACCGAATTTTGTTGTTTGTGATGATATTGCTTATCATGAAAATATGTTTTTGAGATTATGGATTTCGTATGGAGCCAAAATATACAGTTGTAATTATATTGACGAACATATTATTCAATGGAAGAATGACGGTGATCTTCTAACTAGGAGTGATATGGAGAGGAGAAGATACGTAAAGGAACTGGAAAATGTTCCGGTGGAAGCGATTGAATGGAGTGAAAAATATTTAAAAGAACGGTATGAAGGGAAAAATGGAAGAGAGATTGACCGAGGAGCTTTTGCAGGGAAACGAGTATTATCTCGGGAAGAAGCTATCCGTGAGATTGGATTAGACCAGACAAAGAAAAATGTTGTTATCATGGCACATACATTCACCGATGCAGTCTTTAACTATGGAACGACATATTTTCGTGATTACTATGACTGGACCGAACAGACAATAAAGATTGCGTCTAAAATTAATTCTGTTAATTGGATTTTAAAAAGGCATCCGTCACGCAATCTTTATAATGAATCGGAAGATTCTATTGAGGATATGTATAGCAGATATCAAACACCAAATATATATCTTCTATCAGATGAGGTCAGTGCTGAAAGCATTCGTAACTTTGCAGATGTAATTATTACAATTGGGGGGAATGCGGGTGCTGAATTTGCATGCGAGGGTGTGCCGCCGGTTATTGTTGGAAAGCCGTATTATTGTGGATTCGGCTATACGATAGAACCTAAAACAAAAAATGAATATATTAAGTGTTTACAAAATATTTCCGATATACAACCACTTACAGAGGAGCAGGTTATTATTGCCAAAAAAATTTTTTATCTAAGGAATCATGAAAGTACAACATCACTGGCTTTTAGGGATGAATTTAGCAGGCTTATTACTGCAGAATATCAAGGAATGATTGAAAAAATAGCCCAACAGTATTTTCTCAGTAATGAAGGGACGCAGAAATATAATAATAATTGTATGTGTTTTGTAAAGAATTACTTTAAAACACATGATATAAGAAAATGTGAATATTACAGACGGGGTGTCTTGAGGGCAGGAAAGGCAAATGAGGACAATTAGTAAAACAGAGTCCTTATTGGGCATAATAGATTGATGATAATATACTTAAATTAAACAGAGGAAATGGCGTTGGTTAGTATTATTATTCCCATATATAATGTGGAAAAATATTTGCATATCTGCCTTGACTCCGTATTGGCGCAGACTTATACGGATTATGAGGTTATTTTGGTAAATGATGGCTCAGAGGATGATTCTGGTAAGATATGTGAGGAGTATGTAAAGAAGGATAAAAGATTTAGTCTGATCAGTCAGAATAATAAAGGACTGGCGTCTGCAAGAAATACAGGGATCAGGGCTGCTAGAGGAGAGTATATTTATTTTATCGATAGCGATGACTGTATTAATTCATCTTTACTTGAAATAGTTGTAAATATTGCTGATCAAAAGAAAGCGAATATTGTTCAGATTAATCTGATGGCTGTCCCGGAGGATTATGAGGATTATAACAAGCCGGTTTATATATCAGATGTTCCGATACAGAAATTTTCTGTAGTTCAGGCTATTCGGAATCTGGATGAAGATAATCAAAGGTATGCGAAAGATATAAGATTAACGACTACTGTTGTATGGACCAAGCTATACCGCAGGGAAGCTTTTAAGAATTTTCTTTTTCCCGAAGGAATGCGTATGCATGAAGATCAGATGGTAGCACATAGAAGAATTGCCGAAGCAGGAGGAATGATTTTTCTTGACTGTCCGCTATATTATTACCGACAAAATAATACAAGTCTGATCAGAATAGGATGGACGCCTAAAAGATTGTCTATTATAGATTGCTATGAGGATAGGCTGCGTTGTGTTTTGGAATATGCGGAGAAAGAACAATCTGTGAAGTCCAGAGAATTGGCAGACTATATTTATTGGAGATATTTAGTGTGTCTTTTCCGAAATTATGATATGATATGTTTAAAAATGTCCGGAGTTGAACAAAAAGAAAAGAAAAAAGAGATTATTCAAAAAGTGAAACAGTTATTGAAAGAGCAGCCCGGGAAGTTATCATTTGCAAAAAAACTTTTTTTTACCTGCTTTTGCATGTTTCCTGCAGTTTTCCAAAAACTCTTTCATGTTAGAAATAAAATAGTCGGATAGGAGTATTTGTTAAAATTGGTCTTCTGGATAGTGAATTTTATTTTAATAATTTTATTGTTTTTTATAACTGTGATATGCATTCAACTGATTAAACGGCTGGGCAGATTAAAAAGAGAGCAGCAGAAAAGCAATAATTATAAGCGGGTCAGTCGTCAGATTATCTTTAGATTAATAAACGATCCACACTTTTTGGAAAAAAGATTGGTAGAAAAAAATTATAACAAAATTGCCATATATGGTAATAATGAATATAGCAATCTTATGATAGATCTTTTAAAATCTTCAGAGATTGAAATTGCTTATTTGATTACGCCGGAATGGTCTGCTTCCGCAAAAGGTGTAAAGTTAGTGGAAAAAGGAGAAGAAAGTGTAGATGTAACTATCAATGTAACGGATAATAAAAAGACTTCATTGGATGGGTATTATCAAGGAGAGTATTTATCTTTTTATGATCTTATATACAATTAAGATATAAATTTGGAAAGTTTATATTAGTGTGGTCGGATTGTAGAAAGTACGCACATTAAAGGATTAATATATGAATGATATTCTGGCAAAGGAATTGATATCTAATTTAAAAAGACGTGATCTGATGCAACCGGTAAATTATCTTCATCGTATGGATGATATTTCCAGTATTTTGAAGGTTGGAGTAGAAAAAAAAAGCGATGCATTGGTTACTATCATTATTCCTGCTTATAGAAGACCGGATTTATTTTCTTATGCAATCAATAGTGTTCTAAATCAGAAATTATTTTCTGATTTTGAAATTGTTATTGCTGATGACAGCGAAGAATTGGCATCTGAATATGAGAAAATTGTTAAGGATCTTGGAGACGACAGGATTCGATATTACAAAAATGAAAAGAGATTAGGATGGTACAATTGGAATCGTCTGCTAGAATTAACAGATACACCTTGGATCTGTATGCTGCATGATGATGACGTTCTATATGATAAACATCTGTATTATATGAAAAAGATGCTGGATCGGTCCAAAGATGCAGACATGATTGTTTGTGAACGTATTTTTATGCAGAATGAGGAGCATCAGGTTAACATCTGTGAAGGTGATATTAATCAGGTGATGCCTCGGAAAAATGATTACAGAGAATGGAATTTCCGATTTGGTTCATTTATGCTGGGAGCATGGATCAAAAGAGAGAAGGCAGTGGAATTGGGTGGTTTTGATGATGAAATTATATCCCTTGATTATGAATTTCTTGCCAAAATGGCAATGCATGGTATGGTATATACCTGTCCGCTGCCTATTTATGGGTACGGTGTGAAAGCTAATGAATCAATGAAGGCGGATATGTGGGAGAAAATGCTGATCAGTGAGTTTTATATTTGTAATAGCATGATCCAGCATAGAAATCTTTTGCTTCGACCCATTTTGCGTAAGATAGAGCAGTACAGTATTGCATGTCATGCAGAAGATATGAGTCATCCTTCCAAAAACATTTATGGAGTAGAAATGGATGCGGAGCGTCTTTGCAGCTGGCTTAATGTGAAATATTCTTTAAGGAATTCTTTGCTTTGGAAAACAATAATGAAGTTGCATTATATGATGCTAAGTTAATATATTTTGGCGAGAAAATAGAAATTGAACAGGAGAATTATTTTGAAAGAACTTAGGATATTTTATGTGGATTTCTGGAAAGGGTTTTCCATGGAAGATTTCCTCTTTACAGAAATTTTAAAAAAACATTATCAAGTTGTTTTAGACGATAAGAATCCTGAAATTATATTCTGTTCTACCTTTGGAAATCAGTATTTGAATTATCAATGTCCCCGGATATTATTTGTTGGTGAACCATATACTCCCGACTTTAATTTATATGATTATGCCATCGGGTTTGATCATATCCGGTTCATGGACAGATATCTTCGTTATCCCTTATATCTGCTGGAAAAAGAGAAAATGAATAAGGCTCTTCACAAACATGAATGTACGAAGGATCAAATTCTGAGGGAAAAAAAATTCTGTAATTTTGTGGTATCGGCCGGAGGCGGCAAAGAGGATATCAGGACAAAAATATTTGAAAAGTTGAGTCAATATAAGAGAGTTGATTCCGGTGGGAAATATAAAAACAATCTTCCTGATCACCAACCGGTACCGGATAAGTATGAATTTCAAAAAAATTATAAATTCAGCCTTGCTATGGAAAATTCAAAAATCAGTGGATATACAACAGAGAAGATTATTGATGCATGGGCCGCAGGGACAATCCCGATTTATTGGGGGAACCCGGATATAGTGAAGGAATTTAATCCTGCCTCTTTTATTATAATATCGGATGATGAGGAATGGTTTGATAAGGTGATAGAAATTGATCAGTCAGATGATTTGTATGAGAAGATGTGTAAGGAACCAATTTATCTTCCCGGTCAGGAAATTGATATAGAAGTATTAGAGAAATTTCTGTTAAATATTATAAACAAAGATAGCGGAGACCAGATTGTCAGAGGAAGTGCAAAGAGTCTTTGGGGAAAGATGTATGAATATCGCATGCAGCAGCTGGCGCGTCTTAATGAGAATCGGCTTGTTAATTTTCTGAGAAAATATAAACGTAGGATGTTTGGATTAAAGAAATTTGAATAAAACCGGATGGAGCCGCCGAAGGCGGCAAGAGGAATATTTATGAACACATTAAAGAAACTAAATTATCTATTTGATAGGAAAGTAAAAGTACAGATCATTTTATTGCTCTTTTTGATTATTTTAGGCGCTCTTGTGGAATTGGTCGGTGTGGCGATTATATTTCCGATTGTTGATATTGCCATGGGTGAGACAAATCTTGCCGATAATAAAATGGCAAATATCATTATGTTATTAACCAGCAACTCGGACAAAAATGTGATCCTGTTATGGATGATTGCCGTAACCATCATGATTTATATAATAAAAAACTGCTATCTGGTATTTATGAATAACCGTCTTTATGCGTTTTCTGCTAATACGAAGCGTCAGATGGCGACCAGACTTATGAGTGCATATTTGAAGCAGCCATACTCTTTTTTTCTTCAAAAGAATACTTCAGAATTAATTCGAAGCGTTAATTCCGATACAGCACAGTTATATGAGATCGTACTGAATTGTCTGCAAATAGTATCTAATGGACTAACAGCGTTAGGGCTGGTTATTTATCTCAGCATTACCAATCTGACAATGACCTTAACGGTGGCATTACTCCTTGCGGTATGTGCTTTTCTGATTGTTTTTGTCCTTCAGAAAAGATTTCGCAGGTATGGATTAGAAAATCAAAAACTTTCCGGTTTCTTAATTCAATATTTGCAACAGGCTTTTGAGGGAGTTAAAGAAATAAAAATATTAAATAATGAAAGACACTTTATCCGGCGATACAGCGAAGCCTACCAAGAACAGGCAAATATTACTATAAAGTATTCCTTGTTTAATCTTATACCTAAATACCTGATTGAGGTAGTATGTATTTCTGGGATACTGGGTTATCTTGCGATTAATATAGTGAATAATCCGAATTATATGGAGATTATGCCCCAGATTGCAGTATTTTGCGTTTCGGCATATAAATTGCTGCCAAGTGTTAATGCGCTTTATAGTTATACTAATACTGTTATTTATCATAGAGCATCCATTGACCTGGTCTATAATGATATTAAAGAAGCAGACCGGTTAGAGCAATCTTATGAACATAACCGGAGTGAGGAACAGGAGTTGATTTTTAAGGATAAAATCGAAGTAAAAGATGTAAGCTTTTGTTATAACGACAATAGTTTTAAAGTACTTGATCGCGTAAGCCTTACAATAAAAAAGGGGGAATCGGTGGCATTTATTGGTGCATCCGGAGGTGGAAAAACAACTTTGGCAGATAATATTTTAAGTCTTTTGGAACCAATAGAGGGAACTATATTAGTAGACGGTGAAGATATACGAAATAATATATGGGGATGGCGTAAAAAGGTTGGATATATTCCCCAGTTTATCTATTTAACAGATGATACGATCAAAAATAATGTGGCATTTGGGGTAGATGAAAAGGATATTGATGAGAAGGAAGTCTGGCGAGCATTAAGAGACGCCCAATTGGAAGATTTTGTGTCGGGATTAAAGGATGGAATAGAGACAAAAGTTGGAGAACGGGGAACGAGAATATCCGGAGGGCAAAGGCAGAGGATAGGAATTGCGAGAGCTTTATACCGGAATCCGGAAGTGCTTGTTTTTGATGAAGCGACTTCCGCTCTGGATAATGAGACGGAAAAAGAAGTAATGAAGGCGATCGAGGGGTTGCAAGGAAGTAAAACGATGATAATGATAGCACACAGATTAAGCACAATAGAGAATTGTGATTCGGTCTATCAAGTGGAAAAAGGAAATATAGAGAAGAAACGGTAGGTAAAGATGGTTATTGCACATATGAGTGGCGGTTTTGGAAATCAGTTATATTCCTTTGCCTTTGGTTATTCTTTGGCAAAAAACAGGGGAGAGGAATTTTGGATTGATACGGCAATTCAGGATGCCTCATGGTTTTTCAGAAACCCGGATATCTTAAAATTGAATATAGAATACGATAAGCGTATTACGTATAAGATTGGCAGAACAATTCCGGACAGGGCTGTCTTTAATAAGCTTCGATTTCGCAAAGCCATTGGCTGGAGAACAAAAAAGATTATGGAGAAAGATATCGCTTCTGAACAGGAGTGGTTTTCTTATTGTAAATCCCAAAAGGGCAATATATATGTTCAGGGCAATTGGTCAATGGAGAGTCTGTTTCTTCCTGTGAAAAGCGATATTTTAAGGATGTATACCTTTCGGGAGCCTTTGAAGGGCGAAGCGGAGAAGCTGGCAGATGAAATTCAATCAATATCTAATACAGTAGGGGTGCATTATCGCAGGGGGGATTATGTTAATATAGGGATTAGTATGAAACCGTCCTATTATCGGAATGCTATGGATAAAATGGCTGCAATGATAAAAGAACCAGTATTTTATTGCTTTTCTGAGGATTTGGATTGGGTTAAGGAGCAGTTTAAGGATTATCCATATGATATCCGTTATCCGAAATATGAATCCGATGATAAGGGAATAGATGATTTCAGACTATTATCCTTATGTAATCACCAGATTACTGCCAATTCCAGTTATAGCTGGTGGGCAGCGTATTTGAACAAGAATGATAATAAGGAAATTATTTGTCCTTGTGATTGGGATGGTGGATGGTCATTGGCAATGTACCCGGAAGAATGGATTAAACTGCCATTTGAAAAATATCCTAAGGAACCAATATTAGTAAGATAAAGAAAATGTCAAAGCAGGATATGAGTATGATAAAAACGAAAGTGTGGGACATAAAATATAATTTTGCAATAGATTTTCTTCGTATTGTTGCAATGATATTTATTTTTGGGATTCATTTTTCTCAAAGGGTGGCGTTTCCCGGAAGTACCCTCTTTGAATGTGGAGCTGGTGCAGTATATATTTTTTTTACATTAAGCGGTTATCTGGCGTTTATGTCACTGGATAAGAAAATATCAAGTAGTGATTATTGGAAAAAAAGATGTCGCAGAATTCTTCCTTCTTACTGGCTGCTGCTTACATTGATCATTTTTTGGAAAATGTTCTTAAATGATATTCCGACAGATCCCTATAGGATAGGATTTTTAAGATATTATCTTGGTTTGCAGACAGTAATACCATCAGATAATTATGATTTCTGGAATAATATGTATGGTCTTTGGACGATGAGCTGTTTCATCCTTTTTTATTGTTTTGCACCGTTGTTAAAAAAATGGATTTCCAGTTTGAACCGCGCCATTCTCTTTTTGCCTATCAGTATGGTTTTATGTGAAATTACGCAGTTTCTGGGAAAAAATATATTTACGGGAACTAATATTGATAAGTTAGACGTTTTGATTGGTTCATCGCCACTAAATAATGTTTACGCTTTTGCGATAGGAATTATAGCATATTATATTATTAAAGATAAGAAATTTTATGTAGGCTTTATTCTTTCGGCTATTTTATTAATAATTTCTCAGATGATTGGGCTGCCATCATTGATATGGTGTACAATTGCTTTATTAGTAATAAGCGGCAGTGAGGCAGTTGTCGTGAGTCAGGAATGGATCATTAAACCGATTCGTGTTTTAAGCAAATACAGTTTTTATATATATTTAACCCATATGTTTGCATTTGATATGGCAGAAAAAATTCGTCTTATTTATTTTTTGGGGGAGGGTAAGGGATTGTACGTTATAATTACTTTTATTATTCTTGTGATTTAATAATTTTTCTTGAAGTAATTGACAGAATTATTTCAAGAATTTTAAAGGAGTTTTCCAAAGGTGCATCACACTAAAAAATTATAATTACATTTTCTCTGGGCAGAAGGACAATATTCTGGATCTTTGCATAGAGCCTATGTTGAAGCAGCTTGTAGAAACGGATTATCAGTAGCTTACTACGGTATCGATTGATATTGAACTAAGAGACAAAGTTGGTATTTCGCTGGAAGTTGATCAGATGGACAACTTGGTGAAGACGGTGAAAACATTATTGTATGACAAAGAATTTTCTGCGGATGCTATGAAGGAGCTTAGGGATCATTATATCTATAATGTTGGCTCCAGCGGAAAAACGGGGGCATTGTATCTGAACAATCAATTAATGGAACGGTAGAAAAAATAAGATTTTCCTTCAGTAAAATATTTGCAATTTAGAAATATTCCTTCAAAAAAATGCAAAAGCAATTGAATATTCCTTCAAAAAAATGTTATACTTACTGTGGAAGGCGGTGTGAATGATGGAACGATTGCTTATGAAAGAATTGATTACCTGGAAAAATAAAAACAAAAGGAAGCCTATTTTATTAAAAGGAGCGAGACAAGTTGGGAAAACGTGGTTGATGAAGGAATTTGGCAGAAGCTGTTTTTCTAATGTTGTATATATAAATTTTGATAGGAAACCTGGACTTCGCAGTATATTTCTAGAAGATTTTGATGTAAAACGGATATTGCGCATGTTGAATATAGAATCAGGTGAGCGTATTATGCCGGAAAAAACCCTGATTATATTTGATGAAATTCAGGAAGCTCCGGAGGCGATCGCTTCTCTAAAATATTTTTGTGAAGATGCTCCGGAGTATCCGATTGTTGCTGCGGGATCGCTTTTAGGTGTAGCTATTCATAAAGGGATTTCATTTCCTGTAGGCAAGATAGAGACTCTACAGGTATATCCCATGTCCTATGTTGAATTTCTTATGGCAATGGGAGAGGAGCCACTTGCAGATTTATTATTAGATGGGGAACTGTCGTCTTTAAAGCCATTTGCGGACAGATATGTGCATTGGCTGAAGCTTTATTATTATATAGGCGGTATGCCGGAAGCGGTAAGCGACTATGCGGAGAATGGAGATATTGTATCTGTCAGAGCGATTCAAAACACAATATTGGAGTTGTATGACAGTGATTTTGGAAAGCATGTGGAAAAAGGTGAATTACTCAGAGTACGTTTGGTTTGGAATTCTATTCCGTTGCAGTTAGCAAAGGAGAATAAGAAGTTTTTCTTTGGTCAGATTAAAAAGGGAGCGCGTTTAAAGGATTTTGAAAGCGCTATTGAATGGCTGCTGGATTGCGGATTGATTTATAAGGTCTATCGTGTGGAAAAACCCGGGATGCCGTTAAAGGCATATATTGATTTTTCGGCATATAAAATATTTACGGTTGATGTTGGTTTATTGGCAGCAATGAGTGGGCTTTCCGCGGACACGCTCTTAAATGGCAATTCTTTGTTTACGGAGTTTAAAGGAGCATTGGCAGAACAATATGTTTTTCAGGAATTAAAGGTATCTGATGCAGGGGAAGCATATTATTTTTCTGCTTCCTCCCATAATGAAATTGATTTTATGATTCAACAGGAGGAACAGGTTGTACCCATCGAGGTAAAAGCAGAGGAAAATGTTAAGTCAAAAAGCCTAAAAGCGTATGTGGATAAATACGCGCCGGAAAAAGCGGTTCGGATTTCCATGAAATCATACAATAAAGAAAAATGGCTTGTAAATATACCTCTATATGCGGTTATGAATATATAACGATACTTTCAATTAATGTATTAGCGAGCGAGTATTAAGTGATCTTTTATCATATTAAAGAAGATGGAGTGATATTATGCAGGTAATAAAATATGTTTTTCAGGGTCATGGGGATGACCGGGGACAGCTAGTAGCGTTGGAAGAGACAAAGGATATCCCCTTTCATATCAAAAGAGTATACAATGTATATAAGACCAGCAAGGATGTTGTCCGCGGGCATTGCGCGTATCGGGATAATGATGAGATCATGATCTGTATCCACGGCAGTTGTAAGGTTCGTCTGGACGACGGACTTTTTACAAAGGAAGTTTCTTTGGAAAATCCTTATGAGGGGTTATATATTCCGAGTTATATGTGGCGGGAAATTTTTGATTTTTCAGAAGACGCGGTATTGTCGGTGTTGGCATCCAATATATATGATGAAAAGAATTATGTGCGTGATTATAATGAATTTCTGAGGCTGGCTGAGAAGGCAAGAGATTAGATTGAAAAATCAAAGAGTTTTTCAAAAACGAATAAATTCGTTTTATAAATTTGTGCCTGCGGCATAGCACTAAAGTGCATTAAAATTTACAGATTTTGGTAAGGCATGGGGATTAATGATAGAAAGAGCATGGTAGATACATGGGATCGAACGCTGCAAAGAATAAAGCATCCATAAGAAATAAAATATACCGCAAGCTGCATTGGATCCTGTTTTCCAAAATAAAACCGGGAAAATGGATCAATTTTTTCTATGCGTCTTACCGTCATCGTAATCGGAAACAGGCTCCGGATGTTGATCAGGGAACGGTTTACATCACACAGATTCCCAATGAAGGAGCGGGTATTGGACACCAGATAGCCAATTTTAACGGAGGGTATCATTATGCGATGCTGTTCGGAATACCCTTTGCATATCCGGGATTTTGCAATAAAAAATGGGAGCGTTTTCTGGGATTTGGGGAACATGAAGTGTCCGTAAAAGAGTTGAAAAAGCAGGGATACCGGATGAGAAAGCTGCCCTATTTTGATGAATCGGAAGAAAGTCTTGCGCTGATCAGACAGATCATCCGCTCTTATGCAGGGGAAAAAATTATTTTAAGCGTGGAGCTGGATCAATTTTATCAAAAACAATATGAAGTGATCCCATATATCAAACGAAAATTTGAAGAAGCGTCTGCCAGAAAGGAAGATCAACTGATCTATCAGAAGGGCAGAGTTTCCATGGCGGTGCATATCCGGCGGGGGGATATTGTGGCGGCGGGAGAAACAAAGTCTGCGCAACCGGAAGCTGGCGAAGGGAAGGAAGCAGCGGCCGCGCAGGGAATGTCAAAGCGCTGGCTGTCATTGGATTATTTTGAAAATATTGTAAAGCAGGTTTCTGAGAAGATTGGAGAGCGGCTGGATATCTATCTGTTTTCTCAGGGCGACAAGAAAGATTATCAATGTTTTGAGAAGTATGGAAATGTGATATACTGCTTTGACATGTCCGATCAGGATTCTTTCCTTCATATGGTGCGTGCGGATATCTTGGTGATCAGTAAGAGTTCCTTTTCCTATAAACCGGCGCTTCTGGCGGACGGCGTCAGAATCTGTCCGCCTGATTTCTGGCATGGGTATCCGGAGAGTGAAAAATGGATTGTTGCGGACGGAGAGGGAAGGTTGCCGAATGTAGATTGGTTATCAGATATTTAATAAGTAGGGGGCAGATATGTTGAACATTCTCATTTTAGGCGGTAATGGATTTATCGGGAAGAATCTGAAAGAATATTTTGCGACGAAAGATGATCTAAAGATATGGGCACCGGGAAGAGCAGAGTTGAATTGTCTGTCGGAAGAAGCGGTGGAGGATTATTTAAGGTCGCATCATTTTGATATCGTCATTCATGGGGCGATTTTTGTTGCGCGTACCCCGGAAGAAAAGGTATCGGGCAGGATTCTGGAGAATGATCTCCGGATGTTTTATAATTTTCAAAAGTATAGCGATCTATATGGAAAGATGTTTTATTTCGGCTCTGGTGCGGAGTATGATAAACGATCGGATATCGTATCCGTGAAAGAGTACGGAAATGTACAGGAAAGAGAAAAGCAGGGAAGAAGAATCCCGGATACCGAATATGGTTTTGCCAAGTATATCATACATCAGCAGATTCTGAAGAGTGATAATATTTATAATTTCCGTGTGTTTGGGCTGTTTGGTAAATATGAAAACTGGAGAACAACCTTTATCTCAGGAGCGTGTTGCAAAGCGGTCAAAGGACTTCCCATCACAATCAGAAAGAATGT
Organism: Lachnospiraceae bacterium; assembly: GCA_029062895.1. Lineage (GTDB taxonomy): Bacteria > Bacillota > Clostridia > Lachnospirales > Lachnospiraceae > NK4A136. The sequence continues at coordinate 12,816 of JAIDPF010000037.1, forward strand.
GTATTTTGATTATCTGTATATTGATGATTTCTGTAAGATCTTTGACAGGATGATGCGTAAAGAGTTGAAGTATCATGAGTACAACATGTGTTCCGGTAAGAAATATGATTTGTTAAGTCTTGCAAAGATCGTTGCAGGTATCAGTGAACAAAAAAACGGAAAACGACCGGAGATTTTTGTTTGTCAGGAGGGATTGGCGCCGGAATATACCGCCAGCAATGAACGGCTTTTAGAAGAAATCGGGGGATATGAGTTCCTGCCGATAGAGCAGGCGGTAGCGCAGCTGTATCAGTGGTATGAGCAGCATAGTGATATCATCGAAATTTATCCATTGCTGTATCAATGATAATCAGTTTTTAATAGAAAGGAGTTTGATATGAAAAAATTAGTATTTATCATGGCTTTCATTCTTTTGTGCGGGTGTACCTTACAAGAAAATCATGAAGAAGATTATGACGGAAATTATGGAATAGTCAGTGAAAATAAGCCGGATAACACAGTTTCAGAAAATGTGGTATCAGACAACGAAATTACACCGGAAAATGTGATGACGGATGATACGGAAAATATAGAAGATATTTTTCCTATAAGGTATTATGTATTCACATCGAGTTTGAATTTGGTAAGGTCAAAAGACGAAGAGTACAGACAATATTATGAAGATCTGGGAGGTTCCTGGCTAAGTTATTATGATTCCTATATGGATATACTTGACGGGGATTCTGAGATCATTGATTTCTCAGCATATGCAACCACAAGGAGAAACATGATGTTGCAAAAATATGCTTCTCTGGCAGAAGTTCTGGGAGATCCGTCATTGGATGTAGAAATGGAAGCTGTCAGGACGGCATATGGCGTGGATGATGAAACCATAGGATGTCATATGGATAATTACATACAGCGCGCGGATACCTGTGTTTATAGTGTCGTCAGAAAATGTATGATAGGGGAATTGGAACAAGAGGATTCACATTATTCTTATTTGAAAACATGCCTTTATAATGGATATTTTGGCTACACCTTTGATTCGCAGACCGGGGAAAGACTGGCATTGACAGATATTGTAACGGATCAGGAACAACTGCCAGAGTTGATTGTAGAATCTTTGGAAGAAACCTATCAGGAAACACTTCCGGAAGGATCAGAGAGTATGATCGAAGACCTGCTGAAGAACGGTGAGCTGGCATGGTCTCTGGGATATCAGGGAATCACCTTCTATATACAGTCAGAACAGATTGGCATTGATGATATCCGAATTTATCAGGCGTTAATTCTTTTTGCCGCAGAACCGGATCTGTTTGTGGAAAAATATTGCGATATTCCGGAATATTATGCAATGCAATATGACATTATGGAATGGGTAGTTGCAGATACTAATAATGATGGTAAAGTAGAACGAATCGATATGGGAAATTGGGAAAATGTTGCAGACAAATTTGAGGAAGAGTGGCGTGGACTTGGTGACAATGTGCGCCTTACCCTAATATCCGGAAGAAATGGAGATATGTACCTGTACCTTTATACAGATTGCGAGCTTGATTTTACGGGAAAAGTAGCTGTTTATGATCTGTCAGGGGAAGAGCCTGCTTATATCTATACGGAAAGTGGATTAATCAATCATGGGATGATGGTAGATCCTGCCTATGTAACTTACAGGATGTTAGACGAGAGTTTGCCTGGTGGAACGCCTGCATATCCGCACGGTGGTGGGGTGGGTGCTTCCATATATATGATATCAGATATTAGTGAAGCCGGTATTCTGGAAGAAGATACTAATACATGGTTTTATGATAAATGGAATATGCTGTATCAGGTTGAGAATTCCATAGAAGGAAGGATTGTAAATGTGAATGGAGAGGATCAGGGAGAAAGCATTACCTTGACAGAAGGTATGCGGGTCATGGCTTTTAGGACAGGGTATTTGTACATTGATTTTATCTTAGAAGATGGGCGGCTTTGCCGGTTAACAGCAGATGAAGTGAATGATAGCTGGTATGCTTTTGAGGTTGAGGGTCAGTTGTTGATATATTACTTTAATGTTGTAGGCGTAGAATAGTTGTTCTGAAAGGGGTTTAGCTTACAAACTTTTACTGCCTTGGGAAGGTTATTACATTGTAGGATGAGAGTGGATTGCGATATAATTATTAAATTTAGCATAAGCGAAAACTTAACTTAACATTTGAGGGGGCAATTGTATATAAAAAAGAATAACAAAACCGTTTTTATTTTTGCTGTTATTCTACTGAATATTCTGATGGTAGCATGTTAGATATCAATATAAATTATGTGGATTTTCTGTAGGATGTTACATTCGAAATAGAGAGCAGAGAGGCAGAGTTTGTTGCAGAAGACGGAACGACCTTTGTGATAGAGCATCTGGTATTTGTATCAGAGGAAAAAGAGATATTTGATGCCATGAATGAGCGGCTGCGGCAGCTGGTAGAAGAAAACGGAGAGGAGCTGTGCCAGGCAGATAACCGGGATAATATCCTTTATGAGACAGAATGTTTGGAGACACAAGGGATCAGCATCAGCTTCTATCGGAATGGGAATTATCGCTATCAATCTTATGCAGGTACATGCAGTTTATTACAATCAGATGCCAAGAGAAGAGGAAGGGGTTGATTTTTGGAGAAGTGTGATTTTTAAAACTCTGTACACTGTGGCAGAACCGTGTGATTTGACAAATGTTATTTATAAGGAATGCGAACTCTCTTTATGTGAATTCTAGCCGGACTACACAAAGGAGGAGATCGTAGTTAATGAGCAATTTTCCTGTCAGAAATATATAATTAATGAGTAATAAAAAATTAAATAGCAGAAAAACAAGACTATAACTTAGATAAAAACTGCCAGAAATCCGGATATATCCCGGAGGAGAAGAACATTATTGAAACGGTCAGAAGATCGCAGTTTTCTGTATCCAATGACTTTGAACTAAAGAAGCTTAGCAGACCACAGGAAGGATTTTTGGATTGTTCCGTGGAGGAGGATCAGGAGGATCTGATCTTTAGTTATGATATCAGTCACGTCTTTCCATGGACCGAGATCTGCCGGGAGAAGCGGGAACTGATGATATCCGCCCTGATAGATGCAGGGAAATTGCAAAAGATGGCGGAGCTGTACCAATTTACTCTGGCGCCTGAAAATCTGTATTATGACATTCAGGGCAGGGTATTTGTCAAGGTAAGGGACGTCTATGGTGCGGAGAAGGAATATTCCGCAGAGGAATTTTTAAAGGAATATAAATCCCTGATCGGATGCACTCTGGTAAAGAAATATAAGTTTGAGGACTATGACAAAGGCGGTCAGGAACTTCTTAAGGAGGATAAGTTTTTAGGCAGGATTGTGGAGTGTGAAGATGTGGTGCAGATCGCAGATCAACTCCATGAGGAATATTTCCGCTACAGAAAAGACCGTGAGGCCCGTATGTTGATGACAATTATATTGATGAAATGGCGGAATATTTTGAAAGGCAGGGGAAGCAGCTGCAGGGCATGATAGATTCTTATATAGACGCCATCAGGAGGGTTACGGAAGACGGAATTGTACAGGGAGATACTGACGACAAATTGAAATCTTATCTGGCGTATGCGGAAAGATTAAAGCAGGCTGTTCTGGAGGTGTTAATAGAGGCAAGGGGTCTGGCAGGCAGCTATCTGGAAGAGATCTGCGAGCAGGATCAGTATTAAGAAAGGGGCGGCAGAAAGAGTTACTTTGCGGGGCGAGGGGCAAAATATCACGGAGCTGGAATAGACAGCGGATTTATATGTTTCATTTTATGAAGCGGCTGGGATACTGATGGAAAGCACGTCAAAGTATCTGGACTGTGTCATCAGAGATTTTAAGGAAGCGGATAAAAAGAACATAGAGATATCAGTGTGAGAAGTACTTCTCACACAGGAGAATGCCAAAAACAAGCATTCTCCGCATAGTATTTATTTTGAGGAAGGAGTGTGGACTGGGCATGGTAAGAGAGTTTTCAGAAGAAAAAAGACAGGAAATTTTCAGGCTGCTGGATGAAATAGATAACAGGGAATGGAAATCTTTTATGGAATGGTGCGGGAGCAGTGCGGAAGAGTTCGGGGACTGGCCGGATAAGCT
>JAIDPF010000038.1 GCA_029062895.1 Lachnospiraceae bacterium
ATATAATATATTTTATTCTAAAAAATAAAATAAATCCGCAAATTACACGAATAATCGTAAAATTAGTTAATAGATAATTATAAATTTACAAAATGTAAAATATGGAGGTGTAAAAAATCGTTAATCCTATTGTAAAATAAGGAAGAAATGATGATTAGACGTCGGATGACGTTAGAAGTTCGTGCATCAGATATTTATAAATATCGTTATTTTTTTTATCCCAGTTGCGGCATACGGTTTCCGCAAGCTCTTTTGTAGGGAGGTTTAAAGTAAGACCGGCAAGCTCTTCCTGCTGATCTTTGATGACCAGACGGGCTTCGTAGCTCTTATTGTTTAAAGCGCGATAATGAGACTGTACAGATAGCGCTTTCTGCATGCTGAAATGATGGGAGGAAAGGTAGTTTTTGATATCCTGACGAATCGGATAGGCGATGCGTTCTTCCAAAGAGGAGATTGTATGATGTCCCTCTTTGGTAATGGTTAGAAGGGTACGATTGTTGATCTGACGGCTTTCTGTCAGAGCATTCTCCTCCAGTTCGGAAAATGCCAGTTGAAGCGTGATAAAATCAATATATCCCCGCTCTAGAACAAAGTCGCTGATCTGAGATTTGGTAATCTCGGATGTTGTGTGATCCAGTATATACAATACAATGAGTTTATATAATATGGAATGCTCCAGTGTATTCATATTGTTTACCCTGCCATGAATTTTTTGCTTTCATTTTATTCAGCAGTGTATTTAATACCTGCTTTTTATCCAGGCTCCACTCTGGAGCGATCAGAAGTTTTCTCGGACCATCGCCAGTGATGCGGTGGATAACCATTTCCGGTGTAAGACGTTCCAGACATTCGATGACGATATCGGTATATTCGTCCAAAGTAAGGACCTCAAAGAGGCGTTTTTTATAGAGTTCCGCAAGATCGGTATGTTCCAGTACATGTAACAACTGCAGTTTTATTCCGAAGATGGGAAAGGTATTCAGATATTCTACGGTTGAGATCATCTGCTCCCGGCTTTCTTCCGGAAGTCCCAATATTATATGGACGATGATGGGAATCTGTATCTGGTTTAACTTGCGGACGGCCTCTTCAAAAACGGAGATTTCATAACCGCGCCGGATCAGCTGGGCTGTCTTGCGGTGAATAGTCTGTAGGCCAAGTTCTACCCAGATGAATTTTCCGGAATAGGTATGCTTCAGTTCGGAAAGCAGGTCGATCACATCCAGCGGAAGGCAGTCGGGTCTTGTAGCGATAGAGATGCCGACGACCTCGTTATCTTCCAAAGCCTGACTATAAATATTCCTAAGATAGCTTACCGGCGCATAGGTATTGGTATAAGGCTGAAAATAAGCAACGTAATGACAGCCGGAATATTTTTGGGAAAGAAGGAGCTTTCCTTTTTCGATCTGTGAATGGATATCGGGATGAGCCCTGTCCATAGGAGCAGAAAACTCGCCGCTTCCGCCTTGTGAGCAGAAGAGGCAGCCCCTGTCATCAATGACGCCATCCCTGTTCGGGCAGGACATGCCTCCGTCGATGGCAATCTTATATATCTTTTGACCATACACTTCCTTAAAATAATAGTCTAAGGAGTGGTACGGCTTTTTATCCCATATTTGTTTTTCCATAGTACACCTTATTTTATATGCTTTTTAACTGCTTCGGCAACAACTTCCGCCACATGCGGATGAAATGCCTCCGGCATAATATTTTCTTCATTTAGTTCATCTTCCGGTACAAGACTTGCAATGGCTATCGCGGCAGACATCTTCATTTCTTCCGTAATTTGTTTTGCGCGTCCTTCCAGTGCGCCCTTGAAAATGCCGGGGAAAGCAACTACATTATTGACCTGATTCGGAAAGTCGCTTCGTCCTGTACCGACAATGCGGGCTCCGGCAGCTTTGGCAACATCGGGCATGATCTCCGGAACGGGATTTGCCATTGCGAGGATGATGGAATCCTGATTCATCTGCTTTACCATTTCCGCAGTTAACGCATCCGGAACAGATACGCCGATAAAAATGTCTGCGCCTTTGATAGCGTCCGCAAGAGATCCGCTTTCATGGTTGGGATTGGTACATTCAGCCATTTTCTCCTGCATCCAGTTCAGTCTGGGGGAACCCTTAACAACAATGCCTTTGCTGTTGCACAGGATGACATTGACAAATCCATAATTTAATAAAAGCTTTGCAATTGCTACGCCCGCTGCACCTGCGCCGTTGATGACAACCTTACAGTCGGCCGCTTTTTTATCTACGATCTTTAATGCGTTGATCAGTGCCGCGAGTACGACGATAGCGGTGCCGTGCTGGTCGTCGTGAAATACGGGAATATTTAAAGAAGCTTTTAAACGTTCTTCTATTTCAAAACATCTTGGCGCGCTGATATCTTCCAGATTGATACCGCCATATCCAGGGGCAAGCCATGTAACGGCTTTGATGATCTCCTCGGTATCTTGAGTATCAAGACAGATGGGGACGGCATTGACACCGCCAAATTCCTTGAACAGGACTGCCTTGCCTTCCATAACAGGCATAGCAGCTTCCGGACCGATATTGCCAAGGCCGAGAACCGCGCTTCCGTCGGAAACAACTAAAATAGTATTTCCCTTGATCGTATATTTATAGACCTCTTCCTTGTTCTCCGCAATTTTTTTACAAGGTTCCGCAACGCCGGGGGTATAGGCAAGAGAAAGAGCTTCTCTTGATTTTACGGGTGTTTTTGATACAGTGTTTAGTTTGCCCTTCCATTCCTCATGGAGTTGTAACGCTTTTTCTTGTGTTGTCATGGCTGTGTGCCTCGCTTTCCTTAGATGTTATCGTTTCCCTTTGCAGGGATATCTTCCTCAACCATAGTACCATTAAAAAGTAGAGGTTGCAATATAAAAAGTAGTTGCTTTTTCTAAAATATAGTGTATAATATTTTATAATTAGCTGATAGTAAATATTACTATCATTCGTTTTACTTCTAAAAAAAATCCCAATAAGAATAATAAAGATGGAAGCCGATTTTTTCAATAGAGAAATGCGAGTACGAACAGTTAATTAGTTATTATTGAAGGAAAAATTTAAGACAAGTCTTCAATTCTGCAGGTAAAAGCAGGTTTTTATTATGGAAAGGAGATCAATCATTAGTTATGATGAGGGAGCGTTATGAATCCATTTATCTTGCCGATCTGAAGGAGATGGCAAAGAACAGGGGTATCAAGATCATCCCCGGTATGAAAAAAGCAGACATTGTAGAGGCGATGTTAGAAAAGGATAAGGAAGACGACGAGCAAAAAGAAGACGTCAGGATGGAAGTGACTAAGAAAGAAGAGGCTAAGGAAGAGGCTAAGAAAGAAGAGACTAAGCCGCAGGAGAGTAGAAAGCCGGAATATAAGAAATCTTCCGAACAGTCGGAAAAACCGGAGAGAAAGCAGTCGTATGATGCAGCGCAGCTTTCCAAAGAAGAACTTACGGAGCTGGACAGTGGTCGTACTGCCAGCGGTATTTTGGAGGTTATGCAGGATGGATTCGGCTTTATCCGTTGTGAGAATTTCCTGCCTGGTGAAAATGATGTTTATGTTGCGCCCAGCCAGATCAGGCGTTTTGGTTTGAAGACAGGCGATTACGTTACGGGCAATACCAGAATCAAGACGCAGAATGAAAAATTTGCCGCACTGTTGTATCTGAAGTCGGTGAATAGTCTTCTGCCGGATGAAGCGTCCAAACGGTGCAATTTTGAAGATATGACACCCATTTTTCCGAATGAGCGGATACAGTTAGAAGCGCCGGGAGCGCCGATTTCCATGAGAATTATGGATTTGATCAGTCCGGTAGGCAAGGGACAGCGTGGAATGATCGTATCACCACCGAAAGCCGGTAAAACAACGTTATTAAAAGATGTCGCAAAATCAGTGAAAAGATCCAATCCCAATATGCATATGATTATTCTTTTGATTGATGAGCGTCCTGAGGAAGTTACGGATATGAAGGAGGAAGTAGAAGGACCGAATGTTGAAGTAATCTATTCCACGTTTGATGAGACGCCGGAACATCATAAAAGAGTTTCCGAAATGGTCATTGAGAGAGCAAGGCGCCTGGTTGAATATAAGAAGGATGTGATTATTCTGTTGGATTCTATCACGCGGTTGACCAGAGCTTATAATCAGGTAATTCCTTCCAGCGGACGTACTCTTTCCGGTGGTCTTGATCCGGCAGCATTACATATGCCGAAACGGTTCTTTGGCGCGGCAAGAAATATGCGCGAGGGCGGCAGTCTTACGATCCTTGCGACAGCGCTGGTAGATACCGGAAGTAAGATGGATGATGTGGTTTATGAGGAATTTAAGGGTACAGGTAATATGGAGATGGTTCTTGATCGTAAGCTTTCCGAAAGGCGTATCTTTCCGGCGATCGATATTCCCAAGTCAAGTACCCGAAGAGAAGATCTGTTATTATCGGAAGAAGAATATGAAGCGATCAGCATTATCCGTAAGGCGCTTAACAGCGTGCGCCCGGAAGAAGCGGTTGACAGAGTATTGGATATGTTTACCAAAACTAGAAACAATGCGGAATTTGTCCATATGGTCAAAAAAACACATTTTTTTTAAAAACACATTTTTATTAAAAACCCATTTTTATTAAAAATACATTTTTAAAAAGTGCTTGCATAGGAAATAATATTATGCTACAATAAACAAGCTGTAATTTTTGTGGTTGGTATGATCTTAAAAAGAATAGAGTATAGAGAGGTGAATATTATGAAAGAAGGACTTCATCCTGAGTATTATCAGGCAACGGTAACCTGCAACTGTGGCAATACATTTGTAACAGGCTCAACAAAGAAGGAAATTCATGTTGAAATTTGTTCCAAATGCCATCCGTTCTATACAGGACAGCAGAAGGCTACTAAGGCTCGCGGACGTATTGATAAGTTCAATAAGAAGTACGGAATCGAAGCATAGGATAGCGGTATGAGAAGGGAAGGTTGAGGTAGAAATTATCTCAACCTTTTTTGTGCTTAATATCCGCAAAGGGGAAACGCTTACGGACCGACGCGGCGTTCTCTGCGCGATAAAAGAAAGGAACAGGGACAGAAGTTTGGCAAAGAAGAGAAAAAGGTGTTATTCCGGGATCGGCGGGCAGGCAGTTCTGGAAGGAATTATGATGAAAAATAAAAATGCTTATGCGGTGGCGGTACGTCTTCCAAATGGTAAGATCACGGTTGACCGGCAGGAGATTTCCGGTTCAATCAGCAGCGGCGTAGTCGGCAGAATCCCGTTTGTCAGAGGAGTTTTCAATTTTGTGGATTCCCTGATTCTGGGGATGAAGACATTGACTTATTCGGCATCTTTTTATGAAGAAGAGGAAGAGACCAAAGGGGATGGCGTTCTGAATAAGATTTTTAAAGAAAAGACGGAAGATGTCGTCATGGGATTTACGGTCTGTATTTCCATGTTACTGGCGATCGGATTGTTTATGTTTCTGCCATATCTGATCTCTGAACTGGTATCAAGATGGATCTTAAATGATTCCCTGATTGCCATCGTTGAAGGTGTGGTCAGGATTCTTATATTTGTTTTGTATGTGTTATTGATCTCGCTGATGAAGGATATTAGACGGCTGTATCAATATCATGGAGCGGAACATAAGTGTATTAATTGTATTGAGAGTGGAAGGGAACTTACGGTGCGCAATGTCATGCGGTGTTCCAGACTGCATAGAAGATGCGGAACCAGCTTTATGTTGATCGTCATGTGCATCAGCATCATTCTGTTTTTCTTTATTCGGACAGATTCCATCATCCTAAGGATTGTTTACCGGCTGTTGCTGATTCCGGTGATCGCAGGGATTTCTTATGAGATCCTTCGCCTTGCAGGTAAAAGCGACAATCTTTTTGTAAGGATTATTTCCGCACCGGGTATGTGGCTGCAGAAGGTTACGACGAGGGAGCCGGATCCGGATATGGTGGAGGTAGCCATTGCCGCGATTGAAACAGTATTTGACTGGCGGGCATTTGAGGAAAAACGTTTTGGAAGGAAGAATATGCCGGCAGAGAAAGAACAGGCCGATAGAAAGAAGGACATGGTTTCAAGATGAAATACCGCGCGTTATATCAGGAAGGGATGGTACGGCTGCAACAGGCAGGCATTGCGGAGGCTTCTCTGGACGCCAGACTGCTGTTGGAGTATGTATGTGGTACGGATCGGAATGATATGCTGTTACGCGGAATGCAGGAAGTCGAAGAGGGGGATACGGAATGTTATCGGCGGATGATCTCCGATAGGGCTGATCATATCCCCCTACAGTATCTTACCAATCAGCAGGAGTTTATGGGGCTGTCTTTTTATGTAGATGAAAATGTATTGATCCCACGACAGGATACGGAGATCCTTGTGGAGACGATCATGAAGGACGGATATGATGGAAAGAGGATTTTGGAGATCGGGACGGGCTCCGGTTGCATCATATTAAGCCTGTTAAAATATGGTAATGGTTGTCAGGGAACGGCAACTGACATTTCAGAAGGAGCATTGGAAACGGCAAGAAAAAATGCCAAACAGCTTGGACTGGATGTAGAATTGATCCGGACGGATCTGGCGGCAGGTATCATTGCCACGGACGGCATTGCCACAAGTGGCAAGGGCGTTTATGATATTATCGTGTCCAATCCACCGTACATTGCAAGTGATGTGATCTCCACACTGATGCCGGAGGTTAGGGATCATGAACCCGTGCTGGCTCTGGATGGAGGGGCGGACGGGCTGAGGTATTATCGAAGGATACTGCAGGAGACAAAAGAGCTGCTGGCTCCGGGCGGGAAGTATTATTTTGAGATTGGGTATGATCAGGGTGATGCGGTGAAAGCGCTGCTAGAGGATCAGGGCTGCGGTGATGTCCGTGGCGTTAAGGATTATGCAGGACTGGACAGGGTCATATCTGGAGTCATAAAATAGGTAACTGCAAAACCATGTTGGAAAAGGGAAAATTTGGAGACCGGTTTACATAACTCTTTATTCATTGATTCATGTTCCAAAAACATCATAAATGAAATCATTTTTGGAACATGAATCAATGAATCGCAGGTTATGTAAACCTCCTAGGCCAATTTACAGAAAAATACCATATTATATAATTTAACTCTCTTTTCGGGATTGGGTACTCAGGTAAAACGAGCTTATAAATATACATTAATCAGGATTTACAGGAGAGTTTGCAATATGAAAGTAAGTAATTATTTATCTGGTGCAGTAAGACAATTTTCGTATTGGTTTGTACATGGGACATTAGGATATCCTATCCTAGAGGGAATTGATTATTTGAGCGAATTAGATGAAGATAGCAGTTGCATGGAGCAGGCATTTTCTATATTTATGAATAACATTGAATTAGATAATGAGGGAAATGTCTTAAATTATAAATATTGTGAAAGAAGAGCCGCGGAATATATCCGAAGATATTTCAAACCTGATTATAGTCTTGACAAGCCATTCGAGGATTGGGAATTAGAATTGTATCCAGTAAGTAAAGAGGCATATAATCAATAAAATTACAGTTTAAAGAATTGTCAGGTGAGTACAAATTCCGTAATTATGTTTAAGAATATGCATTGTATTTCAAATTCTGAGCAGTGGGAATGTTTTTCTGAAAAGGGAATAAATTTAATAATGCTTTACAATAATCTAAACTTTAAATGCTATTATAAATACTACTATAAATGAGATTG
>JAIDPF010000039.1:0-42077 GCA_029062895.1 Lachnospiraceae bacterium
GGATATATTAGATCTTATTTGTAATAAGAATTATTCAGATATAAAAGAACAATTATTGGAGATGGATAGCCGTTTCAATTATCGTACACTTCTTTATTGTAATGAAATATCTTTGCTGGAGGAATTTGCTATTTCTTCAAAAGGAGAAAGAGAATATTTGAAGAATGCTCACCGAATTTTAAAAACTTTAATGAAGGAATTTGATCGAGTATGTCGGAAGAACAAGTTGCATTATTATATTATATGTGGTTCATTGATTGGAGTTGTACGACATCAGGGTATGATTCCTTGGGATGATGATATTGATATTGCGATGCCAAGGGAAGATTTCAAAAAGCTAAGGAAAATTGCTAAAAAAGAATGGTCAAAAGAAAATAAAACTTTTATGTTTCTTGATTATGATAATTTGGGTGGGGGAGCGTTTCTTGACTTCATGCCAAGGCTTTTTTATATGAAAGAATATTTACCAACGAAATGTTTTGATAAAATATATGGAAAAGCTAAGGCTGATGTGGAAAATAGAATGTTTATAGATATTTATGTAATGGATAATGCTCACGAAAATGAAAAGGTTCATATGTTGATTATTAACATAATGAAGGGAATATATAATTTGTGTATGGGACATCGTGCTAACATTGATTATGACGAATATAAGGTAATTGTTTCAGATGGAACGATCAGATTAATGAAAATTATTCATTCTATAGGGAAATTCATGCCATTAAAATTTCTGACATTTTGCTATGATTTGTTAGCCCAAAGCGCTAATCGCAATAAAAATTGCCAAAATTATATTATGGATTCATGCGCAATTCGTTGTATTGAACTCAAATATCCAAAAAAACATTTTGGTGAGGGAAAAGACATGCCGTTTTATGATATGGAAGTTAGGGTGCCTTCAGATTATGATGCCCAGCTTAATGCCATGCGATATCATAATTATATGGAGTTTCCAAGAATGTCTGTAAGGAAACCATCTCATTATTTTAATTCGGATATAGAAGTATGGTAATGTTATAAAATGATAATTATAAATACCCAAACAGAGAAAGGTTTAATAGAGTAAATTTAACGATAGTTGCTGATATCTATTATTTTTAATGTTTAGGTTAAAGTTAAAGGAGTTATCTTCAATGCATATCACATATCTTCTTCTTTTACAGACAATCCGGGAGATGCTTGGCGGTGTATTTGATGGATTTATGCAACAGATTACGGTTCTTGCGGAAGGAACGGTCACATTTTTGATAATGGCGGCCGTTTATTGGTGTATCCATAAAAGAACAGGACAGCTTATGGCGTGTAACGTGGCGCTTGCGTGTACGTTGAATCAATTTTTAAAAGCTGTATGCAAGGTGGAACGTCCCTGGGTGAGGGATGAGAGGATCCATCCGGTTGAGGCGGCGCTTCCGGCAGCCTCCGGTTATTCCTTTCCGAGCGGCCATACGACAAGGGCGACGGCAGTTTATGGAAGCGCAGCTCTGTCAGCAAGGAAGCATCGCGGTGTAAGCATAGTTCTTTGGGGACTGCTTGCGCTTATTATGTTTTCAAGAAACTATCTGGGCGTACACACGTCATGGGATGTAGCGGGGGCGTTTGTGATCGGCATAATCCTGCTTTTCCTTTTGGATCGTATTCTGGACTGGGTGGAAGCAGGAAAGAACAGGGATCTTATCGTATGTGTAGCCGGATGTGTGCTGTGTTTTCTGCCAATGTTAAAAGTGGGATGTCTTTCCAATGCGGGAGCAGGAATGGGATTTTTGCTGGGCTGGCTGGCGGAACGCAGATGGATATCCTTCTCCACGGACGGTAAGCCAGTTATTAAGTTTGTTCGTTTTAGCTGTGGCGCACTTTTGATCATTGCGATCCAAAAGATTCTGCCACCGTTTTTGACCCTTTTTATGAGGGCTAAATATGCGGGATTTTTTGCTAATATGGCATTGGCTTTGTTTATTATGGTTATCTGGCCAATGGTTTTTGCAAGCGTAGAACAAAAAAGCGTGATACATGAAAGAAAAAGGTTGATTGCTGTCTGGATCGTAGTCTTTGCTTTTCTTTTTGTGATAGGTTCCCTGACCGCGGCATTCCGTGTCCGTGCATTGCGGATACAGTCACAACAGGATGCGGTCGTGGATTCGGGACAGACACCGGAAATTACTGAACAGGATGCGGTCGTGGATTCGGAACAGACACCGGAAATTACTGAATCAGGAGCGGTATCGGATCCGGTGGAAGAAACTTCGGATCCGGCAATATGGCGTGCGGAAAATGCTGGCGGATTGGGAATGCCCGAACAGCCGGACTGGGAGGAACAGGGATTGACATTGATTGCCCATCGTGGATATTCTTCGGAATTTCCTGAGAATACGATGCCAGCTTTTGAGGGCGCGCTTGATATCGGCGTCGATTATATTGAAACAGATGTTCAGATGACAAAAGACGGGCGGCTGGTTTTGTTCCATGATAATGATCTTATGCGTATTACAGGTGTAGAAGGCGTTGTTTCGGATTATACCTATGAGGAATTGACTGCGATGGATGCCGGCGGCTGGTTTGACAGTGCGTATGAAGGCGTACGGATCCCGACGCTTGAAGAATTGTTGCTACTGCTTAGTGATTCCGATTGCAGGCTTTATTTGGAACTAAAAGATATAGGGGATGTGGATGGTTTTGTAGAAGAAGTGCTTGGGGAAGTGGAGCAGTATGGTCTGCTGGATCGGTGTGTTTTTGCCTCTTTCCGCTATGAATATTTGGAACGTTTTAAGGAGATAAATCCGGATGTTAAGATATTATTCAATATATACAATAGTTCTTATGTGGATGCCACACTGACGGAGCAGTATCCGGCGGAGTATTATGGATTGTATACGCAGATCGCAACAAAAGAGATTATAGAGGCGATTCATGCATCCGGATCGACGGCGTATATCTGGACGGTGGACACGCCGGAAGAGCTTATCGCTGCGAAGACGGCGGGTGCTGATGGGATCGTGACCAATTACTCCGGATTGATGAAGGTGATAAGATATCAGGCATATTCTTTTATAACGGATAATTATGCGCGATCAATCACATTGCCGGGACTTTATGAACCGGAGCTTCCGCAGGAATGTGAAGACATGGTGTGGCAGGGGCTGACATTGGCAGGTGATGGCAGTCTGGTAGTCTCGGCATACAGTAGATCAGGACAGAACAGTATCCTTTATATTACTGACCAAAACGGGCATCTACAGAGTATCGTGGATACGGGGACAAAGGCGCATATGGGCGGCATTGCTTATGATGGCGCGCGCGATCTGCTCTGGATGACAGGAGAAGCAGGGACGGTATGGGCGGCTCCCTGGGCTGCAGTATCGGATGGGAGTCTGACAGGAGATGCCATTGTTTCCTTTGATGCAGGTCTTTTGAACCACAACGGATCTAAGGTAGCAAGTTTCCTCGGCGTCAATGGGGACAGGTTGTATGTAGGCTCTTATGTGGATGGCGCTGCCGGCTGCCTAAACTGTTATGATATTTCCGATGCGGGAAATCCGCAGCTGATATCGACGGCGGTGATTCCGGAACGTATTCAGGGCGTGACTTTTAGTACGGATGAAGCAACAGGGTTAACCTATATGTATCTTAGTCAGGGCTGGCAGATGGCAGACGCTTATTTGTTAAAATATGAATATCGTGATGAGACTGCAGTTTATGCAGAACCATTGGAAAGACATGTGCTGCCGGAGGGTGCTGAACAGATACTGGCGGCGTCTGACGGATTCTATATATTGTTTGAATCCGCAGCAAGACCGTATCGGGCAACTTCCCGGATTGCCAATGACCAGATTTATGTGCTAAATTTGAAATAAATATGAGATGCTTAATTTATTTGAGGTGTTTCCACTGCAGCCGGTGTAGCTCCCCTTCCTTCTGGAAATCAATAAAGTGATTCTGTCGGAGGGCTTCATAAAGTACGATACTGACCGCATTGGAAAGATTCAGGGACCGTATCTCACTAAGCATCGGGATACGAATGCAGTTGTCTTCATTTTCTACAAGGATCTCTTCGGGGATACCGGCGCTTTCCTTGCCGAACATGATATAATCATCCGTGCCAAAAGAAACCTCTGCATAAGTTTTGTGTGCCTTTGTAGTTGCCATATAGATCTTTGCATGGGGATTTTTGGAAAGAAAATCCTCAAAATCAGAGTAACATTCATAATTCAGGTGTTCCCAGTAATCCAGACCGGCACGTTTCAACTCCTTTTCTCCGATTTTAAAGCCAAGCGGTTCGATCAGGTGCAGCTTCGTTCCTGTCGCAACGCAGGTTCGTCCGATATTTCCTGTATTTGCCGGAATCTCCGGCTCGTGAAGTACAATATTCATAGTTATCATTCCTTTTTAAATTGTTACTTTATATTTCATTATCTTCAGTTTCTATCTCCGCCGAGATCGGCAGGGAAAAGATAAATTCTGATCCGACGCCTTCCGTACTGATAACGTTGATATTCTCCCCATGGGCGCGGATGATCTCGCGGGTAATTGAAAGCCCCAGACCTGTCCCCTTTTTATCCTTTCCACGGGAAATATCGGTTTTATAAAAGCGGTCCCAGACAAGATGGATACTGTCCTTTGGGATGCCGATGCCGCTGTCCTTGACGGAAACAAATATTTTATTGTGCTTTTCCGTTGTTTCTATCTTAATGAGAGATTTTCTATGGCTGAATTTGATCGCATTGTCCAGCAGATTGTAGATTACCTGCTGTACTTTGGTCAGATCCGCATAGACAAAAAATCGTTCTCCGGTCAGAGTCAGTTCAATGCCGATATTTTTCTCGCGGCATTTTCCCTCAAAAGTAGATACGGTCCGCCGGATCACGCTATTGATATCGAAATTTGTTTTTTCCAAAATCATTCCCTGAGTATTTAAATTATTCAGCGTCAGTAAACTATTGGTCAGTTTGATCAGACGGTCGGATTCATTAATGACGATATCAATATATTTTGGATACATTTCCACGGGGATTGTGCCGTCCTGCATGGCTTCCAGGTACCCCTTGATAGAGGTCAGGGGAGAGCGGAAATCATGGGACACATTGGCTACGATATGTTTCTGGTTATCTTCTCCTCTGGCCAGTTCGGAAGCCATATAGGACAGGGAGGCGGCAAGGTATCCGATCTCGTCTTCACTTTCCACCTGTATCTCATAATGAAGGTTGCCGCTTGCATACTGCTCTGTTGCGGTGATAATCTTACGTAGAGGGATATATACCATCTCCGAAAAAAAGATCAGGATGATCAGGGAAAGAAGGAGAATCACGCCCAGCATCAGATAGTCAATATTTAAAAAATTGTTACTTTCGTTTTGCAACAGGGATGTTTCATAATGAATAATGATATAACCGTGTACCGTATATCCGGAAGTAATGGGGACGGATACGGTAAGCTGCTCTTGTTCAAAGCAGCCATAGAAATTGCCCAGCGAATAATAAGATCCGGACGTGGCTGTCGGATCAAAGCCTTCGATCACAGCCGGTGAATCAATATTGATGGGCGTGGAAGAATCTAAAACAATAATGCCCGAAGGATTGATGATCCAGATCGTTGTATTGTCCATCTGCGCAAGCAGATCAATTTGTTCTTTTGCCGTGACAAGTGAGGTCTGGTTCTGGTATAGATCAATGCCATAAGTTTCCGCAATGATTGCAGCGGTTTGATAAAGCTCGCCCGCCTTACGTTTTAAACATTGATCCACCACCATTTCCTGCATAAATGTGGTAACGACCACAAAGCCAAAAAAGGCAAAGATAAGATATGCAATTATTAACTTAAAATATAAAGTTTTCCGCATAGTGGCTGTCGTAGATTCCTTTTATGTTAGAGTTTCAAATTTATAACCGATCCCCCAGATGGTTGTGATCTTCCAAGCGTTGTGATCCTTGATCTTTTCTCTTAACCGTTTGATATGTACATCTACCGTACGTGTATCGCCGGCATATTCATATCCCCAGATCTGGTCCAAAAGTTGTTCTCTGGTAAATACGTGGTTTGGAGAGGCAGCAAGAAAGTATAAGAGTTCCAGTTCCTTTGGCGGCATCTCGACCTTGTGGTTCATATAGACTACAGTATAATTGGTCCGGTTAATGGTAAGATCCGGGTATTGTACTTCCTGCGAATCGGATGACTGTTGTGCTGCAGGCGCGGCAGACGGTTTATAACGCCTAAGGACTGCCTTGACTCTGGCAACCAGTTCTTTGGAATCAAAAGGTTTTTCCATATAATCATCTGCTCCCAGTTCCAGTCCGAGAACCTTGTCAAATACCTCCCCTTTGGCGGAAAGCATGATGATGGGGGTGGAGGATTTCGCGCGGACCTCACGGCAGACCTGATATCCGTCGATGCCCGGCAGCATCAGATCCAACAAGATGATGTTAGGGTCAAAAGAAGTCACGGCTGCAAGCGCGGATTCACCGTCTCCGACGATCTTCGTTTCAAAACATTCTTTCGTCAGGTAAAGGCTGATCAGCTCCGCAATATTGGCATCATCGTCTACAATTAATATTTTTTGTTTTGTACTCACTCGGGTTCCTCCATATTTATTGTCATTTTTTGGCAATTGCGCCCACTTAAAATTCCACGACCGTAACACCCGCGTCTCCCTCGCCCGGCTGCGCGAGATGATACGTTTTGATATAAGGGCAGCCGTTTAGATAGTTATGGATGCCTTTTCGCAAAGCTCCGGTGCCTTTGCCATGGATAATGCGGATGCTTGGCAGATGGCAGAGATAGGCATCATCAATATGTTTGTCAATTCTCGCAACTGCTTCATCTACAGTCATGCCGATGACATTGATCTCCGCTGACATATTGGAGACTTTGGATATATCCATCCTGCCATTTCCGGAAGACGGATTGGAATGGTTTTGCGGATGATATTTGGAAGCTTTGCCGGAAGTCTTGGAGGAAGAAGTCTGTTTGACTGGTTCCTCAGGATCCGCTTTTAAAAGGTCGGATACATGCACCTTAGAGGTGATGATTCCGCATTGAACGCTTACATATCCGCGGCTGTCCGGACGGACGGTAATGGTTCCTGTCAGGTTCATGGATTTGATCTTGACAGGGATTCCGGGAAGAGCCTCTTTTTCGCTAAGCGGCTGTCCGGAGATCTTAGCCTGCTCTTTGACTGCCAGAGAAGCGTCCTTTTCTGCGATTTTTTGGCGGACATTCTGTCGTTTTTTCTCCATTGTCTGGATCTTCATCTGACCGCCCTGCTTCTGGAAAGCGCGAATCGTTTCATCCGCGATATCCTTTGCTTCTTTCAGGATATCTCGCGCTTCCTCCCGTGCTTCCCGTAAGATCCTGTCCCGTTGGTCTTCCAGTTTTTCCTGCTTTGCTTCTATCACGGATTTCAGATCTTCAATCTCTTTTTTATAGGAGATGATTTCTTCCTGTTCCTTTTCGATCCGGATCCGTTGTGCCTCTAAGTCTGAGATCACATTTTCAAAACTTTCTTCTTCCTTGCTGATATGCTGTTTCGCGTCCTCGATGATAAGATCCGGCAGACCTAATTTTTTGGAAATAGCAAATGCATTGCTCTTGCCGGGGATTCCGATCAACAACCGGTAGGTAGGGCGCAGGGATTCTACATCAAATTCACAGCTGGCGTTTTCTACAAAATCTGTGGAAAGCGCATAGATCTTCAGTTCGCTATAATGAGTTGTTGCCATGGAGCGGACGCCTCTGTCATGCAGATGGTTCAGGATAGAGATCGCAAGCGCGGCGCCTTCCGTGGGATCGGTGCCGGCTCCGAGTTCATCAAAAAGACACAGACAGGAGCCGTCAGCCCGTTTCAGAATATCAACGATATTTGTCATATGGGAGGAAAAGGTACTGAGACTCTGCTCGATACTCTGTTCATCCCCGATATCTGTGTACACTTCCTTAAATATAGACAGCATCGACCGATCCAGCGCCGGGATATGAAGTCCCGACTGCCCCATCAGGGTCAAAAGCCCTACGGTCTTCAAAGTGACGGTCTTACCGCCGGTATTGGGCCCAGTAATGACCAGAAGGTCAAAATCCTCGCCGAGGCGTACATCGATCGGAATCGCTTTGGAAGCGTCCAGCAGAGGATGTCTTGCTTGACGGAGTTTGATGATGCGGTCATCATTAAATATGGGACGTGTGGCGTTTGTTTTCAAGGCATAGGATGCTTTGGCGAAAACAAAATCCAGCAGGGTCAAAGTTTTTTGATCTTCGGCGATCTCATCAGCATAACCGGCACACATGCCGCTGAGGGAAGCAAGGATGCGTTCGATTTCTTCCTGTTCCCTGATCTCCAGCTCGCGCAGTTGGTTATTCAGATTCACGACTGCGGCAGGCTCTATAAATATCGTGGAGCCGGTGGAAGACTGGTCATGGATCATGCCGGGCACTTGGTTTTTATATTCGGTTTTAACGGGCAGACAGTAACGATTATTCCGCATGGTAACCACAGCATCCTGCAGATAGGTGCGGTACGTAGAGTTCACCATGGAATTTAACTGGGTATGAATCCGTCCGTTGATAACGCCATAGGACTTGCGGATGGAAGCAAGCTCGCTGCTGGCGTTGCTGCTGATCTCATCTTCGGAGATGATGCAGCGGAAGATCTCTTTGGAAAGCGATGGAATCGGATCCAGTTTTAAAAAGTAATCTTCCAGAACGTCGGAGGGCGTATCAGTCCGATCCTTTGTACCATACTCCCTGATGTTGCCGCTGCACTCCAAAATCCGCGCGATATTCAGTAGTTCTGTGGCAGACAATGTTCTTCCTACCTTCAGATCTTTGATGATCCCACGGATGTCTTTGTTGGCACCAAAAGATAAACGGTCATTTACAAATAGCCGTTTCAATGCAGCTTCCGTTTCGGATTGTGCACGTTCGATCCATTCCGGATTGGAAGAGGGACGAAGCCTGCCACACATGTTTTTGGCAGGTTCGCTTCCGGCGTATCCGGCAAGTATGTCGGTAATTTTTTCAAATTCCAGAATACGTAATACTTTTTCATTCATAATCCTATTATAGCATACTGAATTATTAAAATACATTGAAAAATATGCTCGAAAAAAATTAACTTTTTTTAAAATAAAGTGGAATCAAAAATACACTTGTGATAAAATTATATATAGTAATTTTAAGAAAGGAATCCGAAAAGTAATGGATTATCGTGAGGAGATTAAAGATTATATCCGTGAAGAGATAGAAGTACTAGAGAAAATGGATGTAGAAGCTATCAATGACGCGTTAAATCTTCTGCATGATACGTTGCAAAAGGAAGGCAGTATCTATATTTTTGGTAATGGCGGCAGTTCCGCGACGGCATCTCATTTCCAGAATGATTTTAATAAAGGAATTTCAGAGCATACGGTGAAGAAATTTCGGTTCCAGTGCCTGAATGACAATATAGCGACGGTTATGGCGATTGCCAATGATATCAGTTTTGACGAGGTATTCCGTTTTCAGCTTACCGGTAAGTTGAAGCCGGACGATATTGTGATCGCTATTTCAGGAAGCGGTAATTCCCGGAACGTGCTGAATGCGGTGGCATATGCCAGAGAACAGAACTGTAAGGTGATTGGACTGACAGGTTATGACGGAGGAAAACTGAAGGAGCTCTCCGATATCTCTCTGCATGTGCCGGTGAACAGCATGCAGATTACAGAGGATCTTCATATGGTTCTGGATCATTTAATGATGTCGGTCTTTTATAAGACATTATGCGGCATCCCGCATATGAAATGACGGATGGTGTGGGCAGAATTTGTTGACATGGGGTTAGATTGAAAAATAAGATTGATATCTTATTTTTCAATCAGCAATGCAATATAAACTGAGGAAAATAGAGATAGTATGGAGGTTACCAAATGAAGTTTGTCCCAACAGAGAATTTAAAACCGGGGATGCGGCTTGCAAGGCCGATCTTTAACAAAAAGGGTGTCATGCTTTATGAACGCGATACCAAGTTGACGCCGCAGGGTATCAGCAGCGTCCGTAATTTTGAACTGATCGGTATCTATGTTTTAGAGCCGGCGGAGCCTCTGCCGCCAATGACAGAGGACGATCGTGAGTTTGAACGTTTTCAGACGATGTCCGTTTTTGTTTTACAGGAGATTATTGAAAATATTTTAAATGGTGAAGCGCCGCAGAAGCTAAACCAGCTCTCACAGGAGATCTTAGCGAAGTTTTCTGTGAAAGACGAGAAGTTTACCTTTATGCAGAATCTGCGGAGCAGACAGGATATGGTCTATAAACATTCCCTGAATGTCGCGATTTTAGCGGCCGCGATTGCAGGCAAAATGAATATCAGTCTTGCAAGACAGAGGTCTATTGTTATGACGGCGCTTTTACACGATATTGGGAGACTCAAACTGTCAGAAAATATTGCCCAGAAATCGGTGGCTGATTTAACGGAGGAAGAGAAAGAAACGGTATTTTTATGTCTGGAAAACGGCTATTTAATGCTAAAGGACAATGGAAATATCAATCATGAAGTCCTTCGGAATACACAGACGTTTATCAAGACCCTGAGGGAGATTAAAACGCTGGAAGCCGGCAAGATGCTGACGAAAAACAATCTTGAGACAGAGATCTTAAAGGTGGCATATTATTTTGATGAGCTGACCGCGATGAAATATGGAGAGGAACCGCAGTCGGATATTGCTGCTTACCAGTATTTAAAGCACCCTAAGAATCAGATGAATTCACAGGTTGTCAAAGTGTTGTCGCAGGTGATCCACCTTGTGCCGCCCGGATGCAGTGTTCAATTTACGAATGGTGAGAAGGGAATTGTACTGACAGAAAATGATGATGATATCCTCCGGCCGTTTGTGCTCAATTTTAGCAGCAATCAGATTTATAATCTTGCGGATGGAAAAACATTTGAGCAGTTTCAGATTAAAGATGTGTTAAAAACACTGGATAATCGTTACCTTATGGTAGACGAATATCAGAAATATCTGGATTCTCTGAAAAGCGGAGAAAGCAAATGAAAAAATATAAGGATATTCAGTCGTTATTTCAGAATAAATATCTCAATTTTTATCATATGGACGCGATGACTGATTCGGGAAAAACATTTGACTATTATTTTGCGTCCAGAAATTCCAAAGATAGTATTAAGGCAGTGACAGGAAGCACAAAGGCGGAAGGTGTGGTCATTTATCCCATTTGGAAGGAGGAACCGGACAAGATCGTGCTGATCAGGCAGTATCGTTATCCGGTGGGAGATATGATATATGAATTGCCGGCGGGTCTGATTGATGTTGGAGAGGATGCGTCGCAGGCGGCCATCAGAGAGATGCAGGAGGAGACGGGGTTTTCCTTGGAAGTATATAAAGGGGGAGCAGAATATTACCGCAGACCGTTTTATATGGGGGCAGGATATACGGACGAGGCATGTCAGGTGGTATTTGGTTATGCAAGCGGAGTGTGGAATCGGCAGAAATTAGAGGATACGGAGTCGATCAGAGTTTTGCTGGCAGATAAACAGGAAGTCAGCCGGATTCTGACGGAAGAAAAAGTCTCTTTGAGGATGGCATATCTGATGATGAATTTTCTGCAGGCGGATTCGAAAGATCCGTTTGCTTTTCTTTCCGCGAAGTGATAGTAACTTTTGCAGGAAAAAGGTCATAGAGAGGAAAAACGTATGATAAAGGAAAGTTTAAATGAAGCCGGTTGGAAGATGAAAGCTGCTTCCGGCAAGATTTATGATACAACGGTACCGGGATCGGTGATGTCTGTGCTGCTTGACGCGGGTGTGATGGAGGATCCGTATTATCGGGAGAACGAAAAAGATACCCTAGCGTTATTTGAAAAGGATTATGAGTTTTTCTGCAATTTTTCTGTCAGCGGCGCGCATATGCAGGAGGATATGATCGAGTTGGTATTTTACGGACTGGATACGCTGGCGGAGATCTATCTAAACGGCAGACTTCTTGCGTCTACTTCTGATATGCACAGAACCTTCCGTTTCAGTGTAAAACAGCAGGTCCGCTTGGGAGCCAATGAACTTCGGGTGATATTACATTCACCACTGGCGTATCTTAAGAACTATAAACCTGAAAAGGGAAAAGAGATTGATTATACTGCCTGCGGCGCCATTAGGGGAAACCAGTATCTTAGAAAGGCACATTCCATGTTTGGCTGGGACTGGGGTCCACAGCTTCCTGATGCCGGGATTTTCCGAAGTGTAGAGCTGCACAGCTATTCCAAAGCGAGGATCAAGGATATTCGTATTAGTCAGGAGCATCGGCGGGAGGGAGTCATGGTGACGATCGATCCGGTTCTGCAGATGTTTGATAATATTCCCGTGGAGATCGAAGTTCAGATGACCGGACAGAAGCCGGTCTCGGTTCTGACAAGGATGCCGGAAGGAAACGGCGCAATCACATCTTATGGAGAAAATAAGATACAGATTATGGTCGAGCACCCGGAGCTTTGGTGGCCGAATGGCATCGGTGAGCATCCCTTATATACGATTACCATCCGAATCAAGAAAGCGGATTATCTTTATGATGAGAAGACGATGCGGATCGGTCTGCGTACACTGACAGTTTCTCAAAAAGAAGATGAATTCGGAGAGGAATTTGCTTTCTGTGTCAATGGAGTGAAGATCTTTGCCATGGGCGCGGATTATATCCCGGAGGATTGTATCTATTCAAGGATCACGAAAGAACGTCTTACGATGCTGGTAGACAGTGCGGCGCGCGCGAATTATAACTGCTTAAGGGTATGGGGCGGCGGTTATTATCCTTCCGATGATTTTTATGACCTTTGTGATGAGTATGGCATCATTGTCTGGCAGGATCTGATGTATGCCTGCAATGTATATGAGCTGACACCGGAGCTGGAGGAGAATATTGTCGCGGAAGCGCGGGATAATGTCGAGAGGCTGCGCCATCACGCCTGTCTTGGACTTTGGTGTGGTAACAATGAGATTGAATCCGGTTGGAGTCACTGGCCTGATTTTCAGAAGGAAAAGCCTGCGCTGCGGGCGGATTATATCAAGATCTTTGAATATCTCCTGCCAAAGACGGTAAAGGAAGCAGACGGAGAAACATTTTACTGGCCTTCGTCTCCGTCATCGGGCGGCTGCTTTGACGCGCCGGACGATGAAAACCGCGGAGATGCGCATTATTGGGATGTATGGCACGGTCAGAAGCCGTTTGAGGACTACAAGGAGCATTATTTCCGCTTTTTATCAGAATTTGGTTTTCAATCGATTCCCTCCATGAAGACGATCAGAACCTTCACGGAGCCGGAAGACCGTAATATTTTTTCGCCAGTTATGGAAAGTCACCAGAAAAATGGTTGGGCAAATGGAAAGATCTTATATTATCTGTCAGAAAATTTTCTTTATCCAAAGGATTTTGAAAGCCTGCTCTATGTCAGCCAGATATTGCAGGGAATGGCAATCAAGTTTGGGGTGGAACATTTCAGACAGAATCGTGGCAGATGCATGGGCACCCTGTACTGGCAGATGAATGACAACTGGCCGGTGGTGTCCTGGTCCAGTATTGATTATTTTGGACGTTGGAAGGCGCTGCATTATATGGCAAGACGTTTTTATGCGCCTATCGCCGGAAGCATCCGGAAGGAAGGTAATAAGCTGACGGCCTATGTAGATAATGGAAGTCTTACGGACGTCAACTGTAAGCTGGAACTGCTGCTGTGGGATATGGATGGGAAGGAACTGTCCCGTCATACGGAGAGTAAACGAAGCTATCATGGCAAAGTTGCGGTATTTGAGACCTGCGATGCTACAAGGATGATAGAAAAGTACGGGGAACGTAATATATACGCGGAAGCGGTATTTATCTATGGAGATGGCATCATCCAGGTAGAGGCGGAGACGTTTGTGCCTTATAAACATCTTTCGCTGAAGCCTGCCCGGATCAGTCGGGAGATTGTAGAAGAAGAGGAACTGTTTCGGATCATTTTGACGACAGATGCGTTCGCTCCTTATGTGTTTTTGGATTTAAAGGATGCGGACGGAATCTTTAGCGACAATGCATTTCATATGACACCGGGATTTAATTATGAAGTGGTCTTGGAGAAGAAAGATATCTTTCGTGGTGAGATTGTGGATGCGGCAGCTCTGGCAAACCAGTTGACGGTTACCTGCCTGCAGGATTCCTATATGGATCTGGAGGAGTCGAAAGCGGTGCTTTCAGTGGTGAATGGGGAAGTATCTCCGGAAACTGCTTTGGAGACAGTGGAAAGTGAAGTCGCGGTATCTGCAGTAGATGGTGGCAATGATTTGACGAATAAAGAAACTGGGACGGAGCAGGTGGAAAAACCTGCAGAGGCAATACAGACCATAGAACAGCCGGAGATGCCAGTGTATATAACAGAAGAATTGACAGGGAAGGTCGTTCAAGAGACGGAAAAACCGGAATCAGTAAGGGAGGACACTCAGGGGACGAAGGAACCGGAACTGACAGAGGAGAATACCCGCGGGATAGAAGAGCCGGATGAAATAGTACAGACAGAACCGATAGAAGAAGAATTTGACGAGGAAAAGGCGATACAGGAGGTTCTTGGACAGATCAAAAAGACGGTTCAGGAACGCAATATGGGAACGCTGTCAGAACAGTCTGCAGAAACTTCTATGTCGGAAACACTGCCGGAACAATCGGCTGAAGGATCCGGGCAGATGCAGCTACAGGATCAATCGGTTGAAACATCCGATTCGGAGCAGACTCAGAGTGACGATGACGAAGAAAAACTGACAGAGGCGACAGGCCATCAGGTTTCGTCGGGAGGCAGAAAGAAAGATAGGAAGAAGAACCGGAAGGGACGGAGATAAGAACAAAAGTATATTAGCGGATAAAGGGGAACAGAAATCATGGGGATTATATATCATGAAAAAGAACGGGTATTTGGCATTAATACACCGAATACTTCTTATTTGATCGGCGTCGTAGATGCGGCTGATCCGACGGATGGCAGCAGCGCTGACACGGTCGTTAGCAAAGAAGTACCTTCCCACGGAGGTTCGTCTGCCTGTGGCGGTTATGTGGGACATATGTATTATGGGAAGAGGATACGGGATGTTGAACTGCCGTATCTTCTTAGGATTGATGAGCCGCCTTATGTTCCGTCAGTGAATAAAAGGGATAAGCTTAGTTTTTTAGATTCTTTTCCTATGGAATACCCGACGCACGGGATAGGTGATTTCAGGGAAGACTGTATGGAAGTGCGAACCAGAGCAGGGCATACAGCGTTGGAGCTTTCCTATGTCGGATATAAACTGCAAAAGGGGAAGCCAAAACTGGAAGGTCTTCCCGCAACCTTTGGAACAGAAGAGGATTGTGAGACACTCTGCCTGTTTCTGGAGGATAGGGTACTCTCTCTGAAAGTCGAATTGTATTATAGTACATTTTCGGATAATGATGGGATTGCAAGAAGCGTCAGGGTGATCAATGAAGGCAGTGAGGAAATCTATCTGACCAAAGTGCTTTCCGCTTGTCTTGATATGGATAATAAAGATTTTGAATTGCTGACGCTGCATGGATCGTGGGCCAGAGAGCGCCATATTCAGCGTAATCCCGTGGGGTACGGTTTTCAGGGTGTATCTTCCGTCCGCGGCGAGTCGTCTCATCAGCATCACCCGTTTTTGGGATTGCTGACCAAGGGGGCGACGCAGGAGGAAGGCGAGGTATATGGTCTTCATTTTGTCTATTCTGGCAATTTTACAGGACTGGTCTATCGAGGTCAGTTTGACAATATCCGTGCTATGATGGGAATTAACGGCAGCGATTTTTGCTGGAAACTGCTGCCGGGAGAAGCATTTACCGCGCCGGAAGTGATTCTCACTTATTCCGCCCATGGTCTTGGGGATATGACAAGATGTTATCATGACTTGTATCGTAATCATCTGATCAGAAGCAGCTACAAGGATCGGAAGCGCCCTATCCTGATCAATAACTGGGAAGCGACGTATTTTGATTTTACAACGGAGAAGCTGCTAGACATTGCAAAGGAGGCATCAAAACAGGGGATAGAGATGCTTGTAATGGATGACGGTTGGTTTGGTAACCGCTGCGACGATAACCGTGCCTTGGGCGACTGGTTTGTGAATGAAGATAAATTAAAAGGCGGACTTTCGTATCTTGTGTCAGAAGTCAATAAACTGGGTATGAAATTTGGCATTTGGTTTGAACCGGAGATGATCTCACCGGATTCTGATCTGTACCGCGCGCATCCTGACTGGGCGATCGCCGTTCCCGGAAGGGAGGCGGGGCTGTGCCGCTGCCAGTATGTCTTAGATCTAACCAGACAAGAAATCGTTGAGTATGTGTGGGAACGATTATGCAATATTCTGGAAAGTGCAAATATTGAATATGTAAAATGGGATATGAACCGACAGCTTGCTGATCTTGGAAGTATTGATCTTCCGGCGGACCGGATGGGCGAGCTGTGCCATCGCTATGTACTGGCTGTTTATGAACTGCAGGAGCGTCTTGTGACGAAGTTTCCGGATCTGTTATTGGAGAATTGTTCCGGTGGCGGCGCGAGATTTGATCCGGGCATGCTGTATTACAGCCCGCAGATATGGTGTTCCGATGATACGGATGCTATCGAGCGTCTGATGATTCAGGAAGGGACGGCGCTGATCTATCCGCTTTCCTGTATGGGGGCGCATGTCAGTGACTGCCCGAATCATGCGGTGGGCAGGACGACACCCTTTGAGACAAGAGGCTATGTGGCGCTTACAGGAACCTTTGGATATGAACTGGATATTACTAAGATACCGGAAGAAGACCGGAATATGATTCCAAAGCAGGTGAAGATGTATCATAAGTTCCATATGCTGATCAGTCAGGGGGATTATTACCGGATCGCTTCCTATGCGGACAATCACGAGTGGGATTGTTATATGATAGTAAATAAAGAAAAGACCGAAGCGCTGCTGATTTATATTCAGGTATTGCGGCAGCCAAACTGCCATTCCAGAATTTTTTCCTGCA
This sequence comes from Lachnospiraceae bacterium, assembly GCA_029062895.1. Lineage (GTDB taxonomy): Bacteria > Bacillota > Clostridia > Lachnospirales > Lachnospiraceae > NK4A136. The sequence continues at coordinate 16,995 of JAIDPF010000039.1, forward strand.
AAGGTCTGTCATCGGATAAAAAGTATGATATTTTCCGTTATGATATGGAAAGCGGAGAGGATACGCCGTTTGGCAGTGCTTCATTGTATGGGGAAACATTGATGAATGCAGGGATTCGCATCAAGAGCCTCTGGGGCGATCATCAGGGGATGATGTTGCATTTTGTAGGGCAATAGGGTATACTGTACGCGAAAGCACTGCAGATTTTTTGTTGATTTACTAGGAGTTAAAAATGAGGAGGAGTACATTATGAGAAAAAAGGTATGGTTAATGGGAATCATAGCATGTCTGTGCGTTGGACTTACAGCATGTGGCAATCCGTTAAAGAAGCTGCCGGAGGCAACGGGAGAAAATATTTACGATGCGGAAGAGGATACTACGGGAAATGATTTTACGGATGATCTTCTTGAGGATCTGATGGATGAGGCGGGGATCCCCGGAGATGTGACATCATTTGTCATCAATGACAGGGATGATAATGAGGAGTCCAAGGAGCGTACCGAACTGAAAGTCGAAGTGACAACAGAGACAGATACTTTGAAGTATGTTTATTATTATGTCGTTGACTGCAAATATTCAGATGGCAAATGGGTAATGAAAGATTTTTCCATGGATGAAGATGAAGAATCGTTGATTACGCCGTTGGCAGAAGTGACGCAGGATCAAGTGAAGGATTTCTTGGTCAATAGGGTATCTTATTATGATTATACGCCGGATGATTGGTTTGACAATACTTATGCCGAATTTAGCGAGGACAGTATTGTGGAGATCAAGATCAACAGCCAGAAGGTTGATCCCGGAGTGATCGGTGCAGCAACAGATCCGGTTGACAATCTGAAAATCACGGTTGTATGGACTAATGGATTCTGCAATTATACGGGAGATTTTGATCTTGTTTGTATCTATAATCTTAATAATGGAAGCGCAGAGTGGAATTATAAATCTATGGAACATTCCTCGGATTATACGCAGGAAATGACGGCGGAGACGGAGGCAGCGCTTTCGGATGAACAGATGACAGCCGATCTTGCAGGCTATCCGTTGATAACGGACAGTTATAATTTTAGTACCGGACTGGTGCTGACAGAAGATACGATGGAGTCCATCACCTTTGAAGACATTGTATGGAGTGACACAAGCTGTACCCGAAAAGCGGAAATTGTTCTGGCTGATCAGAGTATCTTTAAGGTTCATGTGATTGCGAATTTTACATATTCTTATAATGGATCTGAGTGGAATCTAAACAGCGTTAAATATTCGCCGGGATATTATGATGGAATGAATGATTGCTGGGCATCTGATAACAATCTTGTTGGTAATTACTCGGGCATTGTAAGGAATTATGATGGAACGCAGTATGCGACGGTATATTACAGTATCCTTACAGTGAATGCGGATGGTTCGTTAAGCGGCGTATTAAAGTGGGTGCCGAATGGAAAAGATCCCGCTTCTGTGGATGCGATAGAGTTTGTCGGTTCTTATAATGAAAAAAGTATGTTTGTTGATGTTACTTTTGATCAACTGCGTATTCAATATGGCACATCGTCTTGGGATTACACTTATATCAGTCGTGGGTATCTCAGATATAATGTGGAAACAAATACGCTGGTGTGCGATAATTATAATTGCAGGTATATCTTAGAAAAAGAAGGCGCTGCAGAAGCATCAGAAGAAGTAACACCGGAGGAAGATGCAGAAGAAACGTCGGAAGAAGATGCGGAAGAATAATGTGAGAAGACTGGAAGGGAGCGGCGCATATGCTTTTGGAAATCAAAAATGAATTGACAGAACATATTATACCTTTTTGGAAAAAGCTTAGGGATGATGAATATGGCGGTTATTATGGATATCTTGGCTACGATCTGAAACTGGATCAGAAAGCAGACAAAGGCTGTATCTTAAATAATCGAATTACATGGTTCTTTTCCAATGCTTATACTCTGTTAAAGGATCCGTCATTGTTAGATGAGGCAAAGCATGGGTATGAGTTCTTAAGGGACTACTGTATTGACCGCGTGAACGGCGGTGTATTCTGGTCCATGACTTATGATGGCAAACCCGCTGACAGCACTAAGCATACTTACAATCAGGCATTCTGCATCTATGCGCTTGCTTCCTACTATGAAGCGAGTGGGGATCGGGAAGCGTTGCAGCTTGCGTATCAGCTTTTTGATATCATTGAAGAGAAATGCATGGATGATCTGGGATATATGGAGGCTTTCAATGAGCGGTTTGAAGCAGTGGATAATGACAAACTGTCCGAAAACGGCGTGATGGCGGATAAGACCATGAATACGCTTCTGCATGTGTTTGAAGCCTATACTGAGTTATATCGTGTGGATCATCAGGAGAAGGTAAAGAAAAGGCTGATGTGGATGATGGATGTATTTGCAGAGCATATGTACAATCCCACATTGCACAGGCAGGAAGTCTTTTTTGACAGGGAGTATCGTTCGTTGATCGATCTTCATTCCTATGGGCATGATATCGAAACCGCATGGCTGATCGACAGGGGTGTGGAGGTGATCGATGAAGCGGCATATACGGAGAAGATGACACCGATCACAATGGATTTGACGCAGAATATCTATAAGACGGCATTTAACGGACATTCCCTTGCAAATGAATGTGAGCGGGGCAAGGTCGATACCACAAGGATCTGGTGGGTACAGGCAGAGACGGTGGTAGGATTTTTAAATGGGTATCAGAAAGATCCTTCAAAGAAAGAATATCTTGAGGCGGCTGAGAAAACGTGGGATTTTATCAAGGAGCATCAGATTGACAAACGTTCCGGCAGCGAATGGTTTTACGCGGTGACGGAGGATGGCGTGCCGGATGAGAAGAGACCGATTGTAGAGGCGTGGAAGTGTCCGTATCATAATGGACGGATGTGTATGGAAGTGATCAAACGTATAGGATAGATATAATTTGTCACAGGGAGATAAAAAACGAATAAATTCGTTTTGCTAATTTTGTGCTTACGGCAACATACAACAAAAAGATTACGCTTTTTGTTGTCGAGAATTCGCAGGTTACGGAAAGGCATGGTTATTATAATGAAAAGTGCAACGATGAGCGACATTGCTAAGGAACTTGGCGTGAGTACGGTAACGGTCTCAAAGGCATTGGGAGATAAAGAGGGCGTCAGTGATGCCGTGCGTGAAAAAATCAAAAAGAAAGCGGAGGAAATGGGCTACCGCTATCATTCTCTTGCTGGCGGTATGAAGGAAGGCAGGAGCGGTAATGTGGGCGTGCTTGTTTCGGAAGGGTTTTATCAGGACAATGCTTTTTATGCCGGACTTTATAACCGCAATATGATGGACCTGAAGCGTTACGGTTATTCCTGTATTTTGGAAATTTTATCAAAACTGGACGAACGGGAAGGCATCCTGCCGAATATGATAAAAAATAACAAGATTGATGCGTTGATCATCCTCGGACAACTTAAGCGCAGCTATATTGCAAAGATACGGGAGATTGATATTCCTTTTATCTTTCAGGATTTTTATGATGAGGAATATAATGTGGATTCTGTAGTCAGCGACAATGTCTATGGCGCTTATCAGCTGACCAATTATTTGATTGGGAGAGGACACAGAAAGATTGGATTTGTTGGTAATATCTATGCCACCAGCAGCATCATGGATCGTTATCTGGGATATTACAGGGCATTGCTTCAGAACAGGATAGAGATTAGAGAAGACTGGATTATTCCCGACCGTGATGAGTCGATGGGAACATATACGATGCTGGAACTTCCGAAGGAGATGCCTGAAGCATTTTTCTGTAATTGTGATGAAGTAGCGTATTCTCTGGTTAATCAGCTAAAGACTGCGGGCATCCGTGTGCCGGAGGATGTCTCTGTGATCGGATTTGACGACTCTAACTATGCGTCTTTCTGTAATCCTAGACTGACGACTTATCGTGTCGGCATTGAAGCGATGAGTGAGACGGCGGTTGACGCTGCGCTCAGGAAGATCAAGGATAGGGAGTTTTGTATCGGCAGAAGAGTCATCGGCGGCGATATCGTGATCAGGGAGTCAGTGAAGTAGGAACATTATTGGATGTTAGCCACCTTGCGGTGGCTTTTTCTTTTCTTGTGATTTATCTATGAAAACTTTATAATAAAGAAAGTATAATAGACGTTTACGAAACTACTGGTTTTTTATAACCAGTTGTGCAATGCAGACAATATCATACGCCGGGTGCTTGTGCGCTCGCCGGCACTTAGGTGCCGTATTTTGGCATTTTAGTGCCGCTGCAGAGCGCGCGCAGCGGAAGCGTGCCCGGCGATGATATTGTCTGTGTTGCGCAACAAAAATATCCCAAAATTGAGTTTTGCAATTACCTAAAAGAAAGTATAAAGATGGGAGGAAGTTGTTATATCATGAAAGAAATATTGGATTTCCTTGAACTGGACAGGGAACAGATGGAGGATGCATTTTTAAAAAATGCTTTCATTGGCAGGACGACAGCCTCTTATTTTGGGGTGATTGATAAGACGGTCACGAACGGGCTGCAGATAAAGGAGATTCTGGAAGAAACAGAGCTGTTGTCAGAATATCAGGCAGTGCTGTTCGGTGAAAGCATAGGGGAAGGCGGAAGCATGGACTTGGTGACGATTATGCGTCATCCGCAGATGAGGATTTATGCGCTGGTGGTAAAGAAAAGTCTTTTGGAATGGACCGGTTCCTTCCATGAGACGCTGCGGGGATTTAATATGTATGAATTCTTATGCAGGGTCGCTGCCGAGTCCCTGGTATATGGAATCCCATGCGCGGAGGATGCAGCCGAAGAGTCTGGCAATCATACCAGCGACGGAAGTGATCGGACCTACGGTGGCGACGATGACGGCGACGGAAGTGATCAGACCGACAGAGATAGTGATGCTGTAGGGGAAGAACAGACTTCTGTAGCCCGGACGTTTGCCTATATTGCCAGACTTCATATGGTGCGGCTGCAGGCGGAAGGCATGTTGGATAAAGTATTTTCGCGGCTGATTGATTATATGGTGGAACTTGACTGCAGTCAGGAGTTTAGTGATGTGATGGGAGTGATGCTTGACTCCTTTGCGGAATTTGAAAAACTGGCAAGGAATACTGCGCCTTATCTGGTCCTTGTGGGAGATGATACCTGTTACAGTGTGCCGAAAAGATTTGCGGCGGCGCTTTCTGATGAGCTGGTGGATATGGGACAGGCTGTAATTACCACAGACGGAAGACATGGGGAATGGCAAACCGGAGATGACTCCAATATTGCAATACCACCGATTCTAAAAGGTGTGGTCGGATGGCAGATGAAGATTTTGGAAAGAGATATTTTCCGGAGGATGGCATGTCCGAAATATCAGTTCTGGTTTGATAATCCAATTTATTTTAACGATATGTTTTACGATCTCCCAAAGGAGTATTACATCCTTTCTCAGGATGCAGATTATGCGGACTATATCAAAAGGTATTATGGGACAGAAAATGCAATACAGTTCCCGCCGGCAGGGGAAGATGCCGGGTATGCCGGGAATCAGGACCGCCCTTACGATGTGGTGTTTATCGGCAGTTATCGCAATCAGTGGGATGTGGATGAGTTTACGGATGAGGAGCGGGAGTTCTATGAGTATATGAAATGCCATCCGGATGTGAATTTTGAAGAAGGCTATCGGCAGTATTTAGCAGATCATACGCATATCGGCGAATCTTGCGATAGTGATTATATAAGGAACGGTCTGGAACGTGTAAAAAATGCCTGCCGTGCGGTGACATCCTTTTATCGTGATGCCGTTATCGAGACGTTGATCGCGGCGGGAATCAATGTGCATGTCTATGGAGATACCTGGCAGAATTTTCATTCAGAGTATGAATCAGATCTGATCCGCCATCCTGAAGTATCAGTGGAGGAATCTCTGGAAGTCTTTGGCCATGCAAAGATCGGTCTGAATATTATGACATGGCATAAGGCGGGAATGACGGAGCGCATCGCCAATATCATGCTGTCCGGCGCGGTATGCCTTTCGGATGAATCCAGCTATCTGAGAGAGCATTATATCGATGGGGAAGAGATGGTTCTGTTCAGACTTTCGGAGCTTTCCGCCCTGCCGCAAAAGGTTCTTGGGCTGCTGCAGGACGAAGACCTTCGCCGTCGGATGGCGGAAAAAGCCTATGAGCGCGCAAGGAAGGAGCATACATGGAGAAAACGCGCGGAGGAGTTTCTGGCTTTAAAATGATCCGGATTTTATGTGAATTATCACATTGTACAAATTCAAGCAGGCCAAATTGGATTAAATTTACAAAATTTACAGAGAAATCAAATTTTATTTGACAGTGATTTGTTAAAAAACTATAATTTATTTAAAGGTTACCGATAACCTAAAAAAGTAAAAACTTGGATAAATTATCTTTTTAAGGAGGAATTCCCCATGTCAAACGTAAAATTTGTGAATGTATCATCATTACCCAATATCCCTTGGCAGGAGAAACCGGAGGGGATCAAGGGCGCTCCTGTATGGAGATATACGGAGAATCCCATTATCGACAGAAATCCCGTAGAAGGCGTTGCGCGGATCTTTAACAGCGCAGTAATGCCATATGAGGACGGCTTCATCGGTGTGTTCCGTGGGGAGCAGACAAACGGCATTCCTTACATATATCTTGGAAGAAGTAAAGACGCGATCCACTGGGATTTTGATAAAGAGAAGATTCCATTTGAGGATGAGGACGGAAAACCGTTTATGCCGGTCTATGCTTACGATCCTCGTCTGGTAAAAGTGGAGGATACTTATTATATTATCTGGTGCGGCGATTTTTATGGTGCGGCGATCGGTATGGCAAAAACCACTGATTTTAAGAAATTTGTTCGTATAGAGAATCCGTTTTTGCCGTTTAACCGCAATGCCGTACTTTTCCCTAGAAAGATAAATGGCAATTTTGTACTGTTCTCCAGACCTTCCGACAGCGGTCATACACCGTTTGGTGATGTATTTATTTCCGAAAGTCCGGATCTTGTATATTGGGGTAAGCATCGTCATGTAATGAGCCGTGGCAATGAGTGGTGGGAATCCGTAAAGATCGGTGGCGGCGCGGCTCCCATCGAGACAAGTGAAGGCTGGCTGTTGTTCTACCATGGCGTCAGCGGAACCTGTAACGGATTTGTATATTCTATCGGCGGCGCGATTCTGGATATTGACAATCCTTCTATTGTGAAATACCGCTGCACGAACTTCCTTTTAACACCGGAGCAGTGGTATGAGGAAAGAGGCTTTGTGCCTAACGTATGCTTCCCCTGTGCTACGCTTCAGGACAATGATACGGGAAGGATCGCGATCTATTATGGCGCGGCGGACAGCTATGTAGGGCTGGCGTTTACGAAATTGGATGAGATCGTAGATTATATCAAATCCAATAGCGTGCTGAGCGATACGGATACGGAGATTGGACGCAGGTAGACAAGGAACGGCGCGCCTTTGCGCGCTTATCTGCCGGTATTGAATGGGTAATCAAGATATATGAAAGGAAAGCATTTCTATGATACATCCCGGTTATTATGAGGAACTTGATAAATATGAGAAGCTTATTGCCCGTAAGAATGAGATTGATAAGACTTATTACAATGGAATCTATGACAGATATCAATATCCGGTTCTTACGGACCGTCATATCCCGCCGATGTGGAAATATGATCTGAATCAGGAAACGAATCCGTTCTTTATGGAGCGTCTTGGGGTAAATGCCGTATTTAATTCCGGTGCGATCGAACTGGATGGTAAGTTTTATCTGGTGGCGCGCGTGGAGGGCAATGACCGTAAATCTTTTTTCGCCGTTGCGGAGAGCGATAATGGCATTGATGGTTTCCGTTTCTGGGATTATCCGATCCTTTTGGATGATACTTGCCCGGAGGAAACAAATGTTTATGATATGCGTCTGACGAAGCATGAGGATGGCTATATTTACGGTGTTTTTTGCTCTGAAAGTAAGGATCACAGCGTTAATGATCTGTCAGCGGCAGTTGCGGCGGCAGGTATTGTGAGAACGAAGGATCTGAAAACGTGGGAACGTCTGGAAAATCTGAAAACGCTTCATTCGCCCCAGCAGAGAAATGTAGTGCTTCATCCGGAATTTGTTCAGGGAAAGTATGCTTTCTATACAAGACCAATGGATGATTTTATCGATACAGGAAGCGGCGGCGGTATCGGGTTCGGACTTTGTGATGATATCGAGCATGCAGTGATTGACGAGGAGATCATCACCAGCAAAAGAAAATATCATACGATTACAGAGTGCAAGAACGGTGCCGGTGCAGTCCCGATCAAAACGGAAAAGGGCTGGCTTCATATTGCGCATGGTGTCAGGAATACGGCAGCAGGACTTCGTTATGTTTTATATGCGTTTGCAACGGCACTGGATGACCCGACTAAGGTGATTGCGGAACCGGGGGGAATGTTGATGGGACCGCAGGGCATTGAGCGTGTCGGTGATGTTTCCAATGTGGTATTTACCAATGGCGCGATCGCGCGGGAGAACGGAGAAGTCTATATTTACTATGCGTCATCGGATACCAGACTTCATGTTGCGACAACGACCGTTGAACGGCTTCTGGATTATGTGTTCCATACACCGGAGGATCCCCTGCGAAGCGTGGAATGTGTGGCACAGAGGACAAAGCTGATCGAAGCGAATTTAAAGCTTCTGCAGCAATAGCCGTTACCCTTAACATACTGTTTGTCAAAAAATGGTTCTCATATTTTGTGCAATTTGTTTTGTGAATAATGCCCGATATAACTTGCTAAAGAGAGCAATATATAGTAATATTTTATATATGGGGCTTTTTTGCGCCGATGCAAAGGGTTAGATTAGGAGTTGCGCATGTCAGATCATAAAAAGGTGTTGGTAAAGGGGATAGGGCTGATGTTATGTATAACGGCACTCGGCGCATGTACATCGGCAGAAGGAACGCCGGGGACATCTGATAAGGAGACGGAAGCGGCAGTGTATTCCTGGGAGGAAGCGGATGTCTATGAGGCAGAGGATGGCGCGCTGCTGGGCGGCGCTTCGATAGAGAGTGGTACGCAGGGCTATAAGGGTACAGGTTATGTAGCTGGGCTTGCGAATGAAGGCGACGGTGTCAGCCTGACGATTACAGTATCGGAAACAGGATTTTATGACCTGAATTTTATCAGCGCCAGTCAAGGCGGAGATTATAAAGAAAACTATGTGTTGATTGATGGGGAAAGCGCAGGGACGGTAAGCGTACAGTCGGGAACATTTACAGATTCCATTCTGCAGCGTGTGTATCTGGAAAGCGGTACGCATGAGATCAGAATAACCAAGTACTGGGGATGGATTATGCTGGATAGGGTGTTGGTAAAGCAATCTGATGAACTGGCTGCCGATCTGTATCAGGTATCGCCGAAGCTTGTGAATCCCAATGCTACAGAAAACGCGCAGCGTTTGTTCAGTTATATGTGCGATATCTATGGAACACAGATCCTTTCGGGACAGTATTGTGATGACGGTATGTATGGCATAGAGAATGCCGCCATCTGGAAGGCGACCGGTGGTGAATATCCGGCAGTGTTGGGACTTGACTTTATTGAGGCGTCTCCTTCCCGTGTTGCTAATGGTTCACAGAATTACGCGACACAGTATGCCATTGATTACTGGAATGAGGGCGGAATCGTTACCTTTTGCTGGCATTGGAACGCGCCGGAGAAGTATATCACAGGTCAATGGTACAGCGCTTTCTATACGGATCATACCAATATTGACCTTGCAAAGATTATGAATGGAGAAGATCAGGAAGGATACAACCTTCTGATGAGAGATATCGATGCTATTGCAAAAGAACTGCAGATATTGCAGGATGCAGGTGTGCCGGTGCTGTGGAGACCGCTACATGAGGCGTCCGGCGGATGGTTCTGGTGGGGAGCGTCGGGACCGGAGGCTTATAAGGAGCTTTATATTTTATTATATAATAAATTGACCAATGAATATGGTTTGAATAATCTGATCTGGATCTGGAATGGTCAGGATGCGGAGTGGTATCCGGGGGATGAATATGTGGATATTATAGGCGAGGATATCTATCCGGGTGAACGCGTATATACCTCTCAGGCAGACACTTTCTTTAAAGCGGTGGAATGTACTGAGAGCAATAAGATGATTGTAATGTCGGAAAATGGCTGCCTTTTTGATCCGGCGCTAGCAGAGCGTGATGGCGCTATGTGGGGATTCTTCTGTACATGGCAGGGCGAGTTTGTTTTAAAGAATGACGCGTTAAATGTTCTTTCTGAGCAATATACGGAAGAGAGTATGGTGCGGCAGGTTTATGGGGATGAAAGAGTGATTACCAGATCAGAATTACCGGATCTGTTAAATTATCCTATACGCACGAATTAGTGTGAGAAGAACTTCTAGCTGCTCGTAGCAAAGGGCTACCAAATTGAAAATCAAAGATTTTCAATTGCAAATTTGTGCCTACGGCCCAAAGTTTGCGGGTTATGGAAAGGCATAGGGGATTATATGGGAGATTTTTTCTCATCAGAGGGACCGTTAATCGGATTTCTGCAAAAAATAGGCATGCTGATCGTTTTAAGCGTATTGTTTATCCTTTGCAGTCTGCCGGTAGTTACGATTGGCGCGGCGGCTTCCGCAATGTATTACGCGGTAGCGAAATCCGTCCGCAGGGAACGGGGTTATCCAACAAAAGAATTTTTCAAGGCTTTTAAGAGAAATCTCAAAAATGGTACAGTCTTGACGGTTATTTTTGGCGGGATTGCAGCATTGATATTATATAATAGGGAAGTGCTTTGGCAGGCGTCTGCAGGAGAACCGGGAACGCTCTCCCAGATCATGATGGGCAGTCCGGATGGCGGGGTGCTGACATTGTACATCATTTATGATGGGATACTGATTTTTCTGGCTATGCTGGCAGTATATCTGTTTCCGGTATTATCGCGGTTTGCGATGAAGATTTCGGATATTGTAAAACTTTCCTTTGTGATGTCTTTGCGTTTTTTCTATTTTACAATACCATTGATGGCAGGGATCGGCATATTGCTTTATCTTCAATGGAAAGTGCTTCCGATGCCGACGATACTGCTGCTGCCCGGCGGCTGGACTTACATCTCCTCTTTTCTGCTGGAAAAGGCGATGAAGAAATACATACCGGCTCCCAAAGAGGGAGAAGACGCATGGTATCTGGAGTGAACATAGAGTAAAACGGGTAGATAACGTGATCATATGCGGAGTGCATAGTTTAAAATAATCAGCTTGCGAAGGGAGTGCGGATCAATGGCAGGAAAGCATCTGAATAGAAGGTTCTACAGAAAGGTGGTTTCGATAGCGTTGTGTGTGACGATGCTATCAGGGACATTCTTTTATCATGGCATGGATGTTGATGCTAAAACGGACCTTACTCTGGATGACTACCGTGAAGAGGCCAGTACATATTCCGTAACCGGAGACGTCCCCGGTTATACAGAGTATCTGAATGTTCATGAGCAAGTCTTTCCTGAAGATGTGATTGAGATCGATGCTGCTGATTTTTGCCATTATGAGGATCGTGACGGCGTGGCAGAACCGGATGTTTATACAGATTATGAAGGTATGGAAGGTGACAGTGTTTTAACGACAGAGTCCGCATTGATTGAATTTGATTTTGAAGTTGCAACCAGCGGTTATTATGACCTCTCTTTGCTGTACTATCCCGTAGAAGGAAAAAGTTCTGAGATCCAGCGTTCCTTTTTCATTGACGGCGCGCTGCCTTATGGGGAACTCTCCCTGATCGAATTTTCCCGTGTCTGGACCACAAGTGTATATGATTATTATATCAATGCGGATGATATTGAGGTTGCGCGTTGGCCGAAGGATAATCAGGGCAATGATCTGAAGCCGACGGCGATTGAAATTCCGGAATGGATAGAAAGTTATCTATTTGACAGCAACGGATATATTACGGATGAACTGAAAGTTTATCTTGAGGCAGGATCCCATACCTTATCGATCATGTCTTTAAGGGAGCCGATGCTGATAAGAAAAATTATTTTCAGCAATTCCGAGGACCCGGAACCTTATGCTGTTGTAAAAGCCAACTGGGATACTATGGGTGTAGCACAGACCACCGGACAGAATATCCGGATTGAAGCGGAGAATGCGGTAAAAACATCCTCCCAGATGTTATATCCCAAACAGGATCAGTCTTCTCCTGCAGTTTATCCTTCCAGCGCAAAGGAACTGTTGAATAACAGTATTGGTGGCACGAACTGGCAGAGTGCAGGACAGTGGATCGAGTGGGAATTTGAAGTCCCGGAAACAGGATATTACAATATCAGCATGTATGATAAACAGAATTTCGTCCGGGGTATCTATGTTTCAAGAAAGATCATGATTGACGGAGAGATTCCCTTTGCGGAGATGAGTGATTACGGATTTGATTACGCCCAGAACTGGCGTCTGGATGTATTGTCCGACGATGAGGGTACGCCGTATCAGTTCTATCTGGAGAAAGGTACCCATACGATACGTATGGAGGTGGTACTGGGAGATTTCTCTGAAATCATCAGTACGGTACAGGATTCCGTACAGGATCTGAATGCCATTTACCGGAAAATCATCCGAATTACCGGTGTATCTCCTGATAAATACCGGGATTACCAGATTGCCAGTTCACTGCCCGAACTGCAGGGAGAGCTGGAGGAAGTCCGGGCAAAACTGGACAGCGCGATTGTGGAACTGCAGGCGATTGCAGGCAGCAATACTGATAAGACAACAGTTTTGATCACTATGAGAGATCAGTTGGATGAGTTGATTTATGATCAGGAACGTTTTACGGAGGTTATTAACTCCTATAAGATCAATGTACGTGCCTGCGGTAACTGGATCACTCAGGTCGTTACCCAGCCGCTGCAGATTGATAGGATCTATGTTTATTCTGACAGTTCGGAACCGAAGGTTGCCGGCGCTTCATGGTTCAGCAGATTGGTCTATGAGCTCAAAAGGTTATTTTATTCCTTTATTATTGATTATAACCAGATCGGCAATATTGCGGATAGCAACACGGAGGGAACTACGATTACCCTTTGGGTTGGTACCGGACGGGATCAGGCCAACGTCATTAAAAATCTGATTGATGAATCCTTTACAAGTACAACGAATATTAACGTAAACGTTCAGTTAGTGGATATGAGTACGCTTCTGAAGGCATCGTTGGCGGGAGAGGGGCCCGATGTGGCAATCCAGGTAGGTCCGACGCAGGTGGCTACGGCACAGGGCAACGCCACTATGGTAAGCGCCTCTAATGATACGCCGGTCAATTACGGCATCCGTAACGCAGTACTGGATCTGACACAGTTTGAGGATTATGAAGAAGTGGTTTCAAGATTCTCGGACAGCGCCCTTGTTCCGTTTACCTACAATGGAGCGACTTATGCCCTGCCGGATACACAGACGTTCCTGATGATGTTTTATCGTAAGGATATTTTACAGGAGATCGGTCTGGAGGTACCCAGAACATGGGACGAAGTGAAAGTTGCCATGACGGTTCTGTCTAAGAATCAGATGGAATTTGGTATGCTGCCGGGAGAACAGGTATTTGCCATGTTTTTGTTCCAAAACGGGGGAACCTACTATTCTCATGAGGGTATGGCATCGGCGTTAGATGAAGATGTTGCTGTTAATACATTTAAAGAATATTGTGAGTATTATACGGATTACAAACTGGATAAAGAGACCAGTGTGGAGGAACGTTTCCGTACAGGGGAATGCCCAATTATTATTGCCGACTATACCGTGTTCAATAATCTTGCGGTATCGGCGCCGGATATCGAGGGACTTTGGGACTTTACAGTGGTACCCGGTATTATGCAGGAAGATGGTACGATCAATCATACCACCGGAAGTATCGGTGTTGCTGATATGATTATGGCGGATACGGAATATCCGGAAGAAAGCTGGGAGTTTTTAAAATGGTGGACATCAGCGGAGACCCAGACGCTTTACGGACGGGAGATGGAGAGTCTGATGGGCGCTGCAGGACGTGTGGCGACTGCCAATGTTGAGGCATTAGGTAATCTGTCATGGCAAGTAGATGCTTACGAGGCATTGATGGAACAGTTTGAACAGGTGCAGGGCATCCCTCAGGTTCCGGGTGGATATTATACCTGGCGAAATGTGAACAATGCATTTTATTCCGTTACGACAGATACCAATACAGCGACACCAAGAGAATCTCTGATGGAAAAAGTAGAGTATATCAATGCTGAGATTGATTATAAACGGGAAGAACTTGGTCTTCCGATTCTGGAAGATTGAGAAAGGAGGAAATGGATTTGGCTGAGAAAACGCAGGAGTTAAATGATATGAAGGCTGACGACAATAAGAAGGCAGCTGATGTCATGACAGAGAAGCCAGAAACAAAGGAAAATGCCATCTCAGAAGAGGCTTTGGCAGTTGCGAAGAAGCAGGCCACGCTTTCTTATCAGATCCGTCGCGCGAGATGGTCTTACGGTATGATGTCACCGTATTTTATCCTGTTTTTCTTCTTTACGGTACTACCGGTTGCGATGTCCATAGTACTCAGCTTCACCTATTTTAATATGCTGGAAATGCCTGAATGGGTGGGATGGAAAAACTATGTCAAACTGTTTTTGGACGACGACGTGTTTTTGATTTCCTTGAAAAATACCTTGTTATTTGCAGTTGTTACCGGACCGGTCAGCTATTTCCTGTGTCTGTTGTTTGCATGGATCATCAACGAATTTAAGGGATGGCTTCGTTCCTTCCTGACATTGATCTTTTATGCTCCTTCGATTTGCGGTAATGCTTATCTGGTATGGAATCTGATTCTGACAGGTGACAGATACGGATATTTGAATGGTTTGTTATTAAAATACGATATCATTAACGAGGCGATTTTATGGATGAAGACGGCAAAATGGATCATGCCTTGTCTGATCGTCGTACAGCTCTGGTTGTCGCTTGGTACCGGTTTTCTTTCCTTTATCGCAGGTCTTCAGACGATCGATAAGAGTTTGTATGAAGCCGCGGCGTTGGACGGCGTCAAGAACCGCTGGCAGGAGTTATGGTATGTAACGCTTCCGGCGATGAAACCGCAGTTGATGTTTGGCGCGGTTATGCAGATTACACAGTCTTTTGCCGTTGCGGATATCTCCGTGCAGCTGGCGGGTAATCCTTCCGTCAATTATGCTGGCGCAACTGTAGTAACGCACCTTTTGGATTATGGTAATACGCGATTTGAGATGGGTTACGCATCTGCGGTCGCAACGGTTCTGTTCCTTTTGATGGTTGGTACGAATAAGTTGGTACAGAGAATTTTAAGGAGGGTGGGCGAATAATGTCTAAGCAAGCAAAAACTGTTGACGTAAAACCGTCTGACAATAAAATGTCCGACGCTAAAACATCTGACGCTAAACCGTCCGACACCAAAAAGTCCGACACTAAAAAGTCCGACGGGGGGGTGTCTGCACCTGCTAAGATTAAGTTTAAGCGGCGCAGACGCGAGAAGCAGTTAAACCGTTCCATGGCGGGTAATACATTATTATTTGCACTGATGATCTTCTGCGGAGTATTTATGGCTCTGCCGCTGGTCATGATCATAAACAACTGCCTGAAGCCCTTGGATGAGTTGTTCCAATATCCTCCAAAGCTTTTTGTGAGAAATCCGACGCTGGAAAATTTTACGGACCTGTTTGTTTTGATGAATGATACATGGGTTCCGTTTTCCAGATATATTTTAAATACGATCATTATTACAGTTGGCGGTATGGTAGGGCATGTTATATGTGCCTCTTTGGCAGCTTACCCGCTGGCAAAGCATAAATTCCCCGGAAAAGATATCCTCTTTTCCATGGTAGTGCTTTCCATGATGTTTTCATGGACGGTTACACAGATCCCTCAGTATATGATCATTTCCTGGCTGGGTATCAATAACAATTATCTTGCGTTGATCCTGCCGGCATGGAGTTTTGGTATGGGTCTTTACCTGATGAAGCAGTTTATGGAGCAACTGCCGGATTCCCTGATGGAGTCGGCAAGGCTGGATGGGGCGAATGAGCTTACCATCTTCTGGAAGATCGTGATGCCGAATGTAAAACCGGCATGGCTTACACTGGCTATCTTCCAGTTTCAACAGATGTGGTCCAATACAGGTGCGTTGTTCCTGCGGGATGAGCAGTTAAAACCGCTGCAGTTCTCTTTACAGCAGATCACCGCAGGCGGTACGGCACGTGCTGGGGCGGCGGCAGCGGTTACTTTTTTGATCGCGGCAGTACCGATCATATTTTTCCTGATTTGCCAGAGAAATGTATTGGAGACGATGACGACTTCTGGTATGAAAGATTAAATATGAGAAGAACTTCTAGCTGCTTGCAGCAGAGGCTGCTTCGCAGAGAAGTTCTAAATCCCATATCGAAGAACGCAAGGACGGCGTTCTTCTACAAATGAAAAGTTTGCGATTGCCGATACAGAGTAAGTTTGGAAAGGAGTATGGCTATGAAGATAAAAGCATGGAAATCTGTATTTGCCGGGATACTGGCGGCTTTGGTGCTCAGTCTCTCATTCACGGAGAGCGTTTCGGCAGAAGATCTTCCGTACAATCCATATGCGTATGATTACTGGGATGATGTCGTACATACACCTGCAGCTTATGAACCCGCAGGTATGATCAGGGGCGGCGATCTGCTTTATAATGGAGAATCCATAGGAGCATTTACCAATCCTCAGGATCTATGTAAATCCGAAGATGGCAATATCTATGTAGCGGACACAGGTAATCAGAGAATTGTTGTATTGAACCAGAATATGACAGAAGTCGTAAATATTTATTCATCCTTTGACAATAACGGTACAGAGGATACGTTTAATATGCCCACTGGTGTCTGTGTTTCGTCAAAAAACTGGCTGTATATTGCAGATTCCATGAACCGCCGTGTTGTAATTTTGGATATTGCAACCGGAGAGCTGATGGGGATTGTGGAAAATCCGCAGTCTGACATCTTAGAGGCGGGATACGTGTTTACACCGTTGAAAGTATCCGTGGATTATGCGGACCGTGTTTATTGTATTGCTCAGAATATGTTTGAAGGCATTATGGTATTTGAGGCCAATGGCGAATTTACAGGATTTTTCGGAACGATAGAGGTGCAGATTTCGCTTTGGGAAAAATTCTGGAGAAGGATTGCGACAAAGGAGGAACGATCCAAATCACAGCTTTTTATTCCGACTGAATTTACGGGAATCGATGTAGATAGCGATGGTTTTGTCTATGCGACTAATATCGACTTAGAGGGACTGCAGGGTGTGCGTCGGCTGAATCCCAGAGGTGAGGACGTCATCAAGCAGGGTGAGAATGAGAACGTTGGCGGCGATCTTTGGATCGAAGGTTCTACGGATTATGCCGGTCCTTCTCAGATCACAGATGTTGTTTATCGGGATAAAGGAATCTTCTCTCTGCTTGACCGTAAGCGTGGCAGGATATTTACCTACGATCATGAGGGCAACCTTTTATACATTTTTGGCGGACTTGGAACACAGGTAGGTACCTTTATGGCACCGGTGGCAATCGAGTCTGTGGGGAATCAGATCGTTGTTCTGGATTCCAACAGGGCAGCTATCTTCTGCTTTAATGAAACAGAATATGGCAGACTAATCAATGAGGCAGTCAGACTTCGTTATGATGGTGATGAAACTCAGGCGGTAGAAATGTGGAGACAGGTATTGATTCTGAATGAAAATTTTGAGCTTGCCAATTCTGGTATCGGTAAGGCGTATCTGACGGCAAAGGATAATGAAACTGCGATGTATTATCTCAGGCTGGGCATGAACCGGGAATATTATTCGATTGCCTTTAAGAGATACCGCAATGATATCTTGAAAGCGAACCTGAATTATATTTTGACTGGTATGATGGTGATTATTATCGGATATCTGGTGGGGTCAAATATCGTAAAGAAGAAAAAGGGAACCCAGAAAGAGGAGGATATACTGAATGGATAAAAATATTTCCAAAGACAGCAGTTTTATAAAGAAGTATTTCTCCTCGGAGAAATGGAAGTATCTTTGGTATACGCTCTCACATCCGATGGACGGGTTTTATTGGATCCGCCGTAAGGATAAGGGTAGCGTGCCCATAGCGATTTTACTGGTGATCTGTTTTTCTTTCTGTTTTTCTTTAAACAGATATCTTGCCAGTTTTGTAGTTAATGATATCAATCCGAGGTCTGTTAATTCTCTGTCGGAGCTGGGCGGCGTATTACTCTTATATGTGCTGCTCTGTGTGGGGAACTGGTCGATCACCTGCCTGATGAACGGAGAAGGAAGGATGAAGGATATTTCCATTGCGGTAGGATACGCAACGCTGCCGTTGATTCTGACTTTCATTCCGGCAACGATCATCAGCCGTGCGATTGCAGCAGATGAAGAATCGTTTTACTATATGATCCTTGCGGTTGGTATTGCTTACGCGGTAATTTTACTTCTGATCGGCATTATGCAGGTGCATAATTATACCTTAGGCAAGACGCTGATTACACTGTTTTTAACTTTGATCGCCGTATTTATTATTATTTTCCTGCTGCTTCTGCTGCTGAATCTGATCAGTCAGGTATATACTTTCTTTTACAGTATTTATACGGAGCTGATTTTCAGGGCGTAGCCGGAGAGATGGGAATAAACAGGGTTTAAGATCTATGTAGGATAAAGGAGAAGCATATGAAATTGCCAAATCCATTTGCTAAGAAAAGCCATATTACGGAAGAAGAGGATATCTATAAGGATAGGTACGTCGAGGTTCCCAAGAAGCAGAAAAAAAAGCTGGGAAAACCCGGTAAAATTCTTCTTGGATTGCTAGGGATCGTTTTGGTTTGCGTACTGATCTGGCTGGTATATTATATTGTGCATTACCATAATTACAATGCGTACCGACAGTTTCTTACGAGCTATGACTATGAGGAGGGAACCAGCTTTGTGCCGATCAGTGAGACTACTCCTGATGTAGAGGGTATGGTTCTGGCAGCTGAGAATGAGTATCTGAAGCTTTATACGAATGTGGAAACGGCTGAGATCGCGGTATATGATAAGCGGAGTGGTGCGACTACCTATTCGAATCCGGTTGATCTGGAAGATGACGCAATCGCTAATGAAACAAATAAGAATTATCTGAGATCACAGTTTATTCTGGATTATTATAATAGTGCGAAATCACCGGGAAGTTTTGACTCTTATTCTGCTTCTGTTGATCTGGGACAGGTGACCGTCAAGGCGATAGAGAATGGTATCCGTTATTCTTATAAAGTCGGGACGGCGGCGAATGCTACGGGAATTGTTCCTAAGTATATACGGCCAAAGGTTCTGGAGGACGTGATCGATGCTCTGCCGGAAGAGGAACAGGAGACCTGTGCCGGCTATTTCAGGGAGAGTACGACGGTAGCGGGATATATGGAACTGAAATCGTCTGTGGCGAGCTCTACCGCGATACTTGCCATCATTAATGATATGTTTGAGCGTGCCGGATTTACCAGTGAGGATTATGTAGAGGAGCTTACCCAAGCAGGAATGGAGGAGCTGCTTTCTCCAAACTTTACCATTGAGATCGAATACCGCTTAAATGGTGACGGACTGGATGTGTCTGTTCCGGTATGTTCTATCATTGAAGGCGGCGGCGCGAAGATTTACCGTATCCAGCTGTTGAAATATATGGGTGCGGCAGGCGTCGATGAACAGGGATACATAGTTGTGCCTAATGGTTCTGGTTCCATTATTAATTTTAATAACGGAAAGACAAATGTAGCTGATTACTCTCAGTATATTTATGGTATGGATCCTTTGTCACAGGAATATACCATCTTGGAGAATACCGAAAAAGCAAGACTTCCACTGTTTGGGATTTCAAAGGAAAACAGCGATCTTTTGGTGACAATAGAGGATGGGGCTTCGTTGGCATTTATTACGGCTTCCGTCTCAGGGAAGGTCAACAGTTATAATTATGCGTATCCATCCTTTGTGCTCCGTGGCTTTGATACCTTATCCATGTTTGGTACGACAGGACAGTCTGCAGAGCTTCCGGTATTGGAGAAGAACTGCTATGATGTCAACATGACGGCTAGATATACCTTTTTGGATGAGGACCATACAGGTTATTGCGGCATGGCCAATTATTATAGAGAACGATTGATAGCAGAAGGCGTTTTGACAGAGCTTGTCAGTGACACAGAGCTTCCGTTCTATTATGATGTGATAGGCGGCGTAAAGCTGACGTCCCATGTTCTGGGTGTGCAGTATTTGAGCGTATTTCCGATGACGACATTTGAGGAAGCAGAAGCCATTTCTAATGATCTTGCAGCCAATGGCGTGGCGAATCAGGTAATGAATTTTCAGGGTTGGTTCAACGGTGGTTATTATCACGATGTTGCAGACCGGATCCGCGTTACGCTTAAGCTTGGTGGAAAATCAGGCTTAGAAAGTTTAAGCAGTACAGTTGCGGCTAATGGCGGTACTTTTTATGGAGATGTGGCGTTCCAGAAGGCGACCTTTATCAGCAGACGGTATCAGTATATGTTGGAATCTTCCAGATATTATGGTGCCGGTTATGTGGCGAATTTTGGACAGATCAATCCGTCAACTTTGCGTCAGACGTCCGGTTTGGGATATCGGGAGACAAAATATGATCTTGTTTCTCCCAAATTCCTGCCAAGATATGTGGCTGAATTTACGGAGAGAATTGTCAATTATGATATTACAGGAATCTCCCTGCGGGATCTGGGCGATACACTGCATTCTGACAGAAGAAGAACAAATGTGATCAACCGTGAAGAGGCACTTGATGTAGTTCTGGGGCAGTTTGACGCGCTTGAAGCCGTAGGAAAGGATATTATGGTGAATGGCGGCAACGCATATGCGTTCGCCTATGTGGATGATATCATCAATGCGCCGGTCAGAGATAATGATTATTTTATCATCGATCAGGATATACCGTTCTATGAAATGGTGATTCATGGTTATATCAATTACTGCGGAACGCAGATTAATAACGTAAGTACGGACGATAAACAGGAAGACCTTCTGGAACTGATCGAATATGGGGCTGCGCCGCATTATATCTTTACATGGGAAAATGCAACGGAGATGAAGTACAGCGGTTTGAATATGTACTATGCAACGACTTACACAAATTGGAGCGCGGAAGCCGTTGAGACCTATCGTATGTTAAGCGAGGCGTTGAATCCTGTTATGGGTGCGGAGATGGTTGCTCATGAGGCGTTGGAAAACGGGTTGAGAAAAGTCACCTATAGCAATGGAGTCTGCATCTATGTCAATTATACGGAGAAAGATATTACGCAGGACGGTATCGTAGTGCCGGCAAGAGATTATGAGATAGGAGGTGTGAATTAATGGCTAAAAAACAACTATCTCAGGAACATAGTAATACAAAGGTAAAGAAGGAAGCTGCAGCACTGGGAAAAGAGCAGGAAACAGCCACAGAAGCGGTAAATACTGCTGAAGAGGCACAAAAAGAAGAATCTACCGCAGAAGCGAAAAAAGAAGAATCTGCTACAGAAAGATCCGGGAAGGAAGAAAAGCGGGATAAGGCGCCTAAGGCAGATGGTGGATCCTCTAAGAAGAAAAGAACGATGGGTCTGACGGCAAGAAGAACGATGAATGGTTATCTTTTTATTCTGCCGTGGCTGGTGGGCTTTATCGTGTTCTACTTGAGAAGTTTAATTCTGACGATACAGTTCTCTTTGTCAGAACTTTCGGTAGGCGCTGTGGGAGGATATACGCTGGAGTGGAAAGGGCTGGAGAATTTTATCTATGCTTTCCGTGTGCATGCGGAATTTAAGCAGATCCTGACGACTTCCATCGCCGATATGCTGATTGATGTTCCGCTGATTACATTCTTTAGTTTATTTATTGCGCTTTTATTAAACAAGAAATTTCCGGGCAGAACACTAGTGCGTGCCATCTTTTTCCTGCCGGTTATCCTGAATGCGGATGCGATAACGGCGGCGATGGATCTGGCAAGACAGATGATGGCGGGCGGTTTATCTTCCACTAGCGCGGAAGTTGCAGAGTCAGCCTCTGGCGTTAGCGTAGATTATTATATTATGCTGTTGGGTGATCTTGCCCTGCCGGATGCCGTCTTACAATATATTGTGGAGGCAGTGAACAGGATCAGTGATATCATCACCGCTTCTGGTGTGCAGATTATTATATTTATTGCTGCTCTGCAGTCCATTCCGGGTTCTATGTATGAGGTTGCCAAGATCGAGGGTGCGACGGCATATGAAACCTTTTGGAAGGTAACATTCCCGATGGTAATGCCACATATTATTACCAATGTGGTTTATACGGTGGTAGACAGCTTTGCAGACAGTGATGTTGTTGACCTGGCATATAAGACGGCGTTTAAACTGGGTAATTACGGGTTGAGTTCGGCATTCAGCTTGATTAGTACGGTGGTTACTTGTCTGATTCTGGTGATCGTATGCAGATTTATTCAGAAGAGGACATTCTACTACAATTAGGAAGGAGAGTTCCGATGGGATCAGAAAGTAAAGAAAAAAAATCTATTTTTCTGCGTTTTAAGGAATATCGACAGGGTAAGGATTTCCATAATGATAAAAAGGGTTTTATTGCTTCAGGCAAAAAACTGATTATAGATATCTTCCGTTTTTTGATCATTGTTGGGATCAGTTATGTTATCTTGTCGCCGGTAATCGGAATTGTTGTTAATTCCTTCTTTTCGGATGCAGACGCATATAATCCGATGGTTTATATGATTCCCCAGGATCCGACGACCAGCCGCTATGATCTTGTGTTAGAACGACTAAACTACTGGACGACTTGCAGTAAGACGCTGTTATATTCGGCTTCTTTAATGTTGATACAGGTTGTGATCTGTTCCATGGTAGGGTATGGATTTGCAAGGTTTAATTTCCCCGGAAAGAATATTTTATTTGCTTGTGTGGTGGTTATGATCGTAATTCCGGCGCATACCATTATGCTGCCTTTATATACCACCTTTAAAAATTTCGATCCTTTTGGTATAATAACATTAATTAAGGGTGCTCCGATCAATCTGATGGGAAGCAGCGCTCCAATGTATATCATGACTGCGTTGGGCTGCGGACTGCGTTCTGGTCTGTACATCTACATATTTAACCAGTTTTTCCGCGGTCTGCCAAAAGAGATCGAGGAAGCTGCATTTGTAGATGGCGCTGGGGTATGGTATACTTATTTTAGAATCATGTTGGTAAATGCGATCCCATCCGTTATTACAGTGGCTGTATTTTCGATGGTATGGCAGTATAATGACACATTTTACGCGAATCTGTTTCTGATCAGTTCGGATGTAATCATCGGTATGAAGATTTCTACCCTGCAGGCAACCATCGCCAATCTTGATAAGATTCTTGACCCGACGATTCAGGAACTTTATCTGGATGCCGGCATCGTACTGGTCATGCTGCCTGTTGTAATTATTTATGTAATACTACAAAGGCACTTTATTGAAGGTGTTGAGAGAAGCGGTATTGTCGGTTAATACCTATTCTTTTAGCATAGATGTACAGAAATGGAAAAGTATAAAAAAGAAGGAGGATGAAAAAAGATTGAAAGCAAAAATTGCAAAGAAATTACTTTCTGTATTGCTTGCAACGGTTTTGGTAACAGCGAGTCTTACTGCATGTGGTGGAGACGGTGCTGAGACGACCGGAGGCAATGAAACAGAAACAGGAACGGAAGTCGACGATACGGTTCCCGTAGATGATGCAGCAGGCGTTGATACCCCTGCGACGGCAGCAAGCGTTGATTTTGAAGACGGGGCAAGCGCTTTTGTCAAGATGAACCTGTTAAAGGGAACTCCGGATGAGTCTCTTTTATCCGTTGTAGATTTTAATGGTTCTAAGGCTCTGTATGTGGAGAACGTATCCGGAAAATCTATGTTCGTTGGTATCAATGTAAGCGCGCTGGTTGGCAATAAGATCACAGATATCAGCACGATCACTATGGATATCGGAACATCCCGTGCGGACGGTTCTTTCGCAGCAGTATCCGGTTATCTGTATGCTTATACAGGAGAAAAAAATGAAGAAGTAAAAGGGGATAGCTGGTCGGTTTATCTGGAGACAGCAAATCCTAAGACAGCTGTATTTGACGTATCTGGTGCAGGATTTGTAGCAGGTGCGGACAATTATATTATCCTGTCCAAAGAGACGGATAATAACACAGCGTCTGCAGCAAGTTTGTATATTGATAATATTACTTTCCTGGATGCTTCCGGTAATGTAATCGAAGCGGATACTTCCGTTGATTTTGGTTCTCCGGAAGGATTTGAGAGTGCAGGTACGGATCTTTCGAATCTGTGTGGAATTACAGATGCCGTAGTCTTTGAAGGATTTGAAACAAGCGGAGATGGATGGTCACAGGTAGGATTTACCATGCCGCAGGATATTCTTGATGCATTGGTACCGGGTTCTGTTGTTCAGATCGAGTATGCTTCCGAGAATGGCGATATGTGGATTGTTATGAACGAAGCAGAGGCAGGCTGGTCAAGAGTTGGTGTTGGAAATATTGACGGCAGTGAATCTTCTGCAGCTTATATCAATAATTCCAAAAATATTTGTCAAATAACATATGAGCAGATTGCAGAGAAGTGCAGTGACGATGTATCTACCTGGGGAACGACGATGCAGTGTGAGGCTTCCGGTGCATGGCAGGTATATAGTGTAAAGGTTGGACAGAGAGCGCCTCATTATGCAGTAGCAGATGCCGTAACCTTTGAAGGATTTGCAACAAAGGGAGATGCATGGTCACAGGCAGGATATACCATGCCGCAGGAAATTCTTGATGCGCTTGTTCCTGGAGCAATCGTAGAAATCAGCTACACATCTGAGACAGGTGATATGTGGATCGTAATGAATGAAGCAGAGGCAGGCTGGTCAAGAGTCGGCGTTGGAAATATTGACGGCAGCGGTTCTTCCCCTGCAGTATTTGATGGAAGCAAGTGTTATGTAACATATGAACAGATTGCAGAGAAGTGCGGTGATGACGTATCTACCTGGGGAACGACAATGCAGTG
>JAIDPF010000039.1:42177-53334 GCA_029062895.1 Lachnospiraceae bacterium
GTATCTACCTGGGGAACGACAATGCAGTGTGAGTCTTCCGGTGCATGGGAAGTATATTCTGTAGCCGTATGGCAGAATGTAGAGTAATTAATAGTTAAGCTTAAAGTGAGCCGATGCAGTGGAGCACTGCATCGGCATACAATAAAAAATAAGGAGGTAGAACATGAAAAGCTTAAAAAGATTTTTAGCTCTTGGCCTTGCTGCAATGATGACGTTATCTCTTGCTGCTTGTGGCGGCGGAAATGATGGCGCAGGAACAGCAACAGGAGATGGCACTCAGGGAGCAGCAACCAATCCGGGTACTGTAACAACAGATGGTTATGCTCATTATGATTCTAATGGCAATCGGGTGATTTTGATGGCATGCTGGTGGGATCGTTATTACGATAGCGATGACACGGCATTGGATGATGATCCATCCTTTTCCTATACAGAGGATGGTGAGATCAAAGTTGCGGATCAGATGAGATTTGATGTAGTGGCGGCGATCGAAGCGAAGTATGATGTAAAACTTCAGTGGATCAACTTAACTTATCAGGGACAGGAAGAATCTATCAATAACTCTATCTTAGCAGGTTCTCCTGATGCAGACGTATATCTGGTTGACCTTGCAATGGGTGTTCCCGCTGCATTGAACGGATACTGCGTTGACTTAAGGTCAGTGCTTCCGGAAGATACAGATCTGTTTACGGATCAGATTAATATGAGTTACTTACAGTTGGGTGATGGCACAGCATGTCTGCTTCACCCGGTAGCGGCAGAATCCACTGTAGAAGCTACTTACCCGCTGGCATTTAATGTACAGATACTTAAGGATGCAGGTCTGGAAGATCCTCGTGATCTGTATGCAAGAGGCGAGTGGACATGGGATAAATTTAACGAATACGCAACAGCACTTGCAAAGGATACAGATGGCGACGGTGCCATTGATCAGTATGGTTTTGCAGGATTTGGACCGGATGTTGCAATGCTTCTTTTAATGAGTAATGGTGCAACCATCGCTTCCGGTACAACACAGACAATGACAGATGCAAAGGTTGCAGAAGCGCTTCAGCAGTTGTCTGATATGTATAATGTTTATGGTTACTGTTATCCTGCGACAGAAGGGGATAATGGCGATATCGGACGTAATGTCTATACAAATGGTAATATCGGTTTCTGGCCTAGCGCAGCGTGGATCGCAGCCGGAAATAATGACTATCCGACAGACGGTACAGTAGGTGTATCATTTGATACAGCGTATGTAGCATGGCCGGTAGGTCCTAGCGGAAACGCAGAGACCAATGCGCAGAAACTGACAAGTGGATCTTATTATATGATTCCTGTAGGTATCAAGGATCCTGAGCTTGTTTATAACGTATTTTATGATTATTGCAACTACTATAATGATGATGTTTCTGTACGTGATGACAGAGAGACACTCTGGTGGTGGTATGAGTCCACAGCTTCCAAGGTGGAACTGCAGGACGCTAACTTCCAGGTAATGTTTGATGCAGGTATGCATGAAGCATTTGATCTGTGGCAGAACCTTGGAATCGAGTATGATTGGGATTCATTGCTTTTTGGCAATGTAACACCAGCTCAGTTCCAAGAGACATATAAGCAGCAGATTCAGGATGGTCTGGACAGCTACTTTAAGTAAATGTTTTAGCAAATAAGCTGATAGAGATGCCCGCATCCGATAGGGTGCGGGCATTTTCTAAGTAGCAGTGTAAGAAAGAATCGAAGATGGAACATAAGTCATCAAATTCAAAACAGGAAAATAAGCTGCAGGATTTTTTCGGGCTGGATGGACCGTTTTCCAACTTTATGAATACATTGGGAAATATCATTTGGACAGGTCTGCTCTGGCTGGTTACCTCCATTCCGTTGATTACTATGGGATGTTCGGCTATGGGTGCGTCCCGTGCTGCGGAAAAGACCAGAAAAAATCAAGGTTATATTACGAAAGAGTTTTTTGCCGGATTTATAAGTGATTGGAAGACGGCATTGCCGGTGCAGGTTGTGAATCTTATCTTTTTTGTATGGCTGATCTTTGACTGTATTTATCTGTATGGATATGAAGCAGAATATGCATTGGTGATTTCGTATGTTTTATATGGTATTCTTTTTTTTGCACTAGGACTGAATTGTTATTATTATCCCTGCCTTGGGATATTTGAAGGTAATTTTTTTGAAATTTTTAAGATTTCATTTTACATGACATTTCGTCATCTGCTTACGACCATAGCATTGGTGGGATTGATTGCGGCAGCGTTATTGATAGTCTATCTGATGCCGTGGAGCGTCATGATCGTACCGGGATTATGGTGGTATGCAGCTGACATTCTGATCCAGCGGGTTATCCGGAAAGAGCTTGGGGAAACTGTTTAAACTAACGACTTTGGAAAGGAGTACAGGAAAAATGGCAGAAAAAGATTTTACATTGTCTCTGTCAGATGGCATGGTGAACCGTGGCAACTGGGAGCGGATGAAAAAGGTGATGCGTCGCGCGGAGAAAGGTGAAAAGGTTACGATTGCTTTTTTGGGAGGTTCGATTACGCAGGGGTGTCTGGCAACCGTGCATGAAAAATGTTATGCCTATCTGACCTATTTGTGGTGGAAGGAAAGATATCCCAAAGCTGAGATTACATATGTGAATGCCGGCATCGGCGGAACAACATCGCAGTTTGGAATTGCCAGAGTAGATCAGGATGTGCTTGCCTATCATCCGGATCTGGTCTTTGTGGAATTTTCAGTCAATGATGAAAATACTCCATTTTTTCAGGAGACCTATGAAGGCCTGCTGCGTTATCTTTATGGGAATGAATCGGCTCCCGCTGTGATGATTATACATAATATCCAATATGATGTTGGAAAGACGGCAGAGGTAATTCATCGGGAATTGGGAAAATATTATCAGATTCCTTGTGTCAGCATGCAGTCGACTATTTATGCGAAGATGATGGCAGGTAATTTCGGCAGCAGGGACGTCACCGAGGATGATCTGCATCCGAACGATAGGGGACATCGGATGCTGGCAGATGTCATTGCCTATTATCTGGAACAGATCAATCAGGAAAAGGACACGGTAGAGGAGGAGATCGCGATGCCTGCTCCGATGACAGCAGATGCTTACGAACATTCGACCAGATATCAATGCAAGGATTGTACGCCTAAGATGCAGGGATTCGTGCCGGATATGAGGGAGAAGGATTATTATACGGACGTATTTAAGGGCGGATGGACAGCAAAGGAAAAGGGCGCTGAAATTCATTTTAGCGTGGAAGGAAACGGTATTGCAGTACAGTTTCGTCAGTCTGTTAAAAAGCCTGCACCGATTGCTAAAGCGATTTTGGATGGCGACGAGGAGCACGCTGTGATTCTGGATGCCAATTTTGATCTGGACTGGGGTGATAACCTTGCCCTTGAGACTATGCTTTATCATGGAGAGAACAAAAAACATGATCTGGTGATCCGGATTGAGGAGACTCATGAGGAAGACGCGGTAGAGTTTTATCTGGTGTCGGTAATTGCGTCACATTAATTAATAATCTATTAACGGAAAGGACAAAGAAAACTATGTTTCGTGATGATTTTGTGTGGGGTGTATCCTCCAGTGCGTATCAGATAGAAGGGACTGATCCGGAAGACGGCAGAGGAAAAAATATTTGGGACGATATGCCGGCGAAAGGCAAGATCCAGGAGGGAAGAAATGCACTGACTGCCTGTGACCATATGCATCGTTATGCGGAGGATTTC
The DNA here is from genome assembly GCA_029062895.1 of Lachnospiraceae bacterium. GTDB lineage: Bacteria > Bacillota > Clostridia > Lachnospirales > Lachnospiraceae > NK4A136. Next base: position 45,919 of record JAIDPF010000039.1, read on the forward strand.
AGGATGCTGAAGCATCTGAATATCAAGGCTTATCGTTTTTCCGTCAGCTGGCCGCGTATTATGCCGGAAGGGACTGGCAGAGTGAATGAGAAGGCGATTACGATGTACCGCGACATGATCATCGAGATGAAGAAGAACGGCGTCGTTCCGTATCTGACCATGTATCACTGGGACCTGCCGCAGGCATTAGAGGATCAGGGTGGATGGCTGAATGAAAACGTGATTGAGTGGTTTGGGGAATACGCGAAAGTTATTGCGGAAAATTTCACGGATATCTGCGATTACTTTATTACGTTAAATGAGCCGCAGTGCTTTGTCGGACTTGGCTATGACAGAGGCGTTCATGCGCCGGGTAAGGAGCTGACGACCAAAGAGGTATTTCAGATTGCGCACAATGCACTCCGCGCCCATGGAAAAGCGGTGCTCAACCTTCGTAAATATGCAAAGAAAGAGATTCAGATCGGTTATGCGCCTACCTGCGGCGTTGCCATACCGGCAAGCGAAAAACCGGAGGATATTGAGGCGGCAAAGAAGGTATATTTTGGATTTTATCAACCGCTGAGCAACTGGTCATGGAATGTATCATGGTTTTCCGATCCGGTATTTTTAGGGAAATATCCGGAAGAGGGATTGAAAAAATATGCGGAATATCTGCCGAAGATCACAGAGGAGGATATGAAGCTGATCCATCAGCCGTTGGATTTTATGGGGCAGAATATTTATAATGGTTATTACATCAGCGCGGGGAAAGACGGAGAGCCCGTATGGGACGCGACTCCTGACGGTCTGCCGATTACAGCGTCCAAGTGGCCGAATACGCCGGAATGTCTGTACTGGGCTGTCAGGTTTGTTTATGAAAGATATGGACTTCCGATCTATATTACGGAAAATGGAGTTTCCTGCGCGGACAATGTTGCAATTGACGGACGGATCCATGACAATGAAAGGATTGAATTTTTAGACCAGTATCTCTCTGCGTTGCAGAAAGCGGCGGATGAAGGCGTTGACGTGAGAGGATATTTCCAATGGACGTTCCTTGACAATTTTGAGTGGGAAAAAGGCTATAGCGAGCGGTTTGGCATGATCTGGGTAGATTTTGCCACGCAGCAGAGAATCGCGAAGGATTCAGCATTCTGGTTTCAGAAGACGGCAGAATGTAATGGAGCGAATCTTTCGATCAACCAGAAGCCAAGGCAGATATTACACTTAAAACCACGGTTTGTGGAACGGATCTGGGGTGGTAACCGCCTAAAGACGGAATGGGGTTATGATACGGAGATGGAAGATCATATCGGAGAGTGCTGGGCAGTTTCGGCGGATCCCGATGTGGACTCAGAGGTTGTCAGCGGAGTATATAAGGGTAAGACATTGTCGCAGTTATGGAAAGAAGCGCCGGAACTGTTTGGCAATCTGGATATGGAAAAATTCCCGCTTTTGGTAAAGCTGATCGACGCAAGAGAAGACCTGAGCCTGCAGGTACATCCGGAGGATTCTTATGCCAAAGAACATGAAAATTCCCTTGGAAAGAAAGAGTGCTGGTATATTCTGGACTGTCCGGAGAACGCTGCGCTTGTTATGGGCAATAAGGCGAAGGATCATGCAGATCTGGAGGATAAGATCTTAAATGCCAAATGGGATGAACTCATCAACGAAGTTCCTGTCAGGAGTGGTGATTTTGTGCAGATCGATCCGGGAACGCTGCATGCGATCAAAGGCGGGTTTTTATTGATTGAGACGCAGCAGAACAGCGATGTGACCTATCGGATTTATGATTATGACAGACTTTCTGACGGTGTACCGCGCGAGCTGCATATCCAACAGGGCTTAGATGTGCTGACGACACCGAATATGTTTAGCGAAAAAGATGTCATCCATTTGGAGGAAAAGGACGATGAACTGCAGCAGCTGGTAGCTACTGACCGCTATATTGTATGGAAGCTGAAAGTTACCAAACCGACGCTGATCGACAACAGCCATCCGTTTCTGATTATGAGCGTGATCAAGGGAGACGGCCTTGCAAATGGAGTCATGGTAAAGAAGGGTGCGCATTTTATTGTGCCCAACGGTCTTCCAGAGTGCAGGCTGCAGGGGGATATGACACTGATCATTTCAGCACCTGTATTAGCGTGAAAAAAACTTCTAATGAGGGGAGTTATAGAAGTATGCCTAACGCGGCAGAACGGTCTGAGAGTGAATATAAAAAGGAATATGGACAGTTCTTCATCAGCCGTCCTGTTGCGGAATTTATGGCAAAATGGGTCATGGAGAGGCGGTAAAATGAGTTCTGCTGGAACAAGGAGCATTAAAATATATCATTTAATTTGACAGCAGTGTCAGAGTGTTTGAAGACGCGCTCACGACATGCTGTATTTTATTGCTTGAAAAATCGATGGAAAATATACGGATCAAAAACCGCAGGATAATGGAAAATACGGTAATATTCAGTGAAATACATTCCTTGGATTAATTGAACTGGGAAGCTGTTGCGCGCGCTTCTATAGCAATTCCGAAACAACGGCTTGATTGTCATGAAAAATGGCTTTCTTATTTTCTGAAAGAAGCTCTTGTAACCAATACGCATAATCTGATACAATTAAAAAAGATTGGCAGGGTCAGCAGAGGGATATGATTTGTTCTATTGATCATATTATGAAGAATTATATTAATTGAACCGACTATTAACGAAACACAATTACCTAAAATACTATTACATAAGCGAGGGAAAAAGCATGGGTGGATTTTTTGGAGTAGCGGCACAGGACAACTGTACATTTGATCTGTTTTTCGGGGTGGATTATCATTCCCATTTAGGGACAAGACGAGGCGGAATGGCGGTTTACGGGAAAGACGGATTTAACCGTGCCATTCATAATATTGAGAACTCACCATTTAGGACGAAATTCGATAAGGATATGCAGGAGATGTCGGGACACTTTGGGATCGGCTGTATCTCTGATTATGAGCCGCAGCCGCTGATCGTCCGTTCCCATCACGGCACCTACGCGCTGACAACAGTCAGTAAGATCAATAATGTCAAGGAATTGTCGGAAATGCTTTTTGACAATGGTCATTCCCACTTTTTGGAAATGAGCGGCGGAGACATTAATGCAACAGAGCTGATTGCATCCTTAATCAACCAGAAGCAGAATCTGATCGAAGGAATCCGCTATGCGATGGATCAGGTGGATGGTTCTGTGTCGCTTCTTCTGATGAATCAGCAGGGGGTATATGCCGCACGGGATAAGATGGGGCGTACGCCGGTGGTGATTGGACGTAAGGAGGACGCGTTCTGCGCTTCTTTTGAAAATTTTGCATTTAAGAAGTTAAATTATACGTTATATAAGGAATTGGGACCGGGTGAGATCGTTGTGCTGACAGCCAAGAACTGTGTGACATTGTCTGACCCCGGTAGGGATATGAAGATCTGTACGTTCCTTTGGGTATATTATGGATATCCGGCAAGCTCTTATGAAGGCGTCAGTGTGGAGCAGATGCGTTATAACTGCGGCGCAAAGATGGCACAGAGAGATCATGTTAAGCCTGATATCGTGGCGGGTGTTCCGGATTCCGGAACGGCGCATGCGGTTGGATATGCCAATGCGTCTGGAGTTCCCTTTTCCAGACCGTTTATCAAATACACGCCGACCTGGCCGCGTTCCTTTATGCCGACGATACAGAGTGAGCGGAACATGATTGCGAAAATGAAGCTTCTGGCGGTTGAGGATATTATCAAGGATAAGAGCCTTCTTTTGATTGATGATTCAATTGTGCGCGGTACGCAGCTTCGTGAGACGACGGAATTTTTATATGATTGTGGCGCCAAAGAGGTACATATCCGTCCTGCCTGCCCGCCGCTTTTATATGGCTGTAAATATCTGAATTTTTCACGTTCCAGTTCGGAGATGGATCTAATCACCAGACGGGTGATTGCCCGCTTGGAGAATGGTAATGTGACGGATGAAGTCCTGCAGAAATATGCTGATCCGGAGACAGAGGAATATGAACATATGGTGGAGGAGATCAGGAAGGAACTGAACTTTACCTCACTTCGTTTCAACCGGCTGGATGATATGCTGGATGCCGTCGGTATTGATAAGTGCAAGCTTTGTACTTATTGTTGGGACGGCAAAGAGTAGATCGGAGCGTCTTAAAAGGCAGCATAAGTATTTTCGGAGGATGATTATGAAAAAGGAAAGCGTTCGGCTGAATGCGTTAAGGGCGGCTTTTCCATTCACGATACCAATCTTTGCGGGGTTTTGGTTTTTAGGTTTGGCATATGGCATTTATATGAATGTATCGGGATTTAGTTTTTGGTATCCCATGCTGATGAGTTTGGTGATTTTTGGCGGTTCACTGGAATTTATGGCGGTTTCCATGCTGATGAGTCCCTTTGCGCCACTGCAGACGCTGCTGGTGGCACTGATGATACAGGCGCGTCATCTGTTCTATGGAATTTCAATGCTGGATAAGTTCAAGGGGATGGGTTGGAAGCGCTTTTATCTGATCTTTGGTATGTGTGACGAGTCGTTCTCTATCAATTATACTGCAAAGATCCCGGAAGGTGTGGATAGAGGCTGGTTTATGTTTTTTGTGACACTGCTCAATCATTTCTATTGGTTCTCCGGTTCCACTCTTGGCGGTATCGTAGGTTCGCTGCTCACATTTGATACAAAAGGACTGGACTTTGTAATGACTGCAATGTTTGTCGTGATCTTTCTGGAACAGTGGCTGAAAGAAAAAAAGCATTATACGGCGGGGATCGGACTGTTGGCGTCATTTGTCTGTCGGGTGATCTTTGGCGCGGATTCTTTCCTGATTCCAAGTATGCTGTGTATTCTGCTCTGTCTTACGGCATTTCGTAGTCCGATCGAGAAGGCGGGTGGTTTGTCATGACATTGGTGCAAAAGATCATTACCATTGCCATCTGCGCTTTCGCTACAATGATGACAAGGTTTCTGCCGTTTCTGATTTTCCGGGAAGGAAAACCGACACCGAAGTACATACAATATCTGGGAAAAGCCCTGCCGGCTGCCATTTTTGGTATGCTGGTGGTCTATTGCCTGAAGAATGTTGTTATTCTTGGGGGAAGCCATGGATTGCCGGAGCTGATCGCAATCATTGTTACGGTTGCGCTTCATCTGTGGAAACGGCAGATGCTGATTTCCATTGCCGGAGGAACGGTTTGTTATATGATGCTGGTTCAGTTGGCATTTTAAAGACGTGAGAGGGTGAATTAGTGAGAAGGAATCTTTTGCTTTGCAGTATTATAGCGATGATGACAGTTTGCATTATGGCATGTGGATCTGATAAGCAACCGGAGGAGTCGGGAACTGCTGATATGGAAGTTCAGGAAGAATTCAGTGCTTTGGAAGAGGAAGAAGCCGTTGTTTCGGAAGCAGAACCTGAAGAAGATCAGAAACAGCCGGAGGAAACGCAGGTAAATGCAGTGGAACAAGAAGAAGCGGAAAATGAGTTTCGACCGCAGGCAACAAATCCTGATGAAGAAATTTTCATACGGTTTTTAAATAATGAAATTGAGGCTGTGTTCAGTGACACGTTTCAGGATGATTTGAGATATGCCTGCCGTGTTTTGGTAATAGGTGATGAGGATGACTATACATTTAGCGGGAAAGAGAGCCTTACTTATGAGGAATTGAAGGCGGCGGTCGATGCATCTGAGTCTAATTTTTTGGATATTTCGGAGGAGGAGAGATATTATGCCTTTCTTTCTACAATAGACGGAGGAGAAGTTTTTGCAGTAAAATTTCAAAATTTAGGTATTTACTGTTCGGGAGATAACAGCTATGCAGTTTTTTTCTTTGCAGTCAATGATGGTGTGTTATATGTGACATATGCTTATGATGATTGGGCTAGAAGTGCTACAACAATTAAAGAACCTCTTTTATTGATTGGCGGTGGTTCTTCGGGAGCGGAACATCACCATGGCTGGTCGGGATATATTGATAAAACAGGTGAGTATAGGGAAATCTATAGTGCGGAGTATCTCTCGGATGAATGGATAACAAGGGAAGCGTGTTATCGTTATGGTCTTGATGATTTGGATCAGTCTCAGTGTGAGGGATGTACGCTTGAACTGCTTGAAATGCAGGATAGGAAATATTACTGTCTCTATTATTATGATGATGAAACAGATGAATTTGCAGATATAGAAATATTTGCTGATTTTTGCGCCCATCTGGAAGAAGACGGCATGAGAAAGATTGAAATAGACGATGAGACCAATATGATTGATGCGGCGTATGAGGAGATTGGATTCACGGAAGCAGGTATGCCATTTGATAGTTGGATAACGTGGGATTAGAAAATTGGAGGAACAAAAAAGTTTATTTGCGCGTAAAGACAGCTTCCATGCTGCCATCCGGATAGGTGACCTGTAATGAAAAATCGTCGTTGACCGCCGTGGCAGTGGCGGTCTGTTCCTTGCCGGAGCGTAAGACGCTGACGGTTTTATTTAAGGTGGAGCAATGTGTCCGGTAAGCGGACAGATAGCGTTCCTTCCTGCTTGGAAAGTCTATGCAGAGTTGATCTAAAGAATTAATCATGGCTGCCGCCAGCTGCGCGCGGTTAACGGATTGTTTTAATTCTTGTGACAAAGAAGATACATTTCCTCGGAGTTCTTTCGGAAAATCCGTTTTCTTTTCTGTAATGTTTAAGCCTATTCCGATGACAATGGACTGGATTTTGCCCGTTTCACTCTCGATGGATAATTCTGTCAGAATACCACCGCATTTTTTCTCATGAAACAGAATATCATTAATCCAGCCGATCTGCGGACGAACGCCGCAGACTTTTTCTATGGCATCAGAGACGGCAACGGGAACCCATGCGGACAGAGTCGTATAATGATTCGTTTTTCCTGCCGCCGCGGGATCATTCTTGGATTCCGTAAGATCAGAAGTTTCTGTAAAGGCTTCATCACATAAAATGAGATAGGAAAGATAGATGCCCTGATCTTTTGGGGAGAAAAAAGAGCTTCCGGAGCGTCCTTTGCCATCCGTCTGTTTATGGGCTAATACGACTTGTCCATGGGGCGCGCCTTCATAAGCAAGATCCCGCAGATATTTATTTGTGGAGTTAACGGACTCCAGACACAGGATGCGATCTGTCCGTTTTTCCGGTAGAAAAGGCATCAATTCGCCGATACTGATCAGGTCGGGAGAGCCGGTCAGCAGATATCCTTTATTTGTAGTGGAGAGGATTTCATAACCTTCCGCGCGGAGGGATTTGACCGCAGCATTCACTGCAGCACGGCTGACGCCGATTGCCTGACTGATCTTTTCTCCGGAGATATAATCTTTTTCCTGCCGCAGAATTGCGAGTATGGAATCCTTGGTCATATCGGATGACGTCCTTTCTTAAAAAATTTCAAAATTCAGTGCTTCCCTAGTATAACAT
>JAIDPF010000004.1 GCA_029062895.1 Lachnospiraceae bacterium
CAGATGCACATCTACAAATTTTTACTTGACTTGGCAATTATATTATTATGTACCAAATTATTAGGTATTACAACAACGAAAATACGAATGCCGCAGGTGGTTGGTGCGCTGATGGCAGGACTTTTGCTGGGACCAGCGATGTTGGGAATTCTGTCAGAAACAGATTTTTTGAATGCCGTGGCAGAACTGGGGGTAATCGTTCTGATGTTCAGCGCCGGACTGGAAACGGATATCAAGGAGTTAAAAAAGAGCGGAAAAGCCTCTCTGATCATTGCAGTTTGCGGCGTTATTGTACCGATTGCAGGAGGATTTTTGTGTGCCTATTTCTTTAATAAGCCGGAAGTAATACAGTCAGACGCGTCGTGTAGTATTCTGCTGCAGAACATATTTATAGGAGTGATCCTGACTGCCACTTCCGTCAGCATCACAGTAGAGACGCTGAAAGAACTTGGAAGATTGAAAACACATTCAGGTAATGCGATTCTTGGAGCGGCAATCATTGATGATATTCTGGGAATCATTGCACTGACTATCATTACAAGCGTAACAGACCCTTCGGTCCGCATCGTAGTAGTTCTGGGAAAAGTGGTGGCATTTTTTGTGTTTGCCATCGTAGCCGGCTTCCTGTTTTATAAAATTTACCACTATTGGACGTCACGCGCAGATAAAATGCGCCACAGGCATGTGATTGCGGCCTTTGTGTTTTGTCTGCTCATGGCATACCTGTCGGAACGTCTGTTTGGCGTAGCGGACATTACCGGAGCATACATAGCAGGACTGATTATTTCTAATACAGGGAAGTCCGAATATATGCTGGGAAAGTTTGATGTCGTATCGTTTCTTTTGCTGTCCCCTGTTTTCTTTGCAAATATAGGGCTTTCTGTTACGCTTCCGAAAATGACGCCCGCTATTATTCTATTTACTCTGATCCTTGTTATTGTGGCGATCCTGACAAAGATCATCGGGTGTGGTCTGGGTGCAAAGATGTGCGGATATCAGACAAATCAGTGCAAACGGATTGGAGTCGGAATGGTATCCAGAGGAGAGGTTGCTCTCATAGTGGCAAGTAAAGGAACTGCACTCGGACTACTGGGAAGCGCTTTTGTGGGACCGGTGGTAATTATGGTGGTAATTACAACAATCATTACCCCTATCCTGTTGAAGGTTGTCTACGGAAACGGAGCGGTTGCCGCTGTTGAGGCAGATGAAGATATTACAGGACATTATGATGAACTTGCAAATGTACGTAGAGAACATCAGTCGTAAGGAAATAGATATCTTGCAATATGTTTAAATATCAATGTGTCAGCACGCTAGATCAGACAATTGAGAAACAAAAAAGGAAAGGATCGGCACATGGATAAAAACGTCCCAACACTCCCTGTCTTTGCTATCCAAAGACACAGACTTACCGTAGACGGTACAGGCGTAAGCACTCTGGTTGGCGCTTATGGCTGTCCACTGCAGTGCCGTTACTGCATTAATCCCCATGCCTGGAATCCTGAAACGCTTGACAAATGCACCATGATGACGCCGGAACAACTTTATGACCGGGTTAAAATCGATCATTTATATTTTCTTGCAACCGGAGGCGGCGTGACTTTCGGTGGCGGGGAATCGCTTCTTCATGCCGACTTCATCCGGCAGTTCCGCGCCGTATGTGGACCGGAGTGGCTTCTCACAGCAGAAACCTCTTTGAATGTCCCTGCCGCACAGCTTGAAAAGACACTGACGGCGGTGAATGATTTTATTGTGGATATTAAGGATCTGGATCCGTCCGTTTATGAAGCCTATACCGGTGCACCGATCCATCCTGTCCTTGACAATCTTTTACTGCTTGCCCGCAGTGTATCCCCGGATCATATCCGTATCCGCGTTCCGAAAATACCTTCCTTCAATACCGAAGAACATATCAACCATTCCACAGAGCAGTTAAAAGAGATGGGTTTTGAAAACATTGAGGTATTTTCCTATATAACATAGCATTTTTCATCTTAACATCAGATATAACAGCATAAATACAAATCCAAAACAAAACAGCATAAATCCAAAAGATAATGTCCTTGTGATAACCATCATATTCTCTGTCAATTCCCAATAACGCATCGCCAGTTCATGAACATAATTACGTTGTTCCTTTTTACGTCTGTGCCTGCGTTTTGGAAATTTCTGATCCATCCATTCCTCCCAGGAGTTTAAGAATTCCCCCAGATGATAAGTGAACAGATTCCCTTCCGTCAGTTCAAAGGGAAGCGGCTTATCCCGATAAACCGTCTTACGCAGTAACACAACGATCCCATCCACCAGACTGTCGCAGATCCTGCAGACAAATCTCCCCAGGATACACACAACGCCAATCAACGGGCGATAGAAAGAATCTTCCAGATCCATGACCTTCGGCCAGCGGTTCACATACTCCCTGCCTGATTCTGTTTTTTTCATCAGCAACAACCGCACCACAAACAGATACAGCAGAATACCGATCACCAGTGAAATACCGGCGCCCTTTAGATTTTCTACGCTGAAATATTCCACGTTCGAATGTAGCGTCGCTGCATTCATCATAGAAGTACCGGCGTCGGCGATGCCATCCATTACCACATTCGGGAAAAATCCCATCAAAGGTAACAGCAGCGCGCTAAGGGTCAGTGCCACCAGACTCTGCCAGTTCATATATTTTTTATTTTTATCAAATTCCTTCTGCCGTTCTCCATCCACATTCTTTTCAACAAAAACCGCAATATAAAGTTTTGTCATATAAGCAATCGTAATACCGCCGCTGATCAAAAATATCCATTCAATACACTCCATTCCAACAATGCCAAACATCGACGGCGTAACAGCGCCTTCTCGCAAAAGTTCCGTATATTCCACAATCCCTTCATGCAGAAGCGTCTTGCTGACATATCCATTCCATAAAGGGATACCTCCGATTCCCAGAGCCCCCATCAGAAAGATCACATGCAGCAGCGGCTTTTTACGTCCAAAACCCCGGATCTCATTAAGATTCAGCTTATGAATATTCATATATACCACTCCTGCCGCCATAAACAACACCAGCTTGATCAGGGAATGATTTACCATATGCAGGAGAGTTCCCCTTGCCGCCAGCGCATTTTCACTGCCAAGCAGTCCCATACTGCCGATTCCCACTAAGATAAAGCCAATCTGTGACACAGACGAACAGGCAAGCGTACGTTTCAGATCCACAGAAAACAATGCCAGAAGCGCTCCAAGAAACATGGTGATCGTTCCGATCAGCAAGATCGCACTGCCCCAGTCCGCATCCCCGTAAAAAAGCTGACAGCTGATAGCCAGCAGCCCGAAGATTCCCGCCTTTGTCAATATACCGGAAAGCAGCGCCGAAGCCGGAGCCGGAGCCACCGGATGTGCTTTGGGAAGCCATATATGCAGCGGAAAAGCGCCTGCCTTAGCGGCAAATCCTACACAAACCAGCGCGCCGGAAATATAAAGCATGATCTTATCCGGCTGCTTCCCCGCAGCCGCTTCTATATCGGACCATGCCGACAGATATTCGATCCGCAGCGTTCCCAGTTCATGATACAGCAGAAACAATCCCATCAGTGTCACCATACCGCCGATCACAGCAACCGCCAGATAGGTTTCCGCCGCCCGGAGAGACTCCTTTTTCTCATCATGCGCAACCCATACATAGGAAGTAAAGGACATGATTTCAAAGAAAATAAATGTGGTATAAAGATCCTCTGACAGAAATACTCCCATCGTCGCACCAAGGGTCAGAAGCAGAAACAGATAATAGCGGTTCCGGTTATGGTAATGCTTAAAATATTCCTTGGAAAATATCGTTGTCATCATCCACATCAGTGCCGCCACCACAGCATACACACTGCGGAAGCCATCCAGCATAAAGTGCAGTCCCAGTCCCGCAAACCCCGGAATCTGATACCGCAATATCCCTGCCGAAAGCGTCACTTCCACTTCCGAAGCAGCCCTTAAAGTCTCTACTACGGAAATACTTCTCCCAATCGTAAGATAATATATCGCCAGATACAGCACTAATGCAAATTCACTGATTACCACAAAGTCTGCAAAGTAATCTCTCGCTTTTTTAGAAAACCGCCCGATCACATATGACACGAACGCTGCACCCATAGGATAAAAAACCGCCACTGCCAATAATATATCCATATCTTCCATCCACATTGCTGCCTTACTCCTTCTATAAATTTCTGTGAGGTTTACTTATCAAAACCCACCATATGCAATCTCCGTAAACAAATTAATCAGCGGTTTGGAATATACGCCATACACCAGCATACCGATACAAAACAGCGTCAGCGGCAGAACCATCATCCAGTTCGGGTCCCTGACATCGTCTATGGTATGATAGTCAAATCCTGCCTGTGGGAAAAATGCCCTTACCACAATCGTCAGCATATAGATTGCTGTTAAAATCGCGGAAACCAAAATTGCGCCCACACCAAAATAAGCCAAAGTATTACCGCTTTCCACTGCTGCTGAAGCCAGATAATATTTCGAGATGAATCCTGCCAAACCGGGAACGCCCATCAAAGCAAACGCGGAGATCGTAAATATTCCAAAAATCTTTGGCATCCTTCTTCCAAAGCCGTCCAGCTCGTAAATATAATTTCTCCCTGTCTTATAAATGACTGCGCCCGCACAGAAAAAGGAACATATCTTCATGATGGCATGTGCCGTCAGATGTGCCAATGCGCCTACCAGTCCAAGCGGTGTCATAATCGTCACGCCAAACAGGATATAACTAAGATTACTGATGGTGGAATACGCCAGCCTTCTTTTTAAATGACGTTCTTTCACCGCCATGGAACAACCATAGATGATCGTAAACATCGTAATCGCCATCACAACATACTGTGCCCAGGTTCCCCGAAGGAAATCCACGCCAAAGGAATAATAGGTCAGACGGATGATCGCAAACGCACCGGACTTAACGACAGCCACCGCATGCAGCAATGCGGTAACCGGAGTCGGCGCAACACCAGCTTTGGGAAGCCAGCTGTTAAAGGGACAAATGGCTGCCTTCACACCGAATCCCATAAAAGCAAGCACATAGATCAGTAATAGGATTTGATCTCCTCCCGGATAACTGCCTGCATGGAGCACTCCGCCGTAAATGAAATCAATGGAATCTCCATAAACAACCACAAAGATCATGCCGATAAAAGCAAATGCCGCTCCACCAAGGGAATAGTACAGATATGTTCTGGATGCCAGTATCGCTTCTCTGGTCAGCGTATGGAGTACCAGCGGCGTCGTCACCAGAGTCAGCAGTTCATAGAAAAAATACATAGTGAGGATATTGCCACTCATAGCGATGCCCAGCGTTACGCCATAGGTCATAGTATAAAACATGAAGAATACCTTTTCATGATCCTCATGCTTCATATATTCAAAGGAATATAAGGTTGCCAGCGGCCATAAGACAGATACCAGCCCCGCAAATACACATGCCATACCGTCCAGACGGAATGTAACTGAAAGATCGCCGGTAAACCTCAGCAGCGTAAAAGTACCCTCCGGACGATTCCAAAGAAGCATCCAGACTAAAAAACTGTTGATCAAAACAATCGCTTCAATCAATATCATCATATGACTGCGCTTTTTAAACGGCAGCATCGGAATCAATATACTCCACAAAACCGGAATCAAAACGATAATAAATAACATTACCTCACTCATATGACAAGATCATACTCCTTCCCAAACCTTCTTAGCTTTGCATCACCAATCCGGTGTGGAAAACGCTGATGAAAGCGTTCCCCTACATTATGCCACTCAATATTCCATCCATGTAATTCAACATGATATTGGGAAACATTCCTAACAATACCGCGAAGGCAGTCAGAATCACGAGTGGGATCAGCATCAGCCCGTCCCCCTCACACTTCTCCCATGTATCATCCGTGGTTTCCTTCCGCTCTCCTTCAGCCTCCTTAGACGTCACGCCCGGAAAGAATCCTTTGATCGTCACCGGCAAAAGATATCCCGCAGTCAAAAGCGCGCTAATGATCAAGACGACGGGACCTGCATATTGAAAAATCGCGATGCCCGAATCAAGAGCTCCTGTCGCCAGATACCATTTGCTGATAAATCCACATGTCGGCGGAATACCAATCAATCCTAACGACGCAATTGTAAAACACCAGATCGTCACCGGCATACGCTTGCCGATCCCCCGAAGTTCTGAAACCCGGCTAAGCCCGCTTCTGTAGATCACTGCTCCTGCACAGAGAAACAACGTAGATTTGATCAACGCATGACCGATCAGGTGAAGCAGGGAACCGCAAACCGCCGTCGGTTCCAGCAGCGCAATCCCAAACAAAATATACGATAACTGACTGACTGTGGAATACGCCAGCCGTTTCTTCAAAATATCCTCCCCATAGGCAAGCATGGAACCCATAAATACCGTCAAAAGGGATAACATCAAAAATACGGTCTGTACCCAGGTTCCCCGAAGGAAATCCGCGCCGAAAAGATAGAAGATCACTCGTAAAATCGCAAATACTCCGCCCTTAACGATAATCCCGGATAGCACTGCGGATGCCGGCGCCGGCGCCACCGGATGCGCCGTGGGAAGCCATGCATGCAGCGGAAACATCCCGGCTTTAACTGAGAATCCAAGGATCATCAAACCTGCAATGATCAAAAGCATCTGTCCGTGTCCCGCAATCAGCTCCGCATTTAAAGTTCCACCTGGCGTAAAGGCGATGGTATCCGCATATCCGCAAAAAAAGAATAAGCCGAACAGCGCCATGTACGCACCGAAGAACGAATAAATCAGGTATTTCAAACCTGCCATGACCGCTTCCCTTGACTGATTATGGATAACCAGCGGAAAGGCGGCCAGCGTCATAAATTCATAAAAAGCATACATCGTCACCAGATTGCCGCTCTGTCCGAGTCCCATCAATATACCAAAGGTAATCAGGAAGAATCCATAATAACGCCGTTCATTTTTCTCATGTTTCATATAACTGAAAGAGAAAAAGCCCGCACAGATCCATACAACCGTCACGATCATCAAATACACTCTTCCCAGCGCGTCGAGCTTAAGCATGACAGGGATCTGCTCCGTCAGCCAAAACAACGTCATCTGGCTATCCGTGGCATTTAAAATAACATTCCATGCCAAAACCCCGGTTAGAATTAGACCGGTTCCAGTATAGATCAGGATCACCTTTCGTTCTTTAAGCCTTTTTAAAAACAACAGGATCGTTCCCATAAAGACCGGCATCAGAATCGGAAGTAATGCAATTATCATCTCTCTCATCTTTCTATCCAACCTTTCTTCCTATCCAAACATCCGGATACCCGAACGGATCAGTTCAACAACCGGCTCTGAATTCATCCCCAGCAGCACGTTCATCACAATAAACAAAATACAGACCGCCGCATAGCCAATATCCTTTTTCCACGAAAGCGATGCGTATTCCGATTTGACCGGCGTATAGATACGCACTACGGTCTTCATAAAATAGATCGCATTTAAGATTGTGCTGATTGCAAGGCAGATCAGGGTCGGCAACATCTTATAGGCATGACCGACGCAGGCCTGAGCAAATAAGATCTTACTGATAAAACCGGTAAACAGCGGCACACCCACCATAGACAGCGAACCTACGGTAAAAGTAAGTCCAGCGACGACATTCCGGTATCCTGCCCCTGTCAGGTCGATAAACTTTTTACTCTGTCCAGATACATCGGTAAGTCCCACCGCCGCAATGAAAAGCATGCTTTTGGTAGCTGCATGGGACAGGATATGGTACACGGACGCTACCATACCGATCTCCGTACCCAGACCAAACCCCATATAGATATAGCCGATCTGAGCCACAGAAGAAAACGCAATCATTCTGCGGATATCATTTTCCTGAATAGCGCTCAGGGAACCAAAAATCATACCGGTAAGGCCAAAGATAAACAACACATTAATAAACTCGCTCTGCCGGATCACCTCAAATCCGATCACACGGTAAAATACCTTGATCAACAGAAAGATGTAGCCTTTGGAAACCAGAGAAGAAAGAATCGCCGCGCTGGATACGGTAGAATATCCATATGCATCCGGCAGCCACGCATGGAACGGAAACAACGCGCTTTTTACTGCAAGCCCCACACCGATAAACAAAATCGCCACCTTCAAAGGAAGCTGATATTCTCCCGTTTCCGTCAGAATGGATACCTGTTCCTTGATATTGCTCATCAGAAGATGACCTGTGATATCGTATAAAATACAAAGTCCAAACAGTAAAAGTCCGGAACCAATCAGACTCATCAACATATACCGGGTAGCCGCTTCTAAGGTATGTCCATTCTCCCGGATCATGATCAGACCACAAGCAGCGATCGTATTGATCTCCACAAATACGTACGCCGTAAACAGATCATTGGTATAGATCAATGCCAGCAATGAACTCAGCAACAGATTTAACAGTACATAATAGAGATTTCCCTTAAATCCGCTGATTTCTTTCTGCAGATGCTTTTTTCCGCCCCAGATTGACAGAAGCATGACGATACAGAAAAACAATGCCATGAACGCTTCTAAATTGCCAAAGCGTATCTCATTGCCCCAAGGTGCGGAAAAACGCCCCATTTTATAGACATAAAAAGTATCTGTCGTAAAAGTCAGATACAGCGTCCCTGCGGAGAGCATGGTTATGAGCATCAACAAAACCGTATTCAGCCTTCTTGCCAGCTTACCGCTAAGTCCTGAAGAAACAATGGCCGCACCCATGGACAGAATCAAAGAAAAACAAGGAAAATTACGAAGCATTTCCATTTAATTTTCCTCCTTCTTCAGTATGGTAGAAATCTCGTCCATATTCAGCGTATGATATCTTTGATACAGACGGATCGTCAGAGAAAGCATCAGCGCAGTTACTGATACGGATACGACGATACCGGTCAGTACCAGACCGCTGGGGATCGGGTTGATATACAGAGAAGCATCCTGCACCCCATCCACGATGATCGGCGCTATTCTTCCCTGAATATATCCTTTCTCTGCTAAGAAAAGATAGGTCCCGGTGTCCATGAAGTTCAGTCCGATAATCTTTTTGATCAGATTTTTTTGCAACAAAAGATTGGCAAATCCTATCACAAACAAAATTACCGCTACCGCTTCTCCAAAATTTTCTATGATACCATTCCACATAACAGATTATTCCACCTTTTATCATTCACAAGTTTCAAATATACCCGCAGTCCTATCATTTCGGCAGAGGCTTTTACAGACAGCAGGATTAGAGACCGCCGCGTCGGAATAGCGCGTAAAACGCATACATGGTACACGCCACTTCCGTTCCGACAAAGATATTCAACCACAGGATGATCCCCGCCGAAAAAATCATACCCGGCGTACCTAGAGAAATATGGTTCTCCAGATCATTAGAACCCATATAGAGATAATAGGAGATCACGATACAATAAGTAACTAAAGCAGTCACCTTTACAATCGTATAGGTCTTTTCATTAAAAAATTTCTGCATTTTGTCAAATCCATACGCGCTGACATACAGAATCATCCCTGCACCGATGATCGCCCCGCCGGAAAAGCCTCCACCGGGAGAAAGATGTCCATTAAGGATCACATAGATACCGAAAATGAAGATAAGCGGAACAAGGATAAAAGCAACCTTTTGCAGGATCACATCATTTTTGGGCTCGTAAATCCGGTCGTTCAGACTCTGATTCGAACGGATCTCCTCCTCCTTTTTCATCAGCAGAACCATGACACAGGTCGTCGCTATAAAAAGCACACAAGTCTCCCCAAAAGTATCAAACGCACGATAGTTTAGGATCATACCGGTAACCACATTGACGGCACCGGTATCCTGTATTCCGTTTTCTATATATACCTGCGATACTTCATTATTGACAGGCCGATCCACAGTTCCAATTCGTGGCAGACCGGCTACCAGATACATCATCAATACGATCAGCAATAACGCGAACACCACCGAAGCGATCCGATAGACCACCGTAAAGGATTTCAGCGCGCTGTTCCGCTCATGGTCATAAATGCGCTCCCTGAGCTGGTATTCCTCCGCCATGATTTCTTCTAACGTATGACTATCTACATGCGACGTACCCGGCTGCATCTCCACTTCATCAATAAAGGGGTCTTTCGTTCCCTTCATCCAGCGAAAAAACCGGAAAGAACCTGTCTTATGATATTCTTCCTCTTTTTTTAGCTTACTCATTTTTATAATCAGCTCCTTTTCCTTCTGACTGCGTCTTTCTGATTGCCTCGATCTTCTTCAGGGTAATAAAGAACAATATACTGGTCACTCCCGCGCCGACTGCCGCCTCCGTAATCGCCAGATCAGGCGATTCCAGAAGCACCCATATGATCGACATGATCAAGCTGTAGGACATAAAAACCAGCACGGCATTCAAAAGACTCTTTGTAAAGCTGACTGCCAGCGCGCAGATCACTAGGAACGCCAGCAAGATATACATAAAATATTCCATAGTAAGGTTACCTCTTTATCTTTTCTTCCTTTAAATATCTCTCTTCTTTCTCATATTGATCTTCGCCCGCATGGGTCTCCACCTCAAGCCTTGCGATCAGGTGTGAAGCAACCGGCGAGGAAAACCATAAGAAAACAAGCACAAGAGCAAGCTTCAGGGTGGTAAAATTCCAGCCGGACAGGAACATCAATCCCACCAGCGACAATCCGATCCCAAGCGTATCACCGGTGGCTGCCGCATGCATACGGTTTAGTACATAGTCCAACTTAAATAACGCCATGATCTCTAATACAAACAGGGACATCCCTCCGAACAAAAATAAGATGCCAAACACAAAACGAATCCACAATAATGTCTCCATTACTTTCTAGCCTCCACTTCCATCAATTCATCCTCATCTGTAGTAAAATCAGAAAGCCGCTCCGTATCTTCCTTATGAATCCCTAAGATAACCTTAGTTAATACAACCACTGCCAAAAAACTCAGCATCGTATAGATCAGGCTGATATCCACCAGATACCCTTCACCCATCATGATTGCAAGTGTCGCAATGATGACATTGACCATCGTACCCATCATATTGACTGCTACCAGCCGGTCAGCCACCGTCGGTCCCATGCATGCCCGGATCAGGCATAAAAACAGCATGACCGCCAGTATAATCAAAACCACTACAAATAAGACATGATAGCTTTTTTCCAATGCCTCAATCCCGCTATACATCCTCTTTTCCCAGCCTTTCCGCTTTTTCTAACATCCGCACAAATACACAATCTTCTATTCCGTCCGCAAAATCCCTATCCAAAGCATGCACCGTATATTCATCATCCTGCAGGGATACTGTGATGGTTCCTGGTGTCAGGGTGATAGAGTTTGCCAAAAGTACACGGAGAATCGGCGACTTCAGACGAGTTCTGAAGGTCACCAGAACCGGTTCTCTATCATATTTCTCGGAAAAGATCAGACGGATCGTCGCTACATTGGCCTTTAGGATTTCAAATAACAAAACAAACAGATAACTAACCATAAACGCAAAATACTTTATGATACGCAGATCCTTTTTCCAGCTCCAGTCCATAAATTTACAGATAAACGCATAAATCAAACATGCCGCAAACAGACCGATGATGGCGATTTCCAACGTGATCTGTCCATTAAAAATAATCCATAACAGAAAAAATATAAAATACATGTCAATTCCTCATCTAAAAATACTAAACAAAAACTGCTCAACTGCGGCATACATAATTTTGCCAACCACGCATATTAATATGCAAATAAAAACTTCTCAACAACTGAATATTTTACATCAACAAATCAAAAAAATAAAGTAGAAAAAGGAAAAAACAGCCATTTTTCTTATCAGAAATATGGCTGTTTATATAGCTTCAAATACCTGTCAAATTGATATTCTATCCTTCCGTAACCAGACATAAACAACGAACCTTAACCGAATCACTCTTGCCGGATCACAGTGATATCATAGATACCTATATGGCTAAAAGATAGCAGTGTCCCTTCCGCCTCTTGACTGATGTGAATATCCTGCATATGACCGTTATTTTCTCCCGATGTCACAGAGACCTCGCCCTTCACTCCGACCATGTTTATACTACAGGTAACCGCCTCTGTCTGGTCGCTCTGCAGAGTGATGCGGTAATTCCCAGATTCCTTATGAGATATCTCCAATTCCAGAACTTTCTCCGCCGATGTACTGTATATGCAGGTCTTAGCAGTTGTTCCTTCCTGCAGGGCATATACCTTAAACATAACGTTCTTTGCATAATCATAGACCGGTCCATAGGAACCGTCGCCCACGGCGATGATACTTCCCGCCTTTACGTACAACGGAATCATCATATAATCCATGACTTCCCGATACCATTTTCCGCCTTCTTTGACCTCATCGGTAAGGAAAGATGTCCATGTCCCTTCCGGCAGATAATACTCTGCCATGCTCTGCTCATTAAAGATCGGCGCAACCAGAAGGGAATCTCCCAGAAAGTACTGCGTTGCCAGATACGCGCAGTTTTTATCCTCCGGATACTCCAGCACCATACTCCGCATCATGGAAACGCCGGTCAGGGAAGTTTCCACAGCATTGCGGTACAAATACGGCATCAGAGAAGCTTTCAATTTCGTGAATCTCCTGACAACCTCTACCGCTTCTTCGTCATACAACCATGGAACACGATAAGAATGAGAACCATGCAGCCTTGAATGAGTTGATAAAAGTCCAAACGCGCACCAGCGCTTATATACATCCGCCGTGGAAGTGCTTTCAAATCCGCCGATATCGTGACTCCAGAAGCCAAAACCGGAACTTGTCAGTGACAATCCACCCCTCAGGCTCTGCTCCATCGACTCATAATCCGACCAACAGTCGCCGCCCCAATGTACCGGAAACTTCTGACATCCTGCAGTTGCCGATCTGGCAAATAAAATGGCCTCCTTCTCTCCTTTCTTCTTTTTCACCGTTTCATAGACTGTCTTGTTATATAGATACGTATAATAATTATGCATCTTCATGGGATCAGATCCGTCATAATATACAGCATCCGTTGGAATCCGCTCTCCAAAATCCGTTTTAAAGCAATCTACACCCATATCCATCAGCGCTTCCAACTTAGAGGCATACCATGCGCACGCGGCCGGATTCGTAAAGTCAACGATCGCCATACCGGGCTGCCACATATCCCACTGCCATACATCTCCATTCGGACGCTTCAGGAAGTATTCCCCTTTCAGACCTTCCTCAAACATCACAGATTCCTGTCCAATATAGCTGTTGATCCAGACACAGATCTTAACGCCTTTTTCCTTTAACCGCGAAAGCATCCCTTTCGGATCGGGAAATACTCTGGAATCCCATGTCATATCACTCCAGTGAAATTCCTTCATCCAGCAGCAGTCAAAATGAAATACCGCAAGCGGGATATCCCTCTCCAGCATGCCGTCTACAAATTCTGTCACCGTCTTTTCATCATAATCCGTCGTAAAAGATGTGGATAACCAGAGTCCAAAGGTCCACGGTGCAGGAAGGGAGGGCTTACCGGTAATATCCGTATAACGCATCAGCGCTTCCTTCATGGTCGGTCCATTGATCAGCATATAGTCCAGCTGTTCCCCTGCCACCGAGAACTGCACTGCTGATACGGATTCCGATGCCACTTCAAAGGAAACCTGTTCCGGATGGTTGACAAAAACACCATAACCACGGCTGGACAGATAAAAAGGAATATTCTTATAAGCCTGCTCCGTCGAAGTACCGCCATCCTCGTTCCATATCTCTATCGTCTGACCGTTCCTGACAAACGGTGTAAAATGCTCTCCCATACCATAGATCAACTCCCCTACGGACAGCGTCAGACGCTCCCGCATATAGGCATCCTCCGGACCCTTGTCATAGGGAAGACCGGTCCAATCCGTCTTCATATAGGCAAGATCGTTCCGTCCGCTTGCAGTGATCTTCTCCTTGCCGCGATAAAATGTAAATTGTCCGTTCCCCTTTTCTATTTCCACGCGAAGGCTGCCGCTATGGATGATCAGCAGTTCCGCCGTCTCCTCGACTCTCAAATGGCCCGCTTCCATAGGGGCAATTTCAAAAGAAGGCTCTCTTTTCTGAAGCCCCATATGATGATACGTCCTGATCCGCAGCACCTCCGGATAAGGAGCCGAAATCTTGATCGTCAGATTGACGCCGCCCAAGGTATCTCCCTTGCCATGAATCCACGTGGTCGGCGCACAGAGGATCACCTCGTCCCCTTCAATCCTTGTATCATATATCTGCACCGGTGAAAAACATCCCACATGCTCCCTCTGCAGCCAGCAGCCGTTACTAAATTTCATTCCGTTTCCTCCTTAATAATAAATATAAATCAAAAGTTCACTACGTCCTCGCTTATTTCCTGCTGATATAACAAATAAAAAAGCGCAAGCTCTGCAGTTTGCGCCCCCAGAATGTCTGAGATCGGCATTCTGCATATCCACATTATAACTTGATCCTTTCGATAAAGAGCAGGATACGGGAGTCGGACCCGCCTCTCAAGCTTGGGAAGCTTGCATACTACCGATGTACTAATCCTGCATATTTAATATTTTATTCCTTATCGGTCATTTGGTCAAGTATAATTTCATTAACGCTTTCTTCTCACCTTATCAGTAACCCTGCTGCTTTGCCTGATCCGCTTTCTCATACCATTCTGCTGCCAATGCCGCATCCTGTTCTACTCCCTCCCCATTCTCATACAGCACACCAATATTATTCATTGCGTCAGCATTTCCTAACGCTGCCGCTTTTTCAAACCATTCCATTGCCAGGCCATAATCCTGTTCTACACCCTGCCCCAAATCATACAACACGCCCATATTATTCATTGCAGCAACATCTCCTAACTCTGCCGCTCTCCAATACCATTCTGCCGCCTGAGTATAATCTTGTGCTACGCCCTCCCCACGGTAATAAAAATTGCCAATTCTACGCATTGCATTCGCATTTCCTAACCCTGCCGCTTCCTCATACCATTCCATTGCCTGAGCATAATCCTGTGCTACGCCTTGCCCGTTCTCATACAGCAAGCCAATCCTATACATTGCAGTAACATCTCCTAACTCTGCCGCTCCCTCATACCATTCCGCTGCTTGAGCATAATCCTGTGCTACGCCCTCCCCATTCTCGTACAACATACCAAAATTTCTCATTGCACCTACATTTCCTAATTCCGCCGCTTTCTCGTACCATTCCTTTGCCTGATCATAGTCCTGTTCTACGCCTTGTCCATAGTAATACAAATTGCCAATATTATTCATTGCGTCAACATTTCCTAACACAGCCGCCCTCTCATACCACTCTGCTGCTTGGGCATAATCCTGTTCCACACCTTGCCCATTCTCATACAGCAAGCCCATATCTCTCATTGCGTCAATATTTCCTAATGCTGCCGCTTCCTCCCACCATTCTATTGCTCTGGCATAATCCTGTTTTATGCCTCGCCCCGTCGCGTACATCAAGCCAATATTCCTCATTGCAGTATCATTTCCCAACTCTGCCCCTTTTTCATACCATTCCACTGCCTGAGTATAATCATATTCTATACCCTCTCCAAACTCATACAGCACGCCAATATTACTCATTGCAGCAGCATCTCCTAACTCTGCCGCTTTCTCCCACCATTCTTTTGCCTGGGCATAATCCTGTTTTACGCCTTGCCCAAAGTAATACAAATTGCCAATATTCCTCATTGCATCTGCATTATATAATGACTCGTCACCCTCCAATACTTTATTCCAACATTCCAAAGCAGTATCATAATCTTCATTATCAAACGCTATGACTCCACTGCCCCAATATCCTTCCACACAACCCGCCTCAATAACGGCATCAAATATGTCCTGCGCTTTTACTGTATCTTTCTCCACACCCCGTCCGTTATAATACAGGATACCTAAAGCGATCTGTGAATAAGGATCATCCGAATCCGCTTCATAATACTCCCTTGCTTTCTCGTAATCCCTTTCAGGATAATTATACCTATCACATAATTCTCCTAAATAGAAATTAGCTTCTGTCTTACCATTTTCCAATGCCTTTTCAAAACACACATGCGCTTCCGCAAGGTTGATTTCCTGTCCAAATAAGAAGACACAACCGACTTCATAATACCTGTCGGCAAGGTATTCTTTTAACTGTTCCGATTTTGTCTCTTGAACGCCTGTCTCCAGTGCCGCCACGGCAGATTCGTAATCTCCCAACCCTACATATGCGTCCGCTAAACCAATATAAGCATCCTCCGCTTTCGGGTATGTCCCTATGGCAGACTGATAAAACGCAATTGCCTGTTGATAATCCAACTCAGAGAGACATCTGTTACCCTGACTGCACAGTCCGGATGCCTTGATCCTGTCATATCCTCCAAAGACCATGTAAAGAAGGACTCCTATCATCAATACTGCCGCAGCTGCCGCAATGATGATCAGCGGGCGCTTATTCACACTGCCGCCTTTCTTCGGTTCATCAAAACGGAATACTTTCTCTGCGGATCGTACCACGGGTTTATCGTCATCTCTCCTTCCTTCCGAAGTTGCCGCGTTTTCCTGCGGCATCGGAGTCTGCACTTCAGACTGTGCACCTTCCAAAAGCGTCGGATCCTGAACCTCGTTTACCGATACCGCAAGCTGTTCCAGCTTGTCGGTCCGCGTTTTATCAAAGACTTCTTTGTTGATGGAACTTATGGTACGCTTTATTGCCTTAAGGTCATGAATGGTCTTTCTGTTCACGGAAGCATCTCTGAAAAAATTAATAAAGGCATCGGAAATATCATATTTGGACAATGCATCCTGCTCCAACAGAGTAGAAATGCTCGTATATGCGGATTTCATTGCGCGCATCAGATCATTGGATGTATTGTTGGTATTGATAGAGATATTTGCTCCCTGATTAAGCATCTCGTTCTTCACTCCACGCTCTAAATCAAACTGGTCGGTGGTATTTCCCAATCGAAGCTCCTCCTCCAAAGAGACAAACACGATCGACTTCTTGCTGTTAACTGCTGTCAACAATTCCAGAAAACACGCATAGCTTTCTATATATTGCTGGCTCACGAATACCAGAACCACATCCGCGCCGCGGATATTTCTAAGCATCGGCACTATCCACCTGTCGTTTACCTTATCAAATGCTTTATCCGCATATACACACAAACCGTATGTCTGCTGCAACGGTACGACGGCATCCTTAAATACCTTCTCCCAGTTGTCGCTTGCGTAGCTGATGAACGCATAGGGTTGTCCTTGGGAACACTCCGTTATATTTAAATTCTTTTCAAGATACTCTGAACGTTCTTTCTTCTGTAATTCATTCAGTGCCATTTTATTACTTCTCCTTTATTTTAATAGCTATACCGCTTATTCCTTATCTAACTATCCATGTCGCAGCTTTGCTGTGACTTAAGCTTGATTTTTATGGATTCCACATCCTTTAACTTCTCTTCCTCACTAAGTTCGGAAAAGGGGATCAGACTGTTATGGATCCGTCTGCTGTCATCCCGGACCGGACCATATTCCCAATTATGTAGGTAATAGTATCTGCACCATCTGATATGCTCCAACTCTGCAAGGATTTCCATAGATACTCCCTTTTTCATCAGACGATTTATGGTATACATGTAGTCAGTTGAACTTACATTGGCGTATCGCTTGAAGGAATCAAGCTTTGCCCATGGTGTTCCCCCATACTGCCTTACATAAAACTCATGCTGTTCACGGGCAGTCTTCATAGATTCTTCATTGAGGATACTCGCAATGGAAACCATTTTTTCCTCGGATCCAAAACAGATCAGCCTGTCCTTCCCGAAAAGGTTGGTAATGATGTCCCCATTGGGCGTATAAATATAGATCCGGTTGTTGTTCGGCGCCGCCGCAAGCAGCCTGCTTGCCGTGACGATACTGCCGTTCCCATCTGCGCTGCCACATACGATGATCCTGTCAAAATCCTCCATTTCTTCATAGGTATAAACTCCATCATCATGAAATATGATCTCATCCGGCATCATCTGGTCAAGCTTTGTATGCTCCCTTCTGAATTCCCTTCCATCCCCGTAAATATGATATGTAAAATTCTGTCTGGGATCGATGATGTTTATCTGAAGTCCGTACAACAAAATATTTTGTCCTACATTTTCAAATCCTATGATTGCGATCTTTTCACTTTTTTCTACAGGATAATCTTTCCAATACTGCCTTGCGCAATTTTCCGCGATATCAAAAACAGTAATCATCGAATTTTCAATATTCTGCCTTGAGATATCTTCCAACATGATATACACCTTTTTATCCTTTATCTTGAAGCGTTCTTTATAAACTGATCTCCGCCCCGTATCCCAAACCGCGGCTTAAGCTTTCATTCATATAATTAAATCTCAACCATCACTTCCCATTTTGAAACCAAAAAACCATTTGGAAGCTGCCCATAAAGCACTGCTTTCAAACGGCTTTTTTTTAACGCACAAAAAAAGATAAAACCAAATTGTCTTTCAAGATTGTAAAACGCATCTGCATTCTTTTGTCAATCCCTCTCTACAAAATACGACTAAGCCCCCAATTAATGTATAGCATACTTCAAAATACTTGTCAATCTGTTGTCGGCTGACAAAAAGCATCTTGGGAAAACAATTGAACTACGCAAAGAGCATCGTATATTCTGCCTGAAACCTTTCCCCGCCGGCAAGCACATTGGTATATTCCCGTTCTTCCAGCGTACCCTCAAAATCTACGCCATCGCACCTGCCATACCAGGGTTCAATGCAGACAAATGGCGCGTTCTTTTTCTCCGGCGACCAGACCGCGAATAACGGCGTATCAAATCGCACCGTCACATAATGTCTGCCGTCCGGATCCACCAGAGCCACTTCCCCTGTCTGATTTCCCTCGATCATATAAGTACATCTGTCAAAAAAGTCCGATGTTATGTCAACCAATCCGCTCTTCAGAGGAAGTACAAGATCCTCTTTCACTGCCAGTCCGGTATCTAAGGTGTTGCCATGATGACGGATCTCCTCCACGCCGCCAAAATAGATGCTATATCCACTCTTATCCGCTTCCCCACGGATCGGACAGTTAAACGCAGGATGCGCGCCGATGGAAAAATACATCTTTTCCTCCCCGGTATTCTTCACCCGCCACATGACTTTGACCTGATTGTCTTTCAGTTCATAGCCGATCTGCAGTTCAAACGGAAAAGGATATTTTGCCATGGTCTCGTCCGAAGAGCTCAATGTGAACCAAAGCTCCGTATCAGATTCTTCCGTCAGCTGATGCTCCATATCCCTTGCAAAGCCATGCTGTCCCATGGGATACTGCCTGCCCTGATACACATATTCTTTATTTTTCAGACTTCCGACAAAGGGGAATAAAACAGGCGAAGTCCTGCCCCAAAAACGCTTATCCCCGCACCACATATATTCCTCTCCGGTTTCTTTGGACCTGACCGACTTGATCTCCGCACCAAAAGAATCTACCTCCAACCTTAATCTGTCATTTTCTTTCACATAGCGCATCGTATGCCCCCCTCTTTTCTTTCTTTGTTTTAGTTATAGAAAATCCGTATAAATCGTCCGAAATTGTTTTTGTCTTTCATAAAACTGTATGTAAAACACATCATCGGATGCTGCCTCTGTCTGATACGGCGTCAGATAAAATATCTTTAAAAACAGCATATTGATGTCTTTACGAAATTCATCATCCTCATTTTCCCGTATCAATCCCTCGACCTGATCCACCAGATCGTGCCATTGCAGTATAAACTCCTTATTTCTTTTATAATCCGGCGTATCGATCCACTTCCTGACCTTGATCTTTGTCTTGGGATGCACACATTCTCCTGTCTGCAAAAAATACCGGTAGGTATCCCCTTCGTAATATCTGCCCAGAGGGAACAGACGGCAGATACCGGGGCGGAACGCATGGATGCTGCACCGTCCTTTCTCATTTAGAAAAGCACACTGTTCCTTCTCCCCTGTCATTTTCAGATTGGGAAGAATCACTCCGTCTACAACGCTCAGCTCCACCTGATCCGTAAGCAGCGCCTCCATAGACAGACCGGTTCCCCTTGTCAGCAGCCAGACATCATAAGGATCCAGCGTAATAGAATTTCCCATCCCCTGACAGCATTTGGAACAGCCGCTGCAATCCAGACAGTCGGCTTTTACCATATCTTCCTCATCATATATTTTTCCGTCGGATATTTCCTCTAGGTTTACATAACGCCTCATACTTACCACCATGTCTGTGAAGTTTCCTGCACATAACGCTGTCTTTTAGCCTAATGCTGTCCTCACTGCAAAGTTGTTCTTTAACGCAACACTATTCTTTAACACAATACTGTCTTTCAGCGTTTTTCATCCTTCATCCAACTCTTTATCAACGCAATCTCCTCCGCATAACCTTCGTCCTCATTCGGCGTCTCCAGAATAAACGGTCTGTCCTGCAGCAGCGGATGTGTCGCGACCTGTTTCAACGCCTCCAGACCGATTTTTCCCTGCCCAATCTTCTCATGGCGGTCCTTATGGCTCCCGCACGGATTCATGCTGTCATTAAAATGCACTGCTTTCAGATGTTCCAGACCGATGATGCGGTCAAATTCCTTCAATACACCATCCAGATCTTCCACAATATCATATCCGCCATCCCAGACATGACAGGTATCAAAACATACGCCCAGTTTGTCCCTGCAGTCCGTCCTCTCCATGATCTCCTTCAGTTCTTCAAAATTTCTGCCGACTTCGCTTCCTTTGCCCGCCATCGTTTCCAATAGGACCGTGGTTGACATTTCCGGCCAAAGTGACTGGTTCAGCGCATCTACGATCATTCCGATCCCCTTTTCCGCTCCTTGCCCCACATGGGAACCGGGATGAAAATTATAATAATGTCCCGGCAGATACTCCATCCGTTTCAGATCATCCTGCAGCATCTCAATCGAAAACTTCCTAACATCCGGCTTTTCTGCACAGAGATTCATAGTATAAGGCGCATGCGCCACCAGTCTTCCAAATCCGTGTGTCTCCATAAACTCCTGCAGCCGTTTCACATCCTCCGGATCAATCGCCTTTGCGCTCCCGCCTCTTGGATTCCTTGTAAAGAAGGCAAATGTATCGCCGCCCAACTCCACAGCATGTTTTCCCATGGCCTCAAATCCTTTAGAAGCCGATAAATGATTTCCAATGAATATCATATGTTATGTCCTCTCCTCACTTTCGTATTTTCTAATATTTTTTCTGTTGTCTTTTCTGTTATTTTTCTATTATTTTTCAGTTTTTTAATTATCCTTTTCATTTTTATCAGTATCGCGAATATTCCGGAACCTGTTAAAATCCTTGACAAGTTCTTTGACACACCAGATCTGAGTATCAAATGCTCCCGCTTTTGTCAGATTGATCAACAACATTCCGATCGGTATCGCAATAATCATTCCAAAGACGCTACTGACCCGATAACCGACATACATAAAGAATAGCGCAGCAAACGGGTCCATCCCCAAGGAATCTCCCACCATCTTAGGCTGAAGAAGCTGGTGGATTAAAAACGTAAGCGCATACAGGGCAATCATTCCGACTGCGATCTGATAACTTCCTGAAAACAGCTTGATCACTGCCCAGGGCAGAAGCACTGTTCCCGTACCAAAAACCGGCAGCATATCAAGAAGCGCAATGCCAAATCCGATCAGCCATGCGTATCTTACCTGCAGGATCATCAAAGCGATAACCAATACAATATAAATCACTCCCATGATCTTAAACTGCGCCTTAAAATATCCGCCTACCGCCCCCAATGTCTGCCGGTATAGCCGCAGGGTCTTTTCCTTAAAAGACGCGGGCAATATTTTATCCAGCTTTTCCGCCAGCTTCTCCCTGTCTGCAATAAAGAAATAGGTTGCCAAAAACCCCACAATAATAGAAATGATCATATTGGGAATACTCTTTGCCACATCTCCGATCATGGACACCGTATCCCCATTTTCCGTCCTAGTAAGCAATCCACCCATAAATTCCAAAATATCATTGGTCAGATTGCTCAGATCCACGCCACTGATCAGCGGGAGATCATTGATCATATTCTGCAATTTCTCTATAGCATTCTTGACTTCCTGTTCCGCATTCCCAGACATGGTGGGCAGATAATCCATAAAATCTCTCAGTCCGGTCCGCAATGCCAGCACCAGACCGTATGCAAGCAGCGCAACGATACCTATGGCCAATGCGATCATCAGCACGGAGCCAAACTTTCTGCCGATTTTGATCCGCCTGTCCAAAAATCTGACAATCGGATTCACTAGCAGCGAAAACAAAAATCCCACAACAAAAGGCATAAAATATACGATTACCCTTGGTACTACAAAAATGATCACAAGGATAACTGCCACGGTAAGCATCAGATTACATAGTATTTTCAAATACTTTGTGGAACTTTTCATTTTAATGATTGCGCCTTTCCATAACAAGCAATTACCTTTTCCTTATCATTCTATCCTTTCTGTCCCCAAAATACAATGCACTAATCAGCATTTTTCTAAATATTATCTTTTTCCTTTTATATTTATACCAGCTTCACAGCAGATGTTTATTAAAATTCCCTACAAAAATATGTCCGCGGAAGATCCACGGACATATCGTCTCTACCTGTCACTTTTCACACTAATAACCATGCCTTTCCACAGCCTGCAAATTCTCGACAACGAACAGCGCAAGCTTTTTGTTGTATTCTGCCGCAGGCACAATATTTGTGATTGAAAAATCTTTGATTTTTCAATCTGTCTATCGCCATCCAAACAACATCATGATCCAATACACAAGGCCCAACAGCCAGCTTGCAAAGATACCGTATAAGATGACCGGACCGGCAATGGTAAAGATCCTACTGCCGATGCCGAAGACCTGCCCTTCCTTCTTATACTCAATGGCCGGAGATACTACGCTGTTAGCAAAGCCCGTGATGGGCACCAGTGCGCCGGCGCCGCCCCATTTGGATATTTTTGTATAAAGGCCAAATCCGGTTAAAATCACAGAAATCAGGATCAGCATCAGCGAACACCAGCTCGACGCATCCTGCTGTTCCATTCCCATCGAGGTACCCAGATTGATGATCCCCTGCCCGATCGTACAGATGATACCTCCGACGATAAACGCATGCAGCATCTGTTTCCACAGCTTGTGCGTCGGCGTAATATCATCAATGTAGTCCCGATATTCTTTCTGTTTGATTTCATCCATGCTTCCGCTTTGTTCATTCATTTTACATTCCACCCTGAATATATAATATTTTTCATATTATTTGATGGAATCTTATTTTTTATTCGCATTTACAAATTAAAGGACTTGCAGGAATCGCTTTTTATCCTCTCAAATGCGCCAGCTGCTCCTTTACCTGTGCCATCATCTGCGTATATTTGGTCAGCTTATCCTTTTCTTCCTGTACCTTTGCTTCCGGCGCCTTGCTCATAAAGCGCTCATTATTTAACATACCGTTAACACGGGCGATCTCACCATCCAGCCGCTTCTCTTCCTTCTCCAGACGCTCGATCTCTTTCGACACATCCACCAGTTCTGCAAACGGCATATAGATCATTCCATTCGGGATAACGACCGATACCGCATCGGAATCAATGCCGGTCTTATCCTCCTGGATCACCACCTCGCTTGCCATACCAAGCGTTGCAAAGAATACTCTGCCGGATTCAAAGACATGGCGCAGTTTGACATTCTCGGACACCACATAGACCTTTGCCTTGCGATTCGGCGCCACATTCATAGAGGTACGCGTATTCCTGATGCCGCGGACTGCCTCTTTGATCGTCTCGATGGCAAACTCCTCCTCCGGAAATTCATATTTCTTCTGATATTCCGGCCACTTGGAGATCATGATGGAATCCTCCTCATCCTGCAGGTTGCAGAAGATCTCCTCCGTGATAAACGGCATATACGGATGCAAAAGCTTCAGTGACTCGATCAAAACTGTCTTTAAGGTAAAGATCGCCGCGCCCTTGCTGGTGTCTGCGTCGCTGTACAGACGCGGTTTTACCATCTCGATATACCAGTCACAGAACTCCTCCCAGATAAAATCATAAATCTTTTGAACGGCAACACCCAGTTCAAAATGCTCCATATTATCGGTAACACTGACGATCAGTGCATTTAACTTAGAAAGGATCCACTGATCCGCCATGGTCAGCGCCTTCGGCGTGATCTCGGCAGGATCTGCCTTTTCAATATTCATCATAATAAACCGGGATGCATTCCAGATCTTATTGGCAAAATTCCTGCTTGACTCTACACGCTCCCAGTAGAAGCGCATATCATTGCCGGGCGCATTGCCGGTGATCAACGTAAGCCTAAGTGCATCCGCACCGTATTTATCGATAACCTCCAGAGGGTCAATGCCATTACCAAGAGATTTGCTCATCTTCCGGCCCTGAGAATCCCGTACCAGTCCATGGATCAATACATATTTAAACGGCGACTTGCCCGTCTGCTCCAACGCCGAAAATACCATTCTGACAACCCAGAAGAAAATGATATCGTATCCGGTTACCAATACATCGGTGGGATAAAAATAGGAAAGTTCCTCCGTTTCTTTCGGCCAGCCCAGCGTGGAAAACGGCCACAATGCCGATGAAAACCATGTATCCAGCGTATCCTCATCCTGCTGTAGATTCGTTTTGCCGCACGCCGGACATTTTTCCGGCATCATTTTGGCAACCGTCATTTCACCGCAGTCCTGACAATAATATGCCGGAATCCTGTGTCCCCACCAGAGCTGCCTTGAAATACACCAGTCGCGGATATTCTCCAGCCAATGTTTATAGATCTTATCAAAACGTTCCGGTACAAAGTTCAGATCCTCGGTATCCACCGCCTTCAACGCCGCTTCTCCCATTTCCTTCATCCGAACAAACCACTGCGGTTTGATCATGGGCTCTACCGTGGTGCCGCAGCGGTCATGGGTGCCGACACTATGCTCATGATCTGCCACCTTGACCAGCAGTCCCAACGCCTCGAGATCGGCAACCATAGCCTTTCTTGCCTCATAGCGGTCCATACCGGCATACTTTCCGCCCAGCTCATTAATGGTTGCGTCATCATTTAAGATATTGATTTCTTCCAGATGATGACGTTTGCCGACTTCAAAGTCATTCGGATCATGGGCCGGAGTAATCTTTACACAGCCCGTACCAAATTCCGGATCCACATATTCATCCGCAATCACTGGAATCTCCCTGTCTGTCAGTGGCAGCTTTAACATCTTACCGATCAGGTCTTTGTATCTCTCATCCTCCGGATGAACCGCAACGGCCGTATCTCCAAGCAGCGTTTCCGGACGTGTCGTCGCAATCTCCACAAACCGGTTTTCTTCGCCCACGATGGGATAATTGATATGCCAGAAATGTCCCGGCTGATCCTCATGCTCTACTTCCGCATCGGAAATCGAAGTCTTACATACCGGACACCAGTTGATGATACGGGAGCCCTTATAGATATAGCCTTTCTCGTACAGCTTAATAAATACTTCCAGCACCGCTTCACTGCAGCCTTCATCCATCGTGAAACGCTCACGATCCCAGTCAGCGGAAGAACCCATCTTCTTTAACTGCTTCACGATCCGCCCGCCATACTCTTCCTTCCATGCCCATGCATGCTTTAGGAACTCTTCCCTGCCGATCTCATTTTTATCTATTCCTTCGTTTTTTAATTTCTCAATAACCTTTACTTCTGTTGCAATCGCGGCATGATCCGTCCCCGGCTGCCACAACGCGCTATATCCCTGCATCCTCTTAAAACGAATCAAAATATCCTGCAGGGTATTATCCAATGCATGTCCCATATGAAGCTGCCCTGTGATATTGGGCGGCGGCATCACGATCGTAAAAGGTTTTCTGCTGCGATCCACCTCAGCATGAAAATATTTGTTTTTCTCCCATTTCTCATATAAACGTTCCTCAATCTCCGCCGGATTGTATGTCTTTTCCAATTCTTTTGCCATAGTAGTTGTCTTGCCTTTCCATTCATATTTATATAGAAAAATTATCACAAAAAATCTGTAAAGTCAATTTGAAATGCTTTTTATTCCTGTTGCACACCATTTTCTTTTGATTTATAATAAAGGAGTTAAATATATTTGATACGGATAGGATGAGTGTCATGAAAGAAAAAAAGAGTGTGATTATTATCATAAGCGTTGCCGTTGCCTTTATCGCCATCTCGGTTCTCGCGAACTTTTTATTGAATCGGGGTAAACAGATTCCGGAAAATGATCCCTGGTTAACAGGCTCTACAGCCGGCAATCAATACCATGGCGGATTATTCTGCGAGCTGGACGGCACCGTATATTTCTCCAATGCATATGATTCGGGCAGCCTGTATTCTATGCAGCCCGGTCAAACCGAACTGCAAAAACTGAACGGCGGTGAAATCTTCTACATTAATGCCGGCGGTGAATATCTCTATTACTATTCCAGATCAAGCGGGGGCGAAGCCGGTCTTGGTTATGTCCGAGGCGGCCGCGGCATCTACCGCTGTGACCTAAGCGGCAAAAAAACCACATCTCTCAGTGACGCGACCTGCGACGGACTTCTGCTTCTCGGCAATTCTCTTTATTATACCAACTTTGAAGGAAGCAGCGACAATAATAACAACGCTCTTGTCACACTTGCCACCGTACCGATAAACGGCGGAGAAGAACTCCTGCTTGCCGACGGTCATCCGCAGCTTGGGACGATTTCTAACGGCGTCTTATATTACAGTAGTATGGAGAATAATTATCCCTTATGCACCTACAATCCCTCCACCGGAAGTCTTGATGTTGCGGTAAGCCAGAGCATGTACCAGCCGATTATTCAAAATAACATTGTTTATTATCTGGATATCCATGATGATTATCATCTGAAAGCATACTCCCTGTATGATGGCAATATACAGACCATCGTATCGGAACGCGTTGACTGCTTTAATATCATGGGCGACATCATATACTATCAAAACTGCGATCCGGATTTCTATGCCCTAAAACGTATCTATATCGACGGAACAGGCGAAGAATTTGTCATAGACGGCGTATACCACAATATCAATATGACTTCGGAATATGTCTATTTTACGGAATTTAATAATGACCTACCGGTCTATCAGACACCGACCTTTGGCACAGTCAACGTAACAACCTTTGATGCCGCTTTCCGGGCCGCGGCCGGGATAACGACCGAAGAATAAGCACTACAATTATCTAAAAAATAATATAGGTATTTGCGAAAGAGTTAAGTCCGGCTTACATAACTCTTTGTTTGAAAATATATGTTCCAAAAAAATCATAAATGAAATCA
>JAIDPF010000040.1 GCA_029062895.1 Lachnospiraceae bacterium
GGTAGCAAGGCTGGTTGAGGATGAGGAAGAAATCGATCCCGCAGTGCTCATTGAGGAACAGGCAAAATTAAAAGAAGAAGCCGAGGCGGAGATTCAGGAGATGAAAGCCGAGGCGGAAAAAGAGATTGCGGAGTTGCGCGCGGCATCTTCCGAGAAGGGATATCAGGATGGATATGCCGAAGGGAAGCAGAAGGCGGAAGAGGAATGCAGGGCGCATTATCAGAAACTGGAGCAGCAGCTGAAGACAAAAGAAAGAGAACTGGAAGACCGGTATCAAGAAAAGATGGATGAGCTGGAGCCTGCGCTGGTGGATAAGTTGACCGATGTATATGAACATGTGCTGGGGATACGGCTGGAGGAAGAGAAGGAGAATATCCTTTTTTTAATCAACAGGTCCCTTGCCTCTCTTGACAGCGGAAGAAATTATATCATCCATGTTTCGAAGGAAGATTATGAGGCGGCAAAAAACAGTAAGGCGCAGATTTCTGTAGAGACTGGTATGCCGGAGGATGATTTCGAGATCATTGCGGATGGTACGATGAAAAAAGGAGACTGCATGATCGAAAGTGATCTGGGTATCATGGACTGCGGACTGGGAACGCAGATGAAAATGCTGAAACGGCAGCTTAAGCTGCTTAGTTATAACGGGTAGTTGGAAAGCTGACGGGAGGCACAAGAATACAGGATAGGCAGGTTGAGGAGAATGAGCGCTGTTTCCTTGGATAAATATGATCAGGCAGTTGGAAAGATCTATTTCAAGCGGCTGGGCAAGATCACTAACGTGGTGGGACTGACGCTGGAGTCCGCCGGACCGGATGCGAAGATGGGCGATCTCTGCCGGATCTATACGGAACAGGATATGAATGCCGAAAATGCGATCTTAGCGGAGGTCGTTGGCTTTAATAATAATAAAACATTGCTGATGCCATATGAAGCGACTGATGGAATCGGCTTGGGCTGTGTGGTAGAAAATATGGAGCATCCTTTATCCGTACAGGTAGGGGATGCTTTATTAGGACAGATTCTGGACGGTCTGGGAAGACCGATCAGCGAGTTTAAGTATGATTCGGAACAGGTATATCCGTTGGATGCACCGTCGCCGGATGCCATGACAAGAACGATCATCAATGAGGCTCTTTCGTTGGGCGTCAAGGCAGTAGATGGACTGATTACCATTGGCAAGGGACAGAGAATCGGAATCTTTGCAGGTTCCGGTGTTGGTAAATCAACGCTGATGGGTATGTTCGCGCGAAATACGAAAGCGGATATCAATGTGATTGCATTAATTGGAGAGCGTGGCAGAGAGGTCAGGGAGTTTATCGAACGGGATCTTGGGGAAGAGGGTATGCGGCGTTCCGTGGTCGTGGTAGCAACCTCGGATAAACCTGCGCTGGAACGTAAGAAAGCAGCGCAGACAGCGACTGCCATTGCGGAATATTTTCGCGATAAGGGCAAGGATGTCCTTCTGATGATGGACAATCTAACCCGTTTTTCCATGGCGCAGAGAGAGATCGGTCTTGCCACCGGTGAGCCGCCGGTTACGAGGGGATATCCCCCCAGCGTATATTCGGAGATGCCTAAGCTTTTAGAGCGTGCGGGCAGAAATGACAAGGGCTCTATCACAGGACTGTATGCCGTGCTGGTAGATGGCGATGATTTCAACGAGCCGATTACGGATACGGCGCGAAGTATTCTGGACGGGCATATCATGCTTTCCAGAAAACTTGGACATAAGAATCATTATCCGGCGATCGACGTACTACAGTCGATCTCAAGATGTATGTCGATGGTCACCACAAAGGAGCACCGGCAGGCGGCGGCGAAGCTGAAGACGGTGCTGGCGACCTATCAGGAGGCAGAGGATCTGATCAATATCGGAGCATACAAGAAGGGATCCAACGCAGGGATTGATTATGCCATTACGAAGATCGACGCGGTCAATGAATTTTTGATGCAGGATGTGGATACGAAGTTTACCTTTGAGGAATCGCTGGAACTGCTGAACTCACTTTTTTGACCGTTACTGATTAGGAAAAAGGATAGCGAGGTTGCGGCATGGCGAGATTTCGATACCGGATGCAGAATATACTGGATATCAAATCCAAACTCGAAGAACAGGAGAAGAATAATTTCGCCGCGGCGCAGCGCAAACTGGCGGAGGAAGAAGAACTTTTAAAGACCGCCATTGGAAAGAGGGAACGTCTGGCGGAAGAAGCAAGGCGGATGCGCGGCGAGACGCTCAATATACTGGAGCTGAAAGAAAATGAATATGCCAGAAAATATGCTGAGGAGCAAGTAAAAAAACAGCAGTTGAATGTGGTGGTCGCACAGAAGAATGTGGAGGTGGCCAGGCTCAAGATGCAGAAAGCGGTACAGGAAAGAAAAATCCATGATAAACTGAAGGAACATGCATTTGAGGAATTTCTGCAGGAAGAGAATGCGGCGGAGATCAAGGAGATTGATCAGCTTACCAGCTACACCCATGGAAAGAAATAATTTTTTAGATACAATGAAAGGACATCGATATGGCTGACGATATCAAGGTCGAGAAGAAAAAAATACAGGCGGAACGAAAAAAATTAAAACAGGATCAGAAACGCCAGCAGAAGGAAGTAAAGAAAAGGGCGAAGGAACTTGCCGACCAGGAAGCGGAATTGGATGACGATGCGCCGGGCGGCGGTTTTTCCATGTTTATGGTCACGCTATTCATCATTCTGATCTGGATCGCGATTTTGTGTATTCTGATCAAGCTGGATGTCGGCGGGATTGGAAGCAATGTCATGACGCCGATTTTAAAGGATATCCCTGTAATCAACAAGATACTTCCGAAGGATCAGACCACGGAAATTGCTGATTTGGAGGGGCTGTACGGATACAGTTCGCTTCCTGACGCAGTGGAGCGGATTCGGGAGTTGGAGGTGCAGCTTTCCAGCGTTCAATCTTCCAATACGAACTATATGGCAGAAATCGAACAGCTAAAAGCGGAAGTGGCGCGGCTGCAGACCTTTGAAGATCAGCAGGTGGAATTTCAGAGGATCAAGACGGAATTTTACGAAGAGGTGATCTATACGGAAAATAGTCCCGGACCGGAAGCTTATCAGCAATATTACGAGAGCATCGATCCGACGACGGCGGAATATCTCTATCAGCAGGTGGTCCAGAACATGGAGGCGGATTCACGGCTCAAAGATCTTGCAGATGGGTATGCGGCGATGGACGCGTCGGCGGCAGGAACTATTTTTGATACAGATGTCATGCAGGGCAATCTGCAGCTGGTGGCAGATATTTTATGGGCGATGGACGCGGACGACCGCGGCAAAGTTCTTGCTGCAATGAAACCGGAAAATGCGGCAAGGGTGACGGCATTGATGAACCAGTAGGATGTTTTTGCTCTGAAAGGTTAAGAAATAGGATGATTCATCCGATAACTCTTACGTAATAAGATTTTTTGGAAAGGAGGAAGAGGATGACATCAAAAGTAGAATTGGGCTTTATGATGGGAAATGTATTTCCGGCGGCCAATGCTTCCAAAAGTGGTCAGGACGCTCAGGATGCATTTCAGGGAATTATGACCAACATGGCCTCGGGCAGTATGACCGCAGGCAATATGACTGTAACTGGTCAGGATGCTCCTAAGGCGCAGGATTACCAGCCAAAGGAAACAGCAGCCGTAAAAGAATCGGCAGTGCAGCCCAAAGAAGCTGCAGAAAGCAGTATCTCTAATGAGAGACCGGCGGATACCGTAAAGGATACGGTAGACAGCGGACAGAAGGCGGAAGTAGTGGTTGATGAAGCTGCAGTCAGTGAAGTTGAGGAAGAGATCCTTACACAGACGGCAGAGGAACTGGATGTCACGGTAGAGGAACTGGAAGAGATTCTGGCGCAGATGGGTCTGACTGCATGGGATCTGCTGGAACCGGAGAATGTTTCAGCGCTTGTTGTACAGGTGTTGGGTGACGGCGATAAGATGTCTCTTGTTACGGATGAGAATCTTTCACAAACAGTGCTTGATCTGAATGCATCCATGAAGGAGATTGGCGGGGAACTTGCCGAAAAGCTTGGTGTGGATGAGACGGACATAAAGGCTGTCTTAGACGAGATACAGAGCGAGATACAGGATGTGGAACCCGTGATGCCGTTGCAGAAAACAGAAACGGCAGGAATGGCGCCGATCGTCAATGAGACGCCTGTGGCAGAAGAACAGACCGAACATATCGAGGTAGAAACCGTTGGAGAGGTACAGGCTGTCAATGAACAGGTTCCTGCGGATACTACACAGGAGAATGGCGGCGGTTCGTCATCAGATGCCCAGACCAGACAGCGAGATTTTGGCTTGGGACGTATGGAGAATACGGCAGCGCGGCGGCAGACGGTTAGAGAAGATCAGATCGGGGCATTTCAGCAGACAGTGGTGGATACGCCGGTGATACAGGATATGGCGCTGGAAGCAGCAAGAGAGCTGATGGGAAGCAGCCCGACAGAGATCATCAATCAGATCAATGCCTATATTAGGCAGAATGCTGCAACACAAATTACGGAGTGGCAGATGCAGCTGAATCCCGAACATCTTGGAACGGTCGGTTTGAACGTTACTGCAAAGGAAGGTACCGTGACCGCACAATTTACGACGCAGAATGAAGCGGTAAAAGCCGTGATGGAAGCGCAGGTCATGATATTAAAAGAGAATCTGGAGCAGCAGGGAATCAAGGTAGAGGCTGTGGAAGTTACCGTGGCGAGCCACGAATTTGAACAGAACCTGCAGCAGGGGGATGACTCCAACCGACAGATGGAAGAGGAGCAGGAAAATCTCAGAAAGGCTACGAGAAAGATTGACCTGGGAGCGTTTGCTTCACCGGAAGATCTGGAAGCGCTGGACGAAGCAGAACAGGTAACTGTGGAGATGATGCAGGCGGACGGCAACATGATGGATTATAAAGTATAAGTATTCGGAAAGGAGAATCAAAGCTTATGAGCGATCTTATAGCACAGTTTAAGGATGGCGAATTTGTTTCAGGGGTAAATACCTCATCAAGCAAGACAAAGGAAAAGAATAATTCCGGAATGGACTCCGATGCTTTTTTGACATTATTAGTAGCAGAGATGCAGAATCAGGATCCGCTGGAGCCGACATCCAATACGGAGTGGGTAAGCCAGTACGCAACATTTACAGAGGTAGCTGAGATTCAGGCAATCGGCGAAAAGATGGGCACCGTACAGGCGCAGGGACTGGTCGGTAAGCAGGTCATCATGAAAGTAGAAAACTCGGTCGGCGAGACAGAGTATATACAGGGTAGAGTTGATTATGTGGAATATCAGGGAGATAAAGCATTTCTTTCTATCGGCGGCAATAAGTATCCGATTGATAAACTGGATACGATCGCAGATGATGAATATCTGGAAGCTATGGAAATGCTGACAAATATCACGGATGGTCTAAAGAAATTGCCGGATATTGACGATATAACTCTTGAACATCAAGACACGATCACCGGACTTGCAAGAATTATCAACGGCATGAGCGATTATCAGTTCTCATTTGTGCCGGAAGAAACGTTTAACCTGATCGAAAAATACGCAGCAAAGCTGCAGGAACTCATCGCTCAGAAAAATAGCACGGAGGCTGGGGAAAATGACAAAAATGACACAAACGATGCAGGTGATGCAGACGATGCAGACGATGCAAACAAGAGAGTCGATACAGAATAATTATTTTCCGCATGTAACAAACGGCTATCGTCCGGTTGGCATGGATGCCCCAGGAAACCGGGATGGCAGCAAGGCAGTAAACTTTCAGGAGATCCTTGGACAGAAAGCGGAAGAGACAAAAGCGGCGGAAAGCACGCTGAAGTTTTCCAAGCATGCGGCAGGGAGACTGGAAGAAAGAAACATTGAACTTTCTGAGACACAGCTGGAGCGGCTGCAGGAAGGTACGGTAAAGGCGGGAGAAAAGGGGATCAATGAATCTCTGGTACTGATGGATCAGTTCGCGTTTATCGTCAACATTCCGGGCAATACCGTGATTACGGCGATGGATCAGACGGAAACAGATCAAAACATATTTACAAACATTGATGGAGCAGTAATCGTATAGCCGGACCATACAGGAGGCTTTGCCCCGCGACTGACAGAACGGGGCGCCTTACCGGCTCCATCCGTAAAAGGAGGGCACTTAATTATGATGAGATCACTCTTTTCTGGTGTAGCAGGTCTGAAGACACACCAGATCAAAATGGACGTTATTGGTAACAATATTGCCAATGTCAACACGGTGGGATATAAGTCCCAGTCGATCGTATTTACGGAATTGATGTATCAGACGACACAGAGGGCATCAGGACCCAACGACGATACCGGAAAAGCCGGTATGAACGCAAAGCAGATCGGTCTTGGCGTAATGTCTGGCGCGATCAATACGGCGGTGACGCAGGAGGGTTCCACGCAGAATACCGGCAACGCATTTGACGTCAGGATCACGGGAGAGTCATTTTTCGTTGTCAGCAACGGAAGCGGTTACAACTTTACCAGAGACGGTTCCTTTTATGTGGATGCCGCAGGTAATCTCGCCATGAGTTCTACCGGTTACAATGTTATGGGCTGGCTGCCGGATCCCATCACAGGAAATATCGTGCAGGATACGGTACAGAGACTGCAGATCCTCTCTGCTGAGAATCTTACCAGCAACCCGCAGGCAACGGAAAAAGCGCGTTTTACCGGAATTATCGATAGAAACGATACAAATGTTCTTTCCGCAACCGGCAAGGCGATGAATTTCTCTTTCTATGATAACTTAGGTTATACCTACAATGCCAGATTTAAGCTCAAGGCAACGGATGAGAAGGGTATCTATATCCTGACTCTGGACGATGTTCTGCAGGGCAAGGAATCAATCTTGGATGAGTTTGATGCCAGCATTTTCACAGGCACTAATACGGAAGGCAGTCCTGTTAATGCTGCCAAAAAGAACAGCTATAGCACCATGGATGGATATACATTGGATCCTGCTACAGGTTACATCACGGTGGCAGATCCTAACGGCGGTACAGACACAACGGAACTTAGGCCAGCCGATATCTTTAATACAGATGGCACTGTGAAAAACGGTCAGGAGGAGAATGCCAACGAATATGCTGCAGCCTTTGGATTTACCAGTTATAAAGATTTGCTGGCGCTGACGGTGGATGAAAATACAGGTACTGCTACAGACCCTATTATGTCCCCGACGAGGATTTTGTCAGTGCTGCTGAAGAACCCTCCGACATATATGAACGAAGCTGGTGATACGGTGAATCTGTTTGAGGGTGGCACGCTGAATGTAGATGGTTTTGCCACGGATGCAGGAACAAGCGTTAAACTGACATATGATGCAGAGAAGGGAACCTTTGTCGGTCTGAACGGGTCCACCAACCTCAAGGAGTTTAACTTCATGCTTACGCCGAAGGATGCAACGGCTAAGAATCCGTTTAAACAGATTGCAATGGATCTGTCGGCGTCATTGAACCTTAATAACGAGAAAACCTCAACTATTTCCCCGACTTATGGCGATAAGGACGGAAACGGTGCAGGATGTGCGCTTGGTAAGATGACCGGCGTATCGATTCAGAATGACGGAAAGATTTATGGAGCGTATGACAATGGTCAGACAAAGCTTTTGGGACAGATCGCGGTTGCCAATTTTGCCAATGCAGCAGGTC
This sequence comes from Lachnospiraceae bacterium, assembly GCA_029062895.1. Classification (GTDB taxonomy): domain Bacteria; phylum Bacillota; class Clostridia; order Lachnospirales; family Lachnospiraceae; genus NK4A136. The sequence goes on from JAIDPF010000040.1 coordinate 7,692, forward strand.
TGGAAAAAACAGGAGATAACCTTTATCAGGCGACCTTGAACTCTGGTGAGTTTGACGGTATCGGCGTAGATGTATCGTCGGATGGCGGTTCGATCAGAAGCGGAGTTTTGGAAATGAGTAACGTTGACCTTTCTACGGAATTTACCGAGCTGATCACGACTCAGAGAGGCTTCCAGGCGAATAGCCGAATCATTACAGTATCCGATACGCTGTTGGAAGAACTTGTAAACTTAAAGAGATAGCTTGAAAAATGTTTCATAAAGTTTTATAATGGTTTGCGTGGTGTTTTAATACCGCGCAAGCCTTTTGTGTGATTTTGTGTGGAGGTGATTTTATTATAGAGGTAACCAAACTGAACGGAAGTAAGATTTTGATCAATTCCGATCTCATAGAAACAGTGGAGGAAACACCTGATACAGTGGTTTCTTTGACGACAGGGAAAAAACTTCTTGTAAAAGAAAGTAGACAAGAAGTGAAAAATCTAGTAAAATCATTTAGAAGGGAAATTTTTGCGATACATAATGCAGAATAAAGGGTACATGTGATATGGATTTAGCAACACTGCTGGGTATGGTCATATGTTTCGTTATGGTAATATTTGGTATTGTCTATAGCGAAACAGGCGTTGATTTTTCAGTCATGGGGAATTTTTTGGATCCTCAGTCCGCAATCATCACATTTGGTGGTGCTTTTTGTGCTGTTTTGATCATGAACAGCGTAGCGGACTTTATCGGCGGATTAAAGAGCATCGGTAAGGCGTTTAAAACGCCGCAGTTAGATACCATAGAGATCATTAAAAAGATTATAGACCTGTCCAATATCGCCCGTAAGGAAGGTCTGCTGTCTCTGGAAGAGGCGGCAAGCGATATTGATGATGAATTTTTGAAAAAAGGGATTTTGCTGATTGTCGACGGTACTGATCCGGAATTGGTCCGTGCGATTATGGAGACGGAGATGGGAAGCGTCGATGCAAGGCATAAGCAGAAGATAAAATTCTGGCAGGATATCGCTTCCATGGGACCTGCCTGGGGTATGATCGGTACGCTGATCGGTCTGGTTAATATGCTTCAGAACATGGATGATCCTTCTGCAATCGGTCCTGCTATGGCGGTGGCATTGCTGACGACATTGTACGGTTCTCTGCTTGCGAACTGGGTCTCCATTCCGGTATCCACGAAGCTGTCTGCCAACAATGATTCGGAGATGACTTTGAAGGAAATTATGATCGAGGGTCTGTTATCCATTCAGGCAGGTGAGAATCCGCGTGTCATTGAGGAGAAATTAAAGTCCTTCCTTGCACCGAAGGATCGTTTTGGTGAAGGATCTGAGGAAGCTGCAGAATAAATGTGAGAAGAACTTCTAGTTGCTCGCAGCAAAGGCTGCTTCGCAAAGAAGTTCTATGTCTCACATAGAAGAACGCAAAAAGCGCGTTCTTCAGATAAAGATGCTAGAAAGTTTGCTTTTGTATAGTGTGAGAAGAGAAAGTGTGGTGAGAAGAGTTGGCTAAGAAAAAGGAAGAAGTACCCGCACCCGGTTCGCCGGCGTGGATGGCAACATTCAGCGACTTGATGAATCTGCTATTATGTTTCTTCGTACTTTTGTTTTCCATGTCAACTGTAGATCAGGAAAAGTTTGAGGAAGTTGCAGCTTCGTTTTCTCAGGCGTTTAGTATCTTTACTAGAGGTTCTCAGGCGATCGGTGACGGTGTCCTGATCAGTAACGGCGTCAGCCAGTTGAATCAGTTAGATGACTACATAAATAGTACCGGTCAGCCGGTTGAAAGTTCGGAAAACCCGGAGGATCTGCTGGCAGAAGCGGAGAAGATGCTGGAAGAGGCAAAACAGGCGCAATCTGAAGAAATGGCGGAGATGGTGGAAGAAGCGATCTCAGAGGCCGGCATGGACGATATGATAGAACTTGACTATACTTCTCAGTATGTGCAGCTGACTTTAAACGGTTCTCTGCTGTTTGCTTCGGGAAGCGCTGAGTTAAAACCTGAGGCAGAAGAGGTGCTACAGCAGGTGGGTGTCATTCTGGAACGTTATGCGGAAAGTACCATAGAGATCGAGGGTCATACTGACAACCAGCCGATCAATACGGCGCGGTTCCCAAGTAACAATGAGCTTTCCGATGCTAGAGCGTTATCCGTATTTTATTATCTGATCGGGCATACGAATCTGGATCCTGCCATCATAAAACATTCCGGCAGAGGAGAATATTGTCCGATCGCGGACAACAGCACCATAGAGGGCAGGGCGCTGAACAGGCGGGTTGAGATCAAAATATACAATTCTCTTAGCGCGTATTAAAATTTTTGCTGATTAGGTGAAAGAAAGGTGTTTGGTTTATTATGAAAAAGAATTTGCTATCTCTCATTATTTTATCTTTGCTGGTGGTAAATATTGTATTGACGGCAGTGATGCTGATTTCCGTACTTTCCACCAATAAAAAGACGGCGGCTGTCGTTACGGATATTGCAAGTATCCTACAGCTGGAATTGAATGATAGTGTGGATGGAGCAGGCGCGGTATCGATCGCCGATACGGAGGTACATGCGATTGCGGAGCAGACGATCTCTTTGGAGAAGGAAGAGGGCGATGCGAAAGATCATTTCGCAGTGGTTAGCGTATCCCTTTCCATCAATATGAAACATGATGATTATGCGTCATATGGCACGGATCTTGCTAATAAGGAAGATTTGATCAAGAGTGAGATTATCACTGTTGTCAGCAGCTATACTGCAACGGAGGCAAGACTTCCGGAAGTACAGGCAAAGATGTGCGAGGAGATTCTGGAACGTATTCAGAATCTGTACGGTTCCACTTTTATTTATAAGGTGACGTTCAGCAATATTATAGTTCAGTAATTCTTGAGTTTTACTGCTGCATGGAGGTAAGGATGGATGGGCGATGTCTTATCGCAAAGTGAAATAGATGCTCTGCTTCAAGGCCTGGCCAGTGGCGAAGTGGATGTTGAAGATATCCAGAAAGATTCCGAGAAGAGCGTTAAAAATTATGATTTTAAGCGTCCATCAAAGTTTTCCAAGGAACACCTAAGGACGATGGAATTGATCTTTGAACATTACGGACGACTGCTTTCGACGAACCTGCCGGTGTATCTTAGAAAAAATATACAGGTTAATGTGACAAGTTCCGAGTCGGTAACATTTTCGGAATTTACCAATGCACTGTCCAATCCGGTCATTCTGGGCGTTGTCAACTTTCAGCCTTTGCCCGGCAATATCATTGTGGAGCTTTCCTCCAATGTCGCTTACGCGATTCTGGACAGGATGTTGGGAGGTCAGGGAGATACGATTGACAAGCTGAGGGATTTCTCGGAGATAGAGATGGGGATATTGAACAACATCTTGTCAATCTGTACGGGACTACTTCGGGAACCGTGGAAAAATGTTACGGACATTTCGCCGGTGCTGGAGCGGATAGAGACCAATACACAGTTTGCGCAGATCATTGCGCCCAATGAAATGATCTCCATTATTACGCTCAGTATCAATATGGGCAACGTATCAGGTTTAATGAATGTCTGTCTGCCGTTTATGACATTGGAAAGCATTCTTGATAATCTGAACACGAAGTTCTGGTTCACCAGTCAGTCCATGAATAACGGTGAAGACACCCGTGAAAATCTGGAGATGCTGCTCAAGAAGGTTCAGGTGCCTGTGAAGGCATATCTTGGAAGGAGCCAGATCACAGTCAATGATTTTCTAGGACTTCAGGTAGGAGATATCATCCGGTTGGGAACAAAGACGGACAGCGAACTGGATGTATATGTTGGTCAGTATAAGAAGTTTTCGGCAGTACCCGGAACGGACCATGATAAATACGCAGTCCGGGTAACTTCAGTATATAGAGAGGAGGAAGAATAGACGATGGATGGCATGCTATCACAGGACGAGATTAATGCCCTGCTCAGCGGGATTGATACAGGAAATAATGATGATACGGCACCTGCTGCGTCTGATACTTCTTCAGATGAGGAACTGTTATCTGATATCGAGAAGGATGCTGTCGGTGAGATTGCCAATATCAGCATGGGTACCTCGGCGACGACGCTTTATTCCCTTGTCAATAGAAAGGTGAATATCACAACGCCAAAGGTATCGCTTGCAACGTGGGACAGTATTGTGGAGGATTATCCGACACCATGCGTATTTGTACAGATCAAATATACGATTGGATTGAACGGCTCCAACATTCTGGTTCTTCGTGAAGAAGATGTAAAGATCATCACCGACCTTATGATGGGCGGAGACGGAACCAATACCGATGGAGAACTTGGGGAACTTCATTTAAGCGCAATTTCGGAGGCGATGAACCAGATGATGGGTTCTGCGGCGACGTCGCTTTCTTCTATGATTGGACAGAAGATCGATATCAGTCCGCCTTCAGCAACGCATGTGAATGTGAATGAACTGAAGGATGCAGGAGTCGTGCAGGAGTTTATTGACGGAACTTTTGTCAAGATTGCGTTCAGAATGCAGATCGGGGATCTGATCGATTCCATTATTATGCAGTTGTATCCGCTGGATTTTGCGCATTCCTTATATGATATCTTTATGAGTCAGCAGGCAGCGGCAGAACCAGAGCCCGCACCTGAACCTGCGCCGGCTGCAGCGCCGGCACCTGCACCACAGGCAGCGCCGGTGATGGAGCAGACAGCGGTCCAGCAGGCACCAATGGGACAAGAAATGCCGCAGCAGATGATGCCGCAGATGGGGATGCAGCCTATGATGATGCAGGGGCAGCCAATGCCTTATATGATGCCGCAGATGGCAGCGCCCATGAATGTGCAGTCGGCACAGTTTCAGGCATTTACGCCGGATATGGCAGCGATCATTGGTCAGGAGAATATCAACCTGATTATGGATGTGCCGCTTGAAGTTACGGTAGAACTTGGGCGGACGGTAAAGACGATCCATGAGATTCTTGACTTTGCTCCGGGTACGATCATAGAGTTGGAAAAGCTTGCGGGTGAGCCGATCGATGTTCTGGTCAACGGTAAATATGTTGCCAAGGGCGAGGTTGTTGTCATTGAGGAAAGCTTTGGCGTGAGAGTGACAGAGATAATTAAGGACTAGGATTTTATGTTATTAACAGTTGATACTCTGGATAATGTGACACGTTTTCTGACGCTTCTTCTGATATTTGTCTTTGTTCTGGCAGTGACGTATTTTACGACGCGTTATATTGCCAATTTTCAGAAGGGAAAGCTTCGTGATGCCAATATCTCGGTGATAGAGACTGCGCAGATCGCTCCGGGTAAATATATCCAGATCATTCGGATCGGCAGCCGCTATCTGGCGGTGGCAGTGGGTAAAGATACGGTCACGATGCTGATGGAATTAAAAGAAGATGAAATACAGCTTTTGAATGATAAGGGAACGGATCTCCCAGGATTTAAAGAGATAATGGAGAAAGCGAAGGAAAAGCTGTGGAAGGATAAGAGTTAGGGTGATCCATTCATGAAAAGCACAAAAAATTATAAGCGAATACTGCATCCTATATGCCTACTGTTTCTGGTGGGCATATTGTGTCTGTTGGTACCGATGCGTGTCTATGCAACAGATACGGACAATGACGGCGAGACGGATGAGCGTACCTATGAGGATGAACCCGGAACCGCAGAAACCGGCAGGGACAATGCCGATCTGAACGTAGGAGATTCTTTTACGATCACGGTGGATCAGGGCAACGGCTCACTTAACGGTGCGCTGCGTATACTGATCATTTTAACGATGATCTCGCTTGCACCGATGCTGCTGATCATGTTGACTTCGTTTACGCGGATCATAATCGTTCTGCATTTTACCAGAACGGCGCTCAATACGCAGACGGCTCCGCCCAATCAGGTGCTGTTGGGGCTTGCGGTTTTTTTGACCATTTATATCATGACACCGGTTTTTGCGCAGATCTATAATGATGCGATACAGCCCTTGGATGAGGGCAGGATCACGCAGGAAGAGGCGCTGGAAGCCGGGCTTGCGCCGTTGCGGGAGTTCATGTGCGGGCAGACGCTGGTGAAGGATACGGCAACATTGATGGAAATTGCCGGACTGGAATGGGACGGCGTGACGACGGATGATGTGCCGACCACGGTCCTGATCCCGAGTTTTATTTTAGGCGAGCTGCGGCAGGCCTTTATCATAGGATTTGTAATCTATATCCCGTTTTTGGTCATTGATATGGTTGTGGCATCCATTTTGATGAGTATGGGTATGATGATGCTTCCGCCGACGACGATTTCCATGCCCTTTAAAATATTATTATTTGTTTTGGCGGATGGATGGAATCTGATTATTGTCAATCTTGTTAAGACATTCTATTGAGTACAGAAAGGAGAACGGTGATTTTATGACGATAGAAATGGTTACCTCGCTTGTGTCACAAGCTTTATACTGTGTTATCACCACCTCGGCACCGGCATTGCTGGTTTCGTTGGTCATCGGTCTGATCATCAGTATCTTTCAGACGGTTACTTCGATACAGGAACAGACGCTGACATTTGTACCTAAGGTGATTGCCATCTTTCTGACTCTGATCATCGGGGGTAACTGGATGCTAAATAATATGATAACGTTGATGCAGAACCTCTGGTCAAACTTTGCGGTATATACAAGATAAGCGGTGAGAGCCTATGATTGATGCAGCTTTTCCCATAGAGGAATTGGAATTTTATCTCTTGATTCTGGTCAGGGTATCCTGTTTTATCTTTGCGGCGCCGTTTTTCAGTCTGAACGACGTACCTCGTCCGGCAAGGGTAGCGCTTAGTATTTTTACCGCTTATCTGCTCTATAGCGCCACTCCGGTTCATGAGATGCCAGAATACAGTACATTATTCCAGTATGCGGGGCTTGTGATCAAGGAAGCGGTTACAGGGCTTCTGGTGGGACTGGGAGCGCAGTTTTGTTTCATGATCATTGGATTTGCGGGGCATATGGTGGATACGGAGATCGGATTTGCCATGGCTTCCCTGATGGATCCGGCTACAAGACAGCAGACGACGGTAACCGGCATGTACTTTCAATATGCCTTTATGTTGATTTTTCTGATCAGTGGAATGTACCGGTATCTGCTTTCCGCACTGGCGGAGACATTTATTCTGATCCCGGTTGGACAGGCACAGTTTATCCTCTACCGACTTTATGAATCATTTATTACGTTTATGTCTGATTATATTGTCATCGGATTCCGGATCTGCCTACCGGTCTTTTGTACGATACTGATTGTCAATGGACTGTTGGGCATTATGGCAAAGGTTTCGCCGCAGATGAATATGTTTGCGGTCGGTCTGCAGATCAAGGTATTTGCTGGACTTGGCATACTGTTGTTGACGACGTCTATGCTGCCCACGGCCGCGGATTTTATCTTTGTACAGATGAAGCGGGTAATTGTGATGTTTGTAAAAGCAATGGGAGCGGTCTATGGTTGAACATAAAGCGCTTCTTGCCTACCGGCTGCAGTTCTTTGCGAAGGATGGACCCGGCGGGGAGAAGACTGAGGAACCGACACAAAAGAAGATCGATGATTCCAGAAAAGAGGGACAGGTAGCAAAAAGTAAAGAAGTGGCGAGTACTCTTACCCTGATTGCGCTGTTTGTAATGCTTAAAGTCTGGATCTCTACTTTGGGTAACCAGCTGTTGGAACTGTTTCCGGGGTATTATGATCGGATGGCGGAATATGTGACGCTTATAGGCGGTCAGATTTCCACGAGGACTTTTTCTTCACTGGTATCTTATGCTTTACAGAGAATAGCAATAATCATTCTGCCGTTTCTGCTGTCCGGGTTTGTAATCTGTTTCGTGGCGGATCTGGTGCAGGTGAAATGGAAACCTACGACAAAACCTTTGCAGCCGAAGTTCAGCAAGCTGAATCCGATTTCTGGAGTGAAGAAGCTGTTTTCGCTTCAATCGCTTGTGGAGTTGTTGAAATCATTAATTAAAATTGCCATAATCAGTATAGTTATATATAATGAGTTTAAGGAGAAATGGCAGACGGTCCTGTTGGTCTATCAAATGCCGCTGATGCAGGCGGTGGTTATGGCGGGCGATATGCTGATTAATATCGGTTTAAAGATAGCGATGATTTTTATCGTTGTTGCTGCGGCCGATTATATCTTCCAGAGATGGAAGCATCATGAAGATCTGAAGATGACAAAGCAGGAGATCAAGGATGAGTTTAAGAATTCCGAAGGAGATCCTCAGATCAAGGGAAAAATCCGCCAGAAGATGATGGAAGCTTCCAGACGGAGGATGATGCAGGATCTTCCCAAAGCGGATGTCGTGATCACAAACCCGACGCATTATGCCGTTGCTATCCGGTATGACACGGACATTGCGGACGCCCCCTTTGTGGTGGCGAAGGGAGTGGATTATCTGGCGCAGAAGATCAAAGAGATCGCCAGAGAGAATCATATTGAGATCATGGAAAATAAACCGTTGGCGCGTTCTTTATACGCCAATGTTGAGATCGGGGAACAGATTCCGCAGGAACTTTATGTGGCGGTGGCCGAAGTTTTAGCTGCGGTTTACCGTGCGCAAGGGAAGATATAGAAGAAAAAGAGGGAAAGGAGTGGAAGGACATGAAAAAAGCTGATCTTGGCGTAGCTTTGTATCTGCTGTCAGCATTTGTTATGCTGATCGTATCGATTCCAAGCTGGCTGCTGGATATCTGTCTGGCGCTTAATATATCGCTGGCTTTTACGATCATGTTTTCCACGATGTTTACTAAGGAAGTTCTGGATATGTCCTTTTATCCTACCATCCTGCTGTTTACCACAATTTTCCGTATCGCGTTGAACGTGTCTTCCACCAAATTGATACTGACCACAGGAAGTCCGGGTAATGTTGTGGAGACCTTTGGAGAGTATGTGGGCGGCGGCGATCTGGTAGTAGGTATCATTGTTTTTATTATTCTGATTATTATTCAGTTCGTAGTTATCAACAAAGGTTCCGAACGAGTAGCGGAAGTAACGGCGCGTTTTACGCTGGACGCTATGCCCGGTAAACAGATGGCGATCGACGCGGATTTAAATACCGGTGCGATCACGGATGCACAGGCAAAGGAACAGCGTGATAAGATCCAGAGGGAGTCAAGCTTCTTCGGTTCTATGGACGGTGCCGTAAAGTATGTCAAGGGAGACGCGACTGCAGGACTGATTATTACGGCAGTCAATATCATAGGCGGGGTTGCGATGGGAGTACTGCGTCAGGGCATGGACATCGGCGATGCCTTTGACCGCTATACGATCCTGACCATCGGCGACGGACTGGTGAGCCAGATTCCTTCTCTGCTGATCTCTCTTTCCACAGGTATCCTTGTTACAAAGGGATCTAAGGATGCGGATTTTGGTACGGTGCTGGTCAGCCAGTTATTCGGCATTCCGAAAGTTCTGTATATGGTGGGGGCTACGATAGCGGTGCTGGGCATTTTGACACCGTTAAACGATGTTCTTTTTATCGGACTTGGTCTTGCGTTTATTATTGCCGGAAGAAGTATTTCCGGTACGATCAAGACGGAGGAGATCGAGGCTAAGGTAGAGGAAGAGGAAGTAGCGGCCGAGGAGATCAGGCGGCCGGAGAATGTGACATCGCTTTTGCAGGTTGATCCAATTGAATTGGAGTTTGGTTATGGTATCATACCGCTGGCGGATAGCAATCAGGGCGGTGATCTTCTGGATCGTGTTGTAATGATACGAAGGCAAATTGCGCTGGAACTTGGAACCATCGTGCCGATCATCCGACTGAGGGATAATATTCAGCTGAATCCCAACCAGTATATCATCAAGATCAAGGGTATACAGGTCAGTGAAGGCGAGATTTTATTTGATCATTATTTGGCGATGAATCCGGGTTATGTGGAGGAGGAGATCACCGGCATACCAACATTTGAACCGTCGTTCCATCTGCCTGCTATCTGGATCACGGAGGGACAGCGGGAACGGGCGGAGAGTCTGGGATATACGGTAGTGGATCCGCCCTCCATCATTGCAACGCATCTGACGGAAGTGATCAGGAAGCATATCGCGGAACTGATGACCAGACAGGATGTTCAGAATCTTGTTAACAATCTGAAAGAGACCAACCCGTCCATTGTGGAAGAACTTGTACCGAAGCTGCTTGGGCTGGGTGAGATTCAGAAGGTGTTGCAGAATCTCTTAAAAGAGGAAATCTCCATCCGGGATCTGCTTACGATCTTTGAAGCGCTGGCAGATCATGCGGCTGCCACAAGAGATACGGATCTTCTGACCGAGTATGTCAGACAAACGCTAAAGCGTGCCATCTCCAATAAATATTTCTCAGAGCCGGGAACGGCCAGTGTGGTGACTCTTGATCCGAAGCTGGAGCAGGAGATCATGAACAGTGTGAAACAGTCGGAGCAGGGGGCGTATATCACATTGGATCCGGAACGGATCAAATTGATGATCGAGAGCGTGCGTAAGGAATTGGAAAAGCTGGAAAGTATGGGTAAGAGTTCCATTATCCTTACATCGCCTATTGTAAGGATGTATTTTAAACGTTTAACAGAGGATTATTTTAACGATCTTGCAGTTGTTTCGTACAATGAAGTGGAATCCGACGTAGAATTACAATCAGTAGGAATGGTGACGGCATAAATGATAATCAAGAAATTTCAGGCAAAAACAGAAGAGGAAGCGGTAGCGCAGGCAAAAAAGGAACTGGGGGAGAATGTTGTGGTCATGAATGTCCGCACAGTCAAACCTAAGGGGTTTTTTAAATGGTTCAAATCATCGATTGTCGAGGTGATGGTGGCGAAAGAGGAAGAAACTGAGGCGGCGCGCGCGAAGGAGCAGACAGAGAAGATGCAGACGGAAAATCTGAAGGATGTAATAGCCTCGATTGATAAGCTGCGGCAGTTGGGTGAGGGCGGCAAGGACCTTCCTGAGAAAAAGCCGTTGCCGGCGGAGGAAGCGGTATTGGAAGAACGTCTGGAGAATATCCAAAATCTGTTAGAAGAGAAGCTAAAAAAACAGGAGGATAAGACGGACGTACAAGCCTCGGAGAAGGACAGAGAAGAGAAAAATACCGAGATGACGGAATTTATCCGCCTTCTCTATAATACAATGATCGAAAATGAAGTGCATGAAAAGTATGCAAACCAGATGATCGACGAGGTGGAACAGAATTTTGGGAAAAATATGCAGGTGGAATATGTTCTGTCCCATATCTATCAAAAGATGGTTTTAAAGTTTGGCAAAGTAGAGCGCATCACCCCTGCCGAGAAGAAAGGACCGAAGGTAATCTTCTTCCTTGGACCGACAGGTGTGGGTAAGACGACGACACTGGCAAAGATCGCGTCCCAGTTCAGTGTCAGCAGCAACAAAAAGATTGCACTGTTTACGGCGGACACCTATAGGATCTCCGCGACGGATCAGCTGAAGACTTATGCGAATATTTTAGGGGTGCCTTTTCATATCATATATTCAGTAGATGAGATGAGAAACTATCTTGAAAGTTATAAGGAATATGATTATGTATTAGTTGACACGGCGGGGCACTCGCCGAATAATGAAGAACGGCGCAGGGATATGAATGAATTTATCCATGCATTTGGGGAAGAGGTAGAGACGGAAGTCTATCTGGTGCTTTCGGCGACAACGAAATACCGGGATCTGGTGAATATTGCGGATACTTACACTGAGATTACGGATTACAAGATGATCTTTACAAAACTGGATGAGACGATCGTGTATGGTAATCTGTTGAATCTGAAGATACATACCGGAGCGCCGTTAAGCTATGTGACAAACGGGCAGAACGTGCCGGACGATATCGAGCTTTTCCAACCGCAAGAGGCAGTTAGGCAGATTCTTGGCGGGCAAGGTTGAGAACAGATGAAAAAATGCGTGAAAGCAGAACGGGGTTTTTTATGGATCAAGCGGAACAGTTGAGAAATATCATAAAGTCAGGAACTTACACTCATCGTCCACTGGCAAGGGTGATCACGATCACCAGCGGCAAAGGCGGTGTCGGAAAGTCCAATACGGCAATCAATCTGGCAATCCAGTTTAAAAAACGGGGCAAGCGGGTTGTTATTTTAGATGCGGACTTCGGACTAGCCAATATCGAGATCATGTTTGGGACGATTCCGAAGCATAATCTCTGTGATTTAATTTATCAGGGAAAAAGCATCACGGAGATCATTACTTGGGGACCGGCGGAAATTGGGTTTATCTCAGGAGGTTCGGGGATTGCGGGACTCTCCAATCTTAGTCGGGAGTACCTGACGTACATCATCCAGAATCTTGCGCAGTTGGATGCGATTGCCGATGTAATCATTGTGGATACGGGCGCGGGAATTGCGGAAGCGGTAATGGAGTTCCTTGTGGCGAGCGGTGAGATCATTGTTGTGACGACGCCGGAGCCGACCTCGATTACGGATTCCTACTCGCTGCTGAAAGCGCTTAACCGTCATCCAAGATTCCGACGGGAGAACTCTTCCATCAAGGTCATCGCGAACCGTGTGAGCGGTGAAGATGAAGCGGATTCGTTGTTTAATAAGTTAAATACGGTCGTTACGAGATACCTGTCTCTGCCGATCGAGTACCTTGGCGCGATACCTTATGATAAGATGCTTAGCACGGCGGTCATGCAGCAGATGCCGGTTTCTTTGGCGCATCCCAATGCTCGTTCAGCAAAGGCGTATGAAGATATAGCCAATCGTTTGATGAACATAGAACAGAGTGGTAAAATAAAGAAGAGAGGAATGGCAGCGTTTTTTTCGCATATCATTGCCAGCAAAAAGAATAATGAGTGAAATTAGAGCGAATGAAGTGTTGAAAGCCGGAGAACGGGTAGATCTGGAGATGATTCCGGCATTTAGTGAAGAGGAATCCGAAGAGGAAAAAAAGTATTATATTACAAAGATTTATGACATTCCGGATGAGGATCATGTGGATGTTTTAATGCCTATGGAAAAGACGAAGCTCCTGCTTCTGGAGGTCGATACGGAGTTTCATTTATTTTTCTATGGCAGGAAGGGGATCTATACCTGTGAGGCGCGTGTGAGTGAGCGGTACAGGGAGGAACAGTTTGTAGTAGCTTCTCTGGAACTTACTTCAGAGCTGAAGAAGCAGCAGCGGCGGGAGTATTATCGCTATTCCTGCGTCATCGGCATGAATACGAGACAGCTTACCGATGAGGAAGCGGAGCGGTATGAGATGACAATGGACAGCAATCTTTTTGCACTGCCGGAGGATAAGAGTGTGATTGTTGATATCAGCGGAGGAGGAATCCGTTTTGTGACGCCGGTAGCTTATGAAAAAGGGAAGCTGATATACTGCCGGTTTCTTCTCAGGGATGGCGATCAGCAGAGGACATACAGCTGTGTGGTAAAGATATTGAATAGTCAGCCTGTGGGAAATCAAACAAAGAATGTGGAGTATCGTGGAGAGTTCAGGCATCTGGACGGCAGGGAGCGGGAGTCGATTATACATTTTATTTTTGAGGAAGAGCGCAGGATGAGGCGCAGAGGATAATGGAGGATTAAAATAGCCGGTACAGGTGAAGATCTGTCCGGTTTATTTTTTGAGTTGTGAATATTGTATAAATTTGTTTTAAAAATTTTGTAAAAAAATATTTTTGATAAATATCACTTTGCACCCATGAGAAGTGTTTGCTGTGATATAATACCATATAGGAGAAATATACAGGAATATATGTGATGTGGTGTTATTATGAATAAGATAGTTGCGATAGCGGTTTCGACAGGAGGACCTAAGGCGCTGCAGCATGTGATTCCAAAACTGCCTGTGAATCTGGATGCACCGGTGATTCTGGTACAGCATATGTTGGCAGGATTTACAAAGGATCTGGCAAAAAGACTGAATCAGCTCAGCAGGATCGAAGTAAAGGAAGCTGTGGAATATGAACCGATCAAAAAAGGATGTGTTTATATTGCACAGGGCGGACTGCATCTGAATTATAAGGCAAATCTGGATTTGGGGACATTTTATTATTCTGATCAACCCAACAGGCAGGGAGTAAAGCCTTGTTCCGATTATCTGTTTGAATCGCTTGCCGACAGCCCTTTTGATGAAGTTGTCTGTGTGGTGATGACCGGGATGGGATGCGACGGGACGGAGGGAATCATTCATCTCGAAAAAAAGAAAGATATTTTCGTGATTGCGCAGGATAGTGAATCCTGTACCGTATATGGTATGCCGAGAAGTATTATTGAAGCGAAAAAGGCAGATAAAATTGTGCCTCTGGATCAGATCGCACAAGAAATAATATTAAGAGTGGGAGTGAGAAAAGATGGACGTTAGCCAGTATCTTGACATTTTCCTTGATGAGACCAAGGAGCATTTGCAGAATCTGAATACTCAGATTCTTGCGCTGGAGCAGGATTCGGAGAATATGGATACGATCAATGAGATTTTCCGTGCCGCACATTCTTTAAAAGGAATGGCGGGGACTATGGGGTATAAGCGTATGCAGACCCTGACACATGATATGGAAAATGTATTTTCCGAAGTGAGGACCGGCAATATTAAGGTTAATGCGCAGATGATTGACACACTGTTCCAATGTCTGGACGCATTGGAAGAGTATCTTTCTATTATTCAAGAAAGTGCTGATGAGGGAGACAATGACAACGAACCCTTGATCAAAGAGTTGAATCGTATTTTGAACGACAAAGGCGGGGAAGAGAAGAAAGCAGATCCCCAGACAGAGGAAGCACCCGCCAAGGAAGCTCCCACGCTGAATACTCATTGGATGAATGTGGAATGCAAGCCGGAGGATAGGCTGCAAATCAAGGAAGCCAAGGAAAAAGGAAAGAATATTTATGGTATCACTGTCATTGTGCAGGAGGCATGTCTATTAAAAGCGGCAAGAGCGTTTTTGGTATTTAAGGCGATTGAAGAGATCGGAGAGGTCATCTCTACGCAGCCATCGTCGCAGGATATTGAAGATGAGAAATTTGAGCTTGATTTCTCATTGATCGTTGCCTCGGAACGTCAACTGGATGAAGTGCTTGACTCTGTGAAAAAGGTGTCGGAGATTGCGGATGCAATGGGCGATATCTATGTTCTGGAAGAAGAACCGAAGGCGGAAGAACCGGAGACAACCGTGCCTGCAGTGGCACAGACAACGCAGCCGGAGGTTTTGAATAAAAGCGAAACACCGAAGGCTGTTGAGAAGCCGGCGGTAAAGCAGCCTGAGAAAAAGGCTGCGGCAAAGCAGCAGATGAACCGCACCGTCCGTGTTGATATTGAAAAGTTGGATGTGCTGATGAACCTTGTCAGCGAGCTGATTATTGCCAAGAACTCTCTGGTCAGCAGCGCCACAGGAACAGACCAGAACGCAGGATTTAATGAGCAGATCGAATATCTGGAAAGCGTTACGACAAATCTGCATGAGTCCGTTATGAAAGTCAGGATGGTACCGATCGAGAGTGTACTGAATAAATTTCCGCGTATGATCAGAGACCTTTCCAAGAAGCTGAATAAGCAGATGGAACTATATATGACTGGTGAAGAGACGGAGTTAGACCGAACCGTGGTGGATGAGATCGGTGACCCGCTGATGCATCTGCTTCGTAATTCCGCCGATCATGGCTTGGAGTCTACTGAAACAAGAATTGCAAGAGGAAAATCACCTGTTGGTTCCATCTTTTTGGATGCTTATCAGGATGGTAATAATGTTGTCATCGAAGTGCGTGATGACGGTAATGGTATTGATGCAGACGCTGTGCGGATGAAAGCTATAGAACGTGATTTTATGACGGAGGAACAGGCGATGGCGGCTTCCGATGAGGATATTATCGCATGTTTGTTTGAACCGGGATTTTCCACGGCGAAGCAAGTGTCAGATGTATCCGGTCGAGGCGTGGGACTTGACGTAGTTAAGTCTAAGATTGAGGCGCTTTCCGGCGAGGTCGAGGTCAAGACAAGGTTAGGAGAGGGAAGTACCTTTATTATCAGACTTCCGCTTACTCTGGCGATTATACAGGCACTTATGGTTGTTGTGGGTGGTGAAAAATATGCTATTTCCTTAGGTGGTATCCAGACAATTGAGGATGTTGATCCTAAGGAGGTTAAGACCGTACAGTCCAAAGAGGTTATCCATCTGCGTGGTTCCGTGATCCCGCTGATTCGTCTGGAAGAAGTTCTGGATATCGAATCCAAACGCGATCCGGATGAGAATATGGTCGTTGTCATTGTGAAGAAGGGGGATAAGCTTGCGGGTCTTGTGATTGATGAGTTGATCGGACAGCAGGAGATCGTTATCAAGTCTATGGGCAAGTACATAAATAAATGCAAGTTCATCAGCGGCGCAACGATTCTTGGAGATGGTGAGATCGCGTTGATTTTGGATGCGAATGCGCTGATCTGATCATGACAGATAAGTCAGTACTATCTACCATGGAAATGGCGGAAAGACAGATACGTCAGCGTTGTTTAGTAATAAAAATTGCAGGGGACAGAGTTGTTGCTGCCCATATTGCAGATTAGGAGAAAGGCAAGGTTATCAGTATGGCATATGAAATCAGTACACAGGTAAATGAGATCATACAGTATGTTGTTGTACGGATCGGTGAGGAGCAGTATGGGATTGATATCAAATACATAGACAATATCGTCAGGATGCAGAATATCACCAGAGTTCCGAAGGTGCCGGCACATCTGAAAGGCGTGATCAATCTTCGTGGAGAGGTAATTCCTGTTATGAGTCTCAGAATAAAGATGGGGATGGATGAAGATGAGATCACAAAGGATACGAGGATTATTATTTTAAAGATCAATCATGACGGAATCGGTCTTATGGTAGACTCGGTTAAGGAAGTTGTTTCTCTGAATGTGGCAGAGATTGAGAAGGTTTCTTTTGAGAACCGTGAAGAACGGAACGCATTTGTACAGGGGATCGGCAAGCAGGGAGATTCGTTGATTTCGCTTCTGGATATCAATGCAGTTTTGCAGGAGTAAATTGAAAAATAAGCTTGATAGCTTATTTTTCAATCGCAATATTGTGCCTGCGGCAGCATACAACAAAAAGCTTACGCTTTTCGTTGTCAAGAATTGCATGCTGTGGAAAGGCATGGTTATTAGTGGGAGAATGACAGAAAGGGAAGTGTTTTATGGTCAATATTACAGATCAATATTATGATGTATTACGGGAAATCGGTAATATCGGTGCGGGTAACGCAACGACAGCATTATCGCAGATGTTGAATACCAGAGTAGATATGGCTGTGCCAAAAGTTAAACTGATGGAGTTTAAAGAGGTTGGAACCACGATGGGCGGCGAGGATCAGCTTGTTGCCGGTATTTATCTTGCGGTGGAAGGTGATATTACCGGCAGCATCATGTTCATTCAGAAAAAGGAATCTGCCAGAAATATGGTTTCCAAGCTGATGGGCATGGAACTTCAGGGGGATGACTTTAATGAACTGGAACTTTCCGCATTAAAGGAGATCGGCAATATCATTACAGGAGCGTATTTGAATTCCTTGTCAACATTAACAAATCTTTGTATATACCCTTCGGTGCCGGAACTATGTATCGATATGGCGGGCGCGATCATGTCTGTGCCGGCGATTGAGTTTGGTACGATCGGAGATAGGATACTGATGATCCAGACAGACTTTGCGGATGATGCTGATATGTCAGGTTATTTTATATTAATGCCTGATGAGGTATCTTATGATAAAATATTAAAAGCATTAGGTGTCTGTTGATTTTGGATGTTTTGTATATGGCGTTCTTTGTTTTTAAGAAAGGAATCATAGAAATTTAATGGGTTAGAAGGTAGTTAGCAATGGCTGAGACGTTTAAAGTAGGAATTGCAGATTTAAATGTATGCAGTGCGCCGAATATGATTACAACGATTGGACTTGGTTCCTGTGTCGGGATTGCGATCAGGGATCCGGCATTGAGAATTGGTGGTCTGGTACATATTATGCTGCCTGACAGCACGCAGATTTCCGGTTCGTCGAATCTTGCAAAATTTGCGGATACAGGAATTGAAGAACTGGTGCGGTTGATGGAAAGAAGAGGGTGTAGCCGCTGGCGGATGGAGGCTAAGATTGCCGGAGGGGCACAAATGTTTACATTTCGCAACAAGTCGGATCTGGCAGGTGTTGGTATGCGTAATGTGGAAGCATCAAAAAGTAAACTGAAGGCTCTCGGAATCCCCTTAAAGGCGGAGGATACGGGAAAAGATTATGGACGGACCGTCGTGTATTATCCGGAAAATGGCAATTATGAGATCCGCGCGGTTGGAAAAAGCGTCATTATAATTTGAGGGTAGGATTGAAATGATGGATCAGAATCAGATATACCTGCGTGAGCGCAGGAAAAAGAAAACAAAATTCATTCCGCCGATCATGATGCTTACGGCTGGTTTGATTACTTCCATTTTGTGTTTTGTGGTTGGATATGAATTATTAAAAAGCATGTTTATTTTATTTATTGTCATGCTTATTTTTGCAATTTTGGGAACCGTGATTAAGAGTATCATGGATAGTTTTCGGACGGAGATGGATTATTCTGATTATTTTGATGAAGACGGTGAAATTGTGGAAAAATGAAGGAATCCGGTAAGAGGAGACATAAGGTTGTATGGACGACGCAGGTAAAAAAAGATTGTGGGAAGATTATACAAGGTCAGAATCTCCGCAATTACGAGAAAAATTAATCATAGAATATGCGCCGCTGGTTAAGCTTGTTGCAGGCAGGCTTTGCATGTATCTTGGATACAATGTGGAGTTTGAGGATCTTGTTAGTTATGGGATTTTTGGACTGATCGACGCAATTGATAAGTACGATTACCGTAAAGGGATTAAATTTGAAACATATGCATCCCTTCGTATTCGGGGAGCGATTTTAGATCAGATACGAAAGAATGACTGGATCCCAAGAACAGTCAGACAGCGTCAGAAACAGATAGATGCTGCCATTAAAGAGATCGAGGCTCAGACAGGGCGCCCTGCGACAGACGGGGAAATTGCCGCTGCCATAGGCATTACCGATGATGAATTGTTGGAATGGCAGTCACAGATGAAGGTAACCAATGTGGTTTCACTGAATGAATTTATGGAACAGGGAAGCGAAGTACCCAATGACGCTTCACAGCCGAATCATTTTGAAATGCCGGAAGAAAAGGTTGAGCAGGAAGAGTTAAAAGAAATGCTGAAAGAGGCGTTGGAGCTTCTGACAGAAAAGGAACGGAATGTTATTTTGTTTTATTATTATGAGGAGCTGACCTTAAAGGAGATCAGCAACATTATGGAAGTGTCGGAATCAAGAATTTCCCAACTGCATACCAGAGCTTTGCAGAAGATGAAGGCAAAGCTTGGGGATTATATGGGGATCTTGTCTCAGTTAAGTTAGTAAATAAAGAAAAGAGGGGCGGATGAACGGTTATTTTCAGGTAATTTGTAAAACAGTAGGGGTGTATTTGAGATGCTATCCTCCGACGGAGGATGGTCGTCCTATTAATTTGAAAGAACTTTTAGATTATCTGGAAACGGAAAAACTTCCTTATGATATTCAGGTGTTGAATGAAACACTTAACGGGCTCGTGGAGGAACAGGATATTTTCTTAACGGTGGAGAAAATATTGCCGATCAAAGAGAAATGCATGGTCAGTGTGTCTTTTGATAAGATGAAAGCGAGCATATGTCTGTATCCGCCTTCTACGAACGGCAGATCGTGTTCTCAGGAGGATATAGAATCAGCACTCCGTCTTGCCAAGATAGAATATGGCATAGATCAAGAGGCAATCAAAACATTTCTGGAACACAGAGAGTACGGAACGCCTCATGTCGTTGCGTATGGAAAACCGCCGAGAGAGGGATCGGATGCGAAGATAGAATATTTTTTCCAGACGGATAGAAAAATACGTCCACAGCTTCGAGAAGACGGAACAGTAAATTATTATGATCTGGATCTTGTGAGTCACTGTAAGAAAGGTGACCTTTTGGCGGTATTGACACCGGCGGATCTGGGAGAGCCGGGAACTAATGTTTTGGGTGCCCCCATACGCCAGAAGGAAGTCGTCCGGATGACGCTTAAGCATGGAAAGAATATTGAGAAAAACGAGGAAAAAACGGAACTGAGGTCCATGGTAGACGGTCATGTGACGCTTGTAGATGATACGGTATTTGTTTCCAATGTTCTTGAAGTGGAGAATGTGGATACCTCAACAGGAAATATAGATTACGACGGATCGGTCAAGATTAATGGCAATGTCTGCTCCAACTTTTCTGTTAGAGCTCGGGGTGATATTGAAGTAAAGGGAACCGTAGAGGGTGCCTATATGGAATCCGGCAATAATATCGTTCTTGCCAGAGGCATCAATGGTATGGGCAAAGGAAAGCTTGTTGCGGAGGGAAACATCATATCCAAGTTTTTGGAGAATTGTTCTGTTACAGCAGGCGGGTATATAGAAACGGAAACGATCGTTCAGTCTAATGTGAAGTCTAAGACGGAGATCCATGTTTCCGGCAAGAAGGCAAGCATCACCGGGGGAACGGTCATTGCAACCAGTTTGATCAGCACGAAGAACTTAGGTACTCCTATGGGAACGGCGACGAATATTGTGGTTGGTGTCGATCCTGCGCTCAGAGAGAGAAGCGCTCAGTTGAAGAAAGAACTGGAGGAAGCAAAGAAAAATCTGGATAAAATCATGCCTGTGCTAGAAAGCACGAAAAAGAAGCTTCTTAACAGCAGTGTGTCACAGAAGGAACAGATGAAATATATGTCACAGCTGATAGAGACTGCAAGACATTTACAACAGGTCGTGGAGTCAAGGGGGCAGGAGCTGGAGGAATGTAAAGAAAAGCTGGCGCAGGATAAGGACTCTAAAGTAGAAGTCTCCGGAGAATTATACCCAGGCGTGGTTGTTACGATATCGGATGTTTCCATCACGATCCGTGATTCGTTAAAATATTGCAGCTTGAGAAAACGGGATGGCGCAGTAAAGGTGGAGAGTTTATAGCATGGGAGGTGAACCTGTATGGCAATCACTATGATAGAGTTTCAGGGGCAGATTCCGCGTCAACAGGATTTTCAGACGATCAAGCAGAACGAAGACACCAGACCTATGGTAGATTATGGGAATTTCCAGAATCAGGTAAACCGCAATGTGGAGTCGGCGTCTTCTCAGGTCATCAGACGTAATGAAGCGGAATGGAATGAAGAAGACAGGGAACAGGGCGGCAGTTCCTATCAGGGGGATGGCGGCAGGAATAGAAAAAAGCATATAGAGGACAAAATAATAGAAAAGAAAAAGGATTCTTTTGATATCCGTATCTGATGCCTATATGGCCGGATACGGATCATGGAGAAGGAGCAGGGATACAGATGGAATTAATGGAAGTAGTTTTACTTTGTGCGGGAGCTGCAATATTTTTTGCAAGCTTTTTTATTCCGGAAAGAAAAAGCGGACAAGCAGATCGGGATACGTTGACAAAGGAAGAGATACAGGATATTTTCGATGAGGAATATGAGGATGCGAGACAGAGAATTTTGCAGCTGACGGATGAGACGATCGAGTATTCCATGGAAAAAGCAGAACGTTCGTTAGAGCGGGTTTTGAATGAAAAAATGATGACTTTTGGTGAATATTCGGATGCCGTTATGGAGCAGATTGGCAATAATCATCAGGAAACGGTTTTTATGTATGATATGCTTAATAACAGTAAGCAGGATCTGACAAATCTGCTTTTGCAGACCGACAAAAGCGCACAGGATGCTTATCAGTTGTCACAGGATGCTTTGACGGCGGGAGAGAACGCCAAAGAGATTGCTGAGGAAGCTAACAAGGTGGCAAGGGCAGCAAGGGCGCGTGCGAAGAAAGCTCAGGAGCAGTCGGTGGTTGCAGAGGAGAAGATGCTTCTTGCCAGAAAGAATGCGCAGGGAGAAAGTCAAAGTCCTGTGGTGGAGCAGCAGACTGGGATCGACAGGATCAGGTTGGCAGGGGAGAAGACGGAACCGCTTCCGGTAAAGGAAAGAGTTCCGGCAGAAAAACGGAGTACGAATAAGACGCAGGTTAAAAAAAGCACTCCAAATTTGGAAGCGAATCTTTTGGCAGAGGAAATGCTGCTGGACGGGAAAGACGTCAACCTTAAGTTTACTCCGGATGAGGAAAGCAGCGTCAACAGCAATGAACGGATTTTGGAACTTCATAAACGCGGAAAGTCCAATGTGGCTATTGCGAAAGCATTGGGACTGGGTGTTGGAGAGGTCAAGCTGGTGATAGATCTTTTTGAAACGAAGTAGTTAGATTGAAAAATAAGCTTTATAGCTTATTTTTCAATCGGCAATTTGAGTCAGATCCTCAAATTGCGTTGGTCGAAGATGAGAAACCGCCTACACGGATTACTCATCGCGTGTCATCGCAGCAGAGCTGCTTTGACATGGAGGATTAGAGCGAGGTATGATATGAGATTACGGCATTATTTAAAGGGACTTGGGATCGGAATGGTGGTGACTGCTTTGATTCTGCATTTCAGCGTTCAGGCGGCAGAGCCATCGATGACGGATGAGGAAATCATGGCGCGGGCAAGAGAGCTGGGAATGACCGAGAATGTGGTACTGTCAAGAAATGATCCGGCGATCAGCGACGACAGTTCCGTTTCCGGGGAAGATGCCGTATCAACAAGTGAAAATATGGTGGCAGATGATACTGACGGCTTGGATGACGTTGGCGATCAGCAGCCTGATGAGGAGGGGATCTCTACAGACGACGGTGGTAATATGACCGCATCGGCGGGTGGTTCAGATATCGTTCCGGAGACATCTGGTCGTGAGAATGGCTCTGACGTGGCGGAAAATGGAGATACATCCGTTGGGGATCCGGCAGAGGAAGATATACTGCCTGCAGCTGGGAATGATGATGAGGCAGAGACGGAACAGCAGGAGGGTATGGCAGGCGTGGAACCTGTAGAACCTGTGGAACCTGTGGAACCTGCGCAGAATAGTGATACTGTGACAGTTACGGTTTATAATGGGGATTCTTCCGTTTCGGTGGCAGGTAAGCTGGCGGCGTTGGGACTGGTGTCCTCACAGGCAGAATATGACGCGTATCTTTGTTCCCACGGATATGACAGGACGATTCGTACTGGTGTCCATGTCATTCCCGTAGGCGCGACGGAGAAGCAGATTGCGGAAATCATTACGTCGAAACCGTAGGCAATGGTCATTTTATGCTTTCTGGCTGAAAAATAATTCAATATGGTTAAGTTATCTGCCGGACGACCGATACATAATGTGGTTAAGGATAACTGATGGTAAAGACTAGGACAGTAATCAATGGAAATTGTGGTTGCTGTCCTTTTTTGTAGTATGCGGGCGTGTATTGCATCGGAAGGATCGTATATAAGGGAAATGTGTATGGATGGTTTACATAACTCTTTGTTTGAGCATCTATGTTCTGAATATCTATAAATGAAATCATTTTTGGAACATAGATGCTCAAACTGCAGGTTATGTAAACCTTATGGACAACATTATGGAAGGAATAATATAAAAGCAATAATGTAAATCAAAAAGCTATAATGTAAATAAAAAAAACATTATGCAAATAAATAGAAATGGAATGGAGGAACCGACATGGTAACAGGAATCACAGGCAGCGGTCAGCAGATCTATGGGTGGAACCAGCAGGTAACGGGAAAAAATAAGGATCAGAATGAAACGGCGGCGCTGGAGAATGGAAGAAAGCAAGGGACAGACAGAACCGTGGAAGAGAAAAAAGAATTTCAGGAAAAACTGCTGAAGCAGATCAAAGGGGAAAAACATGCGCCGTATGATTATCTTGCCACGGATGGATGTATCAATTATAATGGGGTAACATTTTTCTGCGATATGGAGAAAAACCAGCTCTGTTTAGGAATCGTCAGTGACCCGCATAAGTGTCTGATGGTTTCTCTGGAGAATGGCGGCACACTGATGGTAAATCAGGACTGTATTGGAGATCTGGGCAGAGCGATTACGATGTTCACGCCGGAGGATCAGAAAAGAATCATGTATGCTGTCAGCATGTATAAGAAGGCAAAGGAACTGGAACAGGAAATAGAAGACGACACTGCAAGTATTGGAGACAGCGCGGAGGCGACCATGGATGAAAAAAGCGGGGACATTGAAGTCGATGGAGTCGCCGACATAAACGCTGAAAAGCAGGAAAAGTACAAATAAAGAAAAATATCCTTGTCAAAACCTGCCAGAGTATGCTATAATTTTCCGGTGACTAAAATCAGCACGCATATGGATTGAGATGCCGGTGCCTGTTGCGCTTCAGGTGGTATCAGTACGAAGTATGCGGAAGCAAAACCAAATGGAGGTAGAAAAATGAGCGTAATTACAATGAAGCAGTTGTTGGAAGCAGGTGTACATTTTGGACACCAGACAAGAAGATGGAACCCTAAGATGGCTCCGTATATCTTCACAGAGAGAAATGGTATCTATATCATTGATCTTCAGAAATCAGTAGGAAAGGTTGATGAGGCTTACAACGCGATCTCAGATATCGCGGCTCAGGGCGGAACGGTTCTGTTTGTCGGCACAAAGAAGCAGGCGCAGGAAGCGGTTAAGACAGAGGCTGAGCGATGCGGTATGTACTATGTCAATGAGAGATGGCTGGGAGGTATGCTGACTAACTTTAAGACGATTCAGTCTCGTATCAAGAGACTCAAAGAGATTGAGAAGATGTCTGAGGACGGAACATTTGAAGTCCTGCCGAAGAAGGAAGTTATCCAGATCAAGAAGGAATGGGAAAAGCTGGAGAAGAACCTTGGCGGTATTAAGGATATGGACCGGATTCCTGACGCGATCTTTATCGTAGATCCGAAGAAGGAAAGAATCTGTGTGCAGGAAGCACATTCCCTTGGTATTACGCTGATTGGTATCGCTGATACGAACTGTGATCCGGAAGAACTGGATTATGTAATTCCTGGCAATGATGATGCGATCCGTGCAGTGAAGCTGATCGTTTCCAAGATGGCAGATGCGATCATCGAAGCAAATCAGGGCGAGACAATGACAGATGAGGAAGCAGAGAGTGCAGCAGCTGACGCAGAGGAAGAAGCTGCAGAAGCAGCGGCTGAATAATCAAGGTTATTAGGATTAAATGGAGGATCAGGTCATGGCTATTACGGCAAGCATGGTAAAAGAATTAAGGGAAAAAACCGGTGCAGGTATGATGGAGTGCAAAAAGGCGCTTACCGAGACCGATGGTAATATGGAAGCGGCAGTTGATGTATTAAGAAAAAGTGGTGCTGCCAAGATGGAAAAGAAGGCAAGCAGAATTGCTGCGGAAGGGATTGCGAGAGTTGCAGGTTCCGATAATACGGCAGTTGTTGTCGAGGTTAATTCCGAGACAGACTTTGTTGCCAAGAACGAGGTATTTCAGAACTTCGTACAGGGAATAGCGGAGAAGGCGCTCGCTTCTTCTGTGGAAAAAGCCGGAGATGGTGAGGATATTGTTTCCATTCTGGATATTAAGTCCGAACTGGAAGAAAAGACGCTCACCATTGGTGAGAAGCTTTCTGTCAGAAGATTTGAGAAGGTTAGTGGAGACGCCGTTGCGTCTTATATTCACGCTGGCGGAAGAATCGGCGTCCTTGTAGCGGCGGACGGAGATTCCTCTGTGGAAGCGAAGGAAGCGCTTTCCAATGTCGCAATGCAGATTGCGGCTATGAATCCGCAGTATATCAGCAGGGCAGATATCTCCGCAGAAGAACTTGATAAATTAAGGGAAATTACGATTGACAGCGCATTGAATGATCCTGCGTCTCTTCCTAAGCCGTTATTACAGAAATTGATCGATAAGGCGATCGGCGACGCAGTATGGAGTAAGGAAGATATTGATATCTACAACGAGAAGAAGAGTAATATGAACTACTTATTCAACTTCCTTTTTAACGAGGCAAAAAATGCGTTGGTTGAGCTGGCATTTGCCGACAAAGATTCCATCGTTTCTGATAAGATTTTCAGCGGTCTGGTGGAAGGACGTATTTCAAAGCAGATAAAAGAAATCAGTCTTTTAGATCAGACATATGTTAAGGCAGAAGATGGCAAGCAGACAGTTGCGCAGTACCTCAAAACCGTTTCCGGCAATCTGAAGATTACAAAGATGGTAAGATTTGAAGTCGGCGAGGGTATGGAGAAGAAGGAAGAGAACTTCGCTGAAGAAGTGAAAAAGCAGATGGGCGAATAATTCCGATGATATGAATTTGATTATTTTTAGAGAGCGGCAAAGTGATTTTTTGCCGCTCTTTTTGGCAGATGTTTGGAATTGTTGAAAGATATATAAATGCATATTATCTGAGAAAGGATGCTGTTATGAAAAACATAAATGAGTATATACAGGAAATCCAAAGCGGTATCTATGATGAACGCCTGCGTGAAATCTATGTGGATGAAAAGTTATTATTCTGTCAAAAGCAGCGGTATCAGAATGCGGTTTTAAAGTTTCAGGAATTGTTTGGAGAAAAAGAGGTATCTGTTTATAGTGCGCCGGGAAGAAGCGAGGTTTCTGGTAATCATACGGATCATCAGCATGGACATGTACTTGCGGCAAGTATCAATCTGGACGCGGTCGGTGTGGCGGCAAAGATCGGGGAGAAGACTGTCCGCCTGGTATCGGGAGATGCGCCGATGATTGAGTGTGATCTGGGGCAGCTTGAGCCTGTGGAAGAAGAAAAGGGAAGTACGGCTGCACTGATCCGTGGTGTGGCAGCCGGACTGGTGCAGAGAGGATATCAGGTGGGCGGATTTGAAGCCTATGTAACTTCGGATGTTCTGATAGGAGCCGGCATGTCCTCTTCAGCAGCGTTTGAGAGTCTGGTAGGAACGATCTTTTCCGGACTATATAACGATATGCAGGTACCTTCTGTGGATATTGCGAAGATCGGTCAGTATGCGGAAAATATATATTTTGGAAAACCCTGCGGGTTGATGGATCAGATGGCATGCAGTGTCGGCGGACTGATTTATATTGATTTCGCCGATGTACAGCAGCCGATGGTCAGACAGATCCCCGCGGATTTTGAAGGCCGCAGGTATAGTCTGTGTATCGTTGACACGAAGGGATCCCATGCGGATCTGACGGAGGATTACGCGGCTGTTCCGATGGAAATGAAGGCGGTTGCCGCGTATTTCGGGAAGGAATATTTAAGGGAGGTGGAAGAAGAAGACTTCTTTGCCAGTCTTGCGAAGATCCGTGAAGAGGCAGGCGACAGAGCAGTTCTTCGTGCGATCCATTTTTATACGGAGCAGAGGCGCGTCAGCAGGGCGGTCAAGGCTTTGGAGGAAGATAATTTTGATAGTTTCTTATCTGAGATCAGGGAAAGCGGCGCTTCTTCGGAAAAACATCTGCAGAATATTTATAGCATAAAAGAGCCGCAGGTGCAAAGTATTACGGTTGCGCTTGCCGTCAGTGCATATTACCTGAAAGATAACGGCGTCTGCCGTGTGCATGGCGGTGGTTTTGCCGGGACGATTCAGGCATTTGTAAAAAATGAAGCGGTTGATGATTATAAAAATGCAATAGAAGCTATTTTTGGGAAAGACGCTTGTCATGTACTAAAGATACGCCCATATGGTGGGATCTGTGTCATGTAAAGTCGGGAGAAGATTGCCTTTTGTGCAGATATAATTTGTACAAATTTAATAATTTATACTTTCTTCTTTTGGAATACGTTGCAACTTGTCGAAGTCCTTCTGAGATGATATAGTATTAATACTTACTGTTATTATTTGGAATTGAGGACGGCGCATGGAAGGTATCTTAAAACTTCTCTGGAATAGTGAAGACGGAATCTGTCAGTTGAAAAACAATAGCCAGCTGGCCTATACGGAAGCTATGCAGTCTGACGGACTGGATGGTTTTTTGCGTCTTGTGGTAGAGGAGGATCGGGAGACTTATGAGGTATTTCTTCGTGCTCTGAAAAATGGTCTGAAAGGCGCAGCAGAGTTTGTGCCGTTACAGGATAACCATATGTCGGTATCCGTCCGTATGTATAAGGCTGATGGAAGAGATTCCTATCACAATACGCTTTGCTTTTTCCGAAAGGACGATAACGGCGCAGCCGTACAGATGACGATGGTGATCTGTGAGATGACGGCGGAAGAAATCTACCGGATGCAGCTGGCTCAGACGATTACCAATGACAGCACGCCAGCCACGTTCCTACAGGCGGCTCATGAGGTGATTCGTCAGGACCCGGACAGGAAATATGCGCTGGTGCAGTTTGATGTTGTGAAATTTAAGATGATCAATGAGATGTACGGGGAGCAGTTCGGAGATGAGATGCTGAACTTTTTTATCGAATCCCTGCAGGTACTCTGTAATAAGGATCAGCTCTTTGTCCGTCTGACTGCGGACGTATTTATGATATTGGTTCCACATGAAGACAGACAGGAAATATTGGATTTTATTGAGATGGTCAAGAAAGCGCTGTCGGGATATAAGGGGATCGATTATCAGTTGGTGTTTGGCGTAAGCTATGTTGAGGATGTTAATGGTATCCTCCGTAAATACGGTGACCGTGCCGCTATGGCGAGGCAGAGCATCAAGGGCAATGCATTGCAGCATGTGGCATTTTATGAAAATAAGATGAAGGATATGATCTACAATAGGAAGTATCTGGAGGATCATATGGAAAGTGCGCTGGAGAACCATGAATTTGTAATGTATCTTCAGCCGAAGTATAATATGGAGAACAACAGGATCGTTGGAGCGGAGGCGTTGGTACGCTGGGTCAGAAAAGACGGGAAAGTGGTTCCACCGTCAGATTTTGTACCGTTTTTTGAAAAAAACGGATTTGTTACCAAGATGGATGCGTTTATCTGGGAAGAGGCATGCAAGCTGATCCGGGAGTGGATGGATCAGGGGAAGGAAGTGCTCCCGATTTCAGTGAATATGTCCAGAAAGCATTTTCAGTCAGAGGATTATCTGGATACGCTAAGACATCTGATTGATACCTATAAGATTCCGAAGGAATATCTGGAGATTGAGATTACGGAAACGGTGGATGAGAATGAAACCCATGATAATATCATGCGTTTGAAAGAAGAAGGATTTACGCTTTTGATGGACGATTTTGGTTCCGGTTACTCATCCTTAAATGTACTTAAGGATACGCATTTTGACATTATTAAGATCGACAGGGCATTTTTGCAGGATTTCTTAGGATCGGACCGTGGTCAGAAGATCGTAGAGAATATTGTTCGTATGACAAGCGCCATCGGACTTCCCATGGTGGCGGAGGGAGTAGAGACGAAAGAACAGGCAGAGTCGCTGCTTCAATACGGCTGCAATGTGGCACAGGGATTTTATTACGCAAGACCGATGACAGTGGAGGATTTTCGGAAACGAAAAGAGGAACAGGAAAATAAGGAACAGGCAGGATAGACAAGAGAACCGACCGGTGGTCGGTTCTCCTTTTTAGTTGAGAAATTGAAAGGAAGTGCGCAAGGTGGAAGAAAAAGAAAAGAAAAGCGGATTCTGGTATCAGGTGGCAAATTTTATTGTCAATAAGCGTAAAGCCATCGAGATTTTATTTGTCTGTGCCATTATTTACAGTGTCTTCTGTATCAATAAGGTACAGGTCAATCAGGATATTACAAGCTATCTGCCGGAGGAAAGTGAGACCAGACGGGGGCTTTCCCTGATGGAGGAGCAGTTTGTTACCTATGGTTCCGCGAAGGTGATGTTATCGAATGTCACTTATGAACAGGCGGAGAAGCTTGCCGGACGGATAAAATTGCTTGAGGGTGTCAAATCTGCTGCCTTAGGTATGGATGAGGAACATTATAGAGGTACGAATGTATTGATTGAAGTAACGGTTGACGGCAGCGATGAAGCGGAAAGCAGCATTCAGACCATGAATGCGGTGAAAGAGCTGCTGACAGGATATGATTACTACATTTCCACGACCATCGGTGAAACACAGGAAAGCACGGAAAGTTTAAATCATGATATGAATATCATTTTAGTGTTGGCGGTGGTAATCATTATCGCTGTACTGTTGCTTTCAACCAAGGCATATTTTGAGATCCCGGTGCTGCTGATCACCTTTGGTGTTGCCGCGATCTTAAATATGGGTACCAATTATTGGTTGGGGGAGATTTCTTCAGTTACCAAATCAATTGCTGTGGTTCTGCAGCTTGCTCTGGCAATCGACTATGCCATCATAATGTGCGACCGCTATATGGAAGAACACGAAACGATGGAATCTGTGGAAGCGGTGAAGGTGGCGCTCTCGAAAGCGATCCCTGAGATCAGCTCATCTTCATTGACAACGATTTCCGGTATGGTTGCCATGATGTTTATGCAGTTCAAGCTGGGATATGATATGGGTATTGTACTGGTCAAGGCAATCATTTTAAGTTTGATTTCTGTTTTCTTCCTGATGCCGGGAGTGATACTGATCTTCGCAAAGGGCATTGACCGATCCCATCATAAATGTCATGTTCCGAAGATCTCCTTTGTTGGGAAATTTGCGGCTGCAACCAAGTATATCATTCCGCCGGTTTTTATCATTGTTCTGGTAGGCGCGTTTATGATGTCCAGTAACTGTCGGTACCTGTATGACGTAAATTCTGTGGAGAGTTCGAAAAAGACGTCGTCAAAGATTGCCAGAGAGAAGATCGGGGAGATCTTTGGATCGGAGAATCAGTTTGTCGTTATGGTGCCAAAGGGAAATTATGAAGCGGAAGCAAAAGTTCTGGCGGAATTGGGACATCTTTCTTATGTATCGGATGTCCTTGGATTGGCGAATCAGACGATTGATGAAGAATATTGTCTGACTGATAAGCTCACACCAAGGCAGTTTGCCGAGCTGACGGATCTGGATGTGGAGATCGTGGAGGTCATGTACTCTGCTTATGCTTACAGTCAGGAGCAGTACGGACCGGTTGTGACAGGTATCAGTGATTATGAGGTGCCGATCATTGATATGTTCCTGTTCTTATATGACCAGTATCAACAGGGGTATGTTACCCTGAGTGATGAAATGGATGAGACGCTGAATACCCTGTATGATACGCTGCATGATGGGCAGCTGCAATTACAGGGAGAGGAATATTCACGTTTTGTATTGAATCTGACATTGCCGGTAGAAGGACAGCCGACGTATGACGCAATGGAGGAAATCAGAGGGATCGCCTCGAAATATTATGATGTTAATCAGGTGGTTCTGGTGGGTAATTCAACCAGCGCGCATGATCTGGAATCCTCTTTTGCAACGGATAATCTGATCATCAGCATCCTGACGGCGCTGTTTGTCATGATTATTCTGTTTTTTACATTCCAGTCAGCAGGGCTCCCGGTATTGCTGGTATTGACGATACAGGGAAGCATCTGGATCAACTTTACGGTGCCTGTTTTACAGGATACGGGTGTTTATTTTATTGCATATCTGATCGTTTCCGCAATCCAGATGGGCGCGACGATCGATTATGCAATCGTTATTTCCAGCCGTTATATGATCCTGCGGCAGGAGATTCCCTTAAAGGACGCGATCACGGAAACGATTGACAAGGCATTTCCCACGATTTTTACTTCCGGTTCGATCCTGACCTGTGCCGGATTTCTGATTGGATATATCTCTTCGGACGCGACGATTGCTGCTATTGGTATTGCGCTGGGGCGTGGGACATTGATATCCATTCTGCTGGTACTTTTTGTACTCCCGCAGATTCTGATGCTGGGTGATATCATATTGGAAAAGACGGCGCTTGCCATCAATTTGACCGGAAGACAGCGTGAGTACAGAGGCAGGGCGCTGGTATCCGGTCATGTAAGCGGTTATGTGCAGGGGATGATCGATGCTGATATGAGCGGTCTGATTCAAGGGGAGATGAAGATCAATGTGGATACACTGCTACCCAGAAGACAGGCTCAGATCACGCCTATGGACGATAAAATTGAGATGCATGGAGAAGAAGATAGTGAGGATGATAGCTAAAAAGTAATGATATAAGTAAACTGATAAGAGACCTGGGAAGGAAAACATAAGACCTGAAAGAGAAAATGAAAGAATGATAGATAAATAGTTCAGAAATAAAAATGAGTTGTGCAGAAAGGAAGCATATTTCTTATGAGAAAGTTTATTAAATATCATCAAATATTCGCAGCAGTTATGATGGTTACTTTGTTGTTTACCGTGATCCCGATTCCGGTAAGTGCGGACGGGGATACAATTGAGATACATACGGTGGCGGATTTTTTGGAATTTGCGGAGAATTGTAAGACAGACGGCTGGAGTATGGGAAAGATGATTGTTTTACGGAGCGATCTGGATATTTCCGGTTTGACGTTTGACGGTATCCCATATTTTAATGGAACATTTCGGGGATGCGGATATACAATCAGCTTTCTTGGCATGGAACCGGTGGGTTCGCATTATGGATTATTCCGTTATATCGGAAGCATGGGACTCGTAAGAGATCTGAATGTGCGTGGCAGCGTTACTCCTACAGGAACTGCTTCCATGATTGGAGGAATTGCAGGCGTTAATCAGGGGATGATACTGAATTGTTCCTATAACGGGAGTATAAGAGGAAAAAATGAAGTAGGCGGTATTGCCGGTTGTAATGCAGAATCAGGGATGATTCTAAACTCAACCAATTACGCCACGGTTTTGGCGACTGACCAGACGGGAGGTATCGCAGGCAGGAATGAAGGGTTGATTGCGGACTGTGATAATCAGGGCAATATCAACATAAAGGAACTGGATACGACGATGAATCTTGGAGGAGTGGATATTGGGACACTCAATCTGACAGAAAATATCGTGACCCGTAATGATATGGGAGGTATCGCCGGTACGTCAGAGGGAGTGATCACCGGCTGCAGGAACAGCGGTACGATTGGATTTGAACATACAGGATATAATGTCGGCGGTATTGCGGGCAGTCAGAGTGGACAGATCTTTGATTGTACGAATGAAGGACCGGTTTATGGCAGAAAGGATGTTGGGGGTATCGTTGGTCAGGCGTTGCCGTTTATGGAGGCGACCTATCTTTCGGAGAAAGTAGAAGGCGCGCAGGGCCGGGTATCAGGTCTGAATAATACATTAAACAGTATCGTCAGCTCCGTATCCGATACGGCGGAAGAAAGCAGGAATTATGCGGCTCAGCTCAGGACGCAGTATCAGGAGGAGTGGAAGTCGGTGTCCCAGAATCTGGCAACGATTCTGGATACTATTTCGGAAAATGAGGCTGCTGTAGAGCAATATCGGGAAAATATTTTTCATGCTATGGAGGTGATCGTTTCCGAAGGAGATCTGTTGGATATGCTTGCGCAAATAAGTGAAAACCGCATCTCGGATCAGACGGGGGAATCAGCGCGACGGATCAGGGAACAGTTACAGATCATCAATGATAATCTGCAACTGATTCAGGCGCAGTATGATATCGACGAAGAAAGCGAAGAAGAGTTGAAAATCTGTCTGCAGGAAGAAATGCAGAATAACAGCCGGGCGGAAGATCTGAACCAGTTTGTGGAAATCATAGAGCAGGGCGGCAGAGAAGTATCGGAGGGGATGGACAGCGTGGTGTCCCAGATCAATTCGGCGCTGGATGCTGTGGATGTAGATATGACAATATTGCGGGAAAGGGGATTCATCGAAGACGTTTCCGGTATGAATTTTGCTCCGGATGCCAAGGGTGTAATCAGTGGATGCATCAATTCCGGCAGTGTCAATGGGGACATCAATGCCGGTGGGATTGCGGGTACGATGAACATCGAATATGGCAGTGACCCGGAAACAGATTTTTCCTTTGCCGGGGATGTTAATATTGTTCTGCGCACCACGTTAAATGATGTCATTATGGACTGTAAGAATTTAGGCATCGTCAGTGTCAAGAAAAATCATGCGGGCGGCATTGTCGGAGGACAGATATTAGGATTGGTTTATTCCTGTGAGGCATATGGGTATGTGATTGCGGGAACGGGTGATGAGCTTGGTGGTATTGCAGGATACAGCGAGGCGGCAGTACGAGGATGCTATAGCCTGTGCAGAATGGAGGGGCAGGACCGGATCGGTGGTATTTGCGGATATGGAAGTACGATAGAAAATTGTATCAGTATCTGTGAATTAAAAAGTGAAGGAGAGTGCAGGGGCGCAATTGCCGGAGAAGTGGATGAGGAAGGCAGCAGGATCGGCAATTTCTTTGTCAGTGATACGTTGGAGGGAATCGATGGGATCAGTTATCTGGGGATAGCGGAGCATAGTTCCCATGATAAAATTATGCAGATGGAGGGGATCCCGGATGATTTCCGTCAGATCAGAGTGACGTTTATGGTGGATGAAGCCGTTATAGAAGAACAGCAGAAGATGTATGGATCTATATTGAGGGAGGAGGATTTTCCTGCGATTCCTGAGAAGGAAGGATATTATGCGCAGTGGGATTATGACGATATGCCGCTGCTCAACAATGAGATGTTCATAGCGGAATATATACCATGGGTAGAGGCGCTGGCAAGTGAGGAAAGAGTTGAAGATGGCAGGATGCTGATGTTGGCGGCGGGAGAGTTTTATCAGGGAGACGTTCTGCGCCTGAACGAAGTGACGGCAGCTTTGCAGGTGCCGCTGACGGAGCAGGATACATTGTTATATATATATGCATGGGAGATCGAAATGGCAAATCAGCATATGCTGCCGACGGAGCTGGAATGTCATTTTGCAGTGTCAAAGCCTGAACGTACAAAGCTGTATCTCTTTAAGGACGACGCATGGATGCTGATCCCTACGACGGAAGATGGAAGCTATCTTGTGGCATCGATTCCCTATGGTGCGTCCTTTGCACTGGTAGAAAGTGACGCTGGGCTGTCCTATGCGGTGATGATTGCGGCAGGTGGGGCTCTGCTGGTCATTGTAGCAATCGTGGTAGTGCGGACGAAGCGGAGGAAAGAACATTAACGAATAGCGTATCTTGGGAGCGAAAAGCGAATATAAAAAATATGTGTTAATTTTCGTTTCTTTCTGTTATAATAAAAAAACAGGAGAAATAGGTTGAATTAAGTTTTTCATTACTATTTAAGTCGCAGCAGAGCTGCGACATGGAGGATGAGGATGAACAGAAAATATCAGTTAATTACAGACGCTTCGGCAGATTTGATTCCGGAATTTGTGCAGGAGCAGGAGATCTACGTGATTCCCATGAATTATACATTGGATTCTAAGGAAATGGTATGTCTTGGTAATGAATCCAGTGAAACTTTAAAATGGTATTATGAAGGGGAACGGCAGGGAATGATGACGGGTACGTCGCAGGTAACTCCACAGGTATACTTGGATTTCTTTAGGAAATTTGCGGAAAAGGGAGAATCGTTGCTCTATCTTTCTTTATCGGGAGGATTGTCCGGCACATATGATTCTTCGCAGCTTGCGGCAAATGAAATTATGGAGGAATTTCCGGACGTTGAGATCTGTTGCGTAGATAGCCGCAGTACGACCGGCGGTCTGCAGTTGTTGATGGAATGCGCTGCAAAGAACAGAGAAGAAGGCATGAGCGTAAAGGAGAATGCGACATGGCTGGAGGAAAACCGGCTGCGTATCTGTCATTGGTTTATGGTGGAGGATCTGATGTTTTTGAAGCGGGGAGGACGTATATCCGGCGCTGCGGCAGTCGTTGGCACTGCGCTGAATATCAGACCGATCCTACGGATCGAGAATGATGGAACCCTTGTTAACTTTATAAAGAAACGTGGCAATAAAGCCGCGCTGAATCAATTAGTGGAATTATATGACAATGCTTCTGAGAAACAGGAGGGAGAGCGGATCTGTATTGTCCATGCAGATAATGAAGAAGCGGCAGACTATCTGGAGCAGGAAGTGAAGCGGCTCAATCCTACATGTATTACGAACCGGGTTATGCTGTCGCCGGTCATCGGCTGCCACACCGGACCGGGAATGGCTGCGATTGTTCATTTTGGAAAGCGTATATAACTTCTGGCTGCTTTGAATTTGCTATATGAAATAATCGGTGATGCTGGGTGATTGTGAGACAACATGTGTTTTGCAATCACCCATATACATATTCGTAAAAGGGATGGAATTGGTTATGGAAACTAAGGGCATCGGATGTCTGTGGGTAGGCGGTAAAAAAATCACCATCATGGCAGTTTGCTTCATAATGATCTATATGGCATTCTGTTTGTCGGGATGCCATACAGAGGAAGAGGTGACAGGAACAGTCGAGCTATTGCAGGAAGAGGAGACGGAAGCAGTCGAGCCGTGGCAGGAAGAGGAGGTGGATGCAGCCGAAGGATTTTCTACGGATGCATGGGAGATGGCGGAACATATGGGTATCGGCATTAACCTTGGCAATACCATGGAAGCATTTTGGGAAGATACTGCGAATCTTACCGGCGGTACGCAGAAGATCGGTGACAACACACCGTGCAACTATGAGACTTGCTGGGGTGCTGTAGAGACGACTGAAGAAATGATAAACGGCATGAAGGATGTGGGATTTTCCACACTCAGGATTCCGGTTTATTGGGGTAATATGATGGCGGACGACGGGACATTTACCATCAATCAGGAGTATCTTGGCAGAGTGGAGGAACTCGTTACGTACGGACTGGATGCAGATATGTATGTCGTGATCAATATCCATCATTACGATCAATTTCTGATCGAACATTATCCTCAGGATCAGGTGCTTGAGATCACGGAAGGCCTATGGAAACAGATTGCTGAATATTTCAGGGAGTATCCGGAGGAACTTATCTTTGAGGGTTTCAATGAGGCGCTGGGGATGACTGGACCGGAAGGACAGCTGGATGCTGAGAGGATGTACGCGTTTGTGAATGACATGAACCAGACCTTTGTGGATGCTGTGCGTGGCACCGGTGGTGGAAATGCGGCGAGGATACTGATCGTATCCGGCTATAATACCAATATAGACGCTACAACGGATGAGAGATTTCTGATGCCGGAGGATGTGGTTGAAGACCGTTTGATGGTATCGGTGCATTATATCGATAATGTCTGCTACTGGACAAACAGCATTGGCAATGAAGCATGGCTGGATTACAGCAGAAGCCAGTGCGAATTGCTGAAAGCACGGTTTCTGGATCAAGGGATTCCTGTATTTGTTGGGGAATGTACTGCTGGCTATCCATCGGAGCGTATTTCATGGGATGCGACAGTGACGGATTCCGCTGATTGTTTGGAGGCGATACTTGGAATGATTGCGGAATACGGTATGGTGCCGGTGTTATGGGATGTCTGCGATGAGTTTTATCTTAGGAGTGAGCAGCGCATTGCATCAGAGGAGGATCAGGCGGTGATTGAAGCATACAATAAATAATCCGTCTGGGTTCCTCGGGATTCGCGGAAAAGAAAAAGTTGACATAATAAAATTAAACTATTAAATAAATATAAACTAATTATAAAATAATGATTTAATATTTCTTAATAAAATATAAAGCGTCGAATCGACCGCAACATGTTGTATATCAGCAGTTTAAAGGACACAAAAAATGCAAAAAAGCATAAAATCCACCTGATTTTTCTATTTGTCAATGGAAAATGGTTATGATAAAATGATTTCAGAATTGGGGAAATCAGGTGAGTTAATATTATGACGGGAGTTCCGGAAAATAAAAATAACCATCGCAGGCAGAGGATCAACAGACTGAAACGCTTTATTGTTTCCACTTTTTTTGTGTTGATGTTAATTCCTAATATCTTGTGTATTGCTGCATTTATCCGTATCAGCGGTCTGGATCGTCAGATCCATGAACTGACCGAAAGACTGGATGGGATTGCTATGGCGGTGTCAATTGAGGCGCGGGATTCGGAGACTGATATTTATGCCGGTAATGGCAGCGAGGCGATAGAAACATCCGGCGAAGTCATTACGGTAGTGCAGGACGAGATGCTGTCTTCTCAACAGAATACTGCGGGTGCGGATGATTATGAATCAGTCAGGAGGGTATGCCTGACTTTTGATGATGGACCTTCGGCTAATACGGACGTGATTCTGGACATCCTTGCCCAGTATGGTGTCAAGGCGACTTTTTTTGTGAATGGCAAGCCGGGTTATGAAGACCAGTATCAGCGCATTGTAGATGAGGGTCATACTTTGGCGATGCATTCTTACAGCCACAAGTATCAGGAACTCTATTCCGATATAGATGCCTTTACGGAAGATTTTTTTGAAATTCAAAGTTATCTTATGGACGTAACCGGTATACAATGTAAGTATTACAGGTTTCCGGGGGGAAGCAGTAATACTGTTTGCAATGTAAATATGCAGGATTGTATTGACTTTTTGAACGAGCAGGATATAGTATACTTTGACTGGAATGTTTCTAGTGGAGATGCAACGAGAAATTATGTCAGTACAACCCAGATCGTGAATAATGTCATGATGCCGGTGGAAAATAATAGCTGGAATACCTATGTGGTTTTGATGCATGATGCAGTAGGAAAAGAGACTACTGTTGAAGCGTTGCCGATCATTATTGAAAGATTACAGGCAATGGACAATCTGGTCATCGTCCCGATCACGGATTCGGTACATACGGTGCAGCATGTCCTTCCTGATGAAGAAAACGCAATGGAGGATTAAGATGGGATTTTTTCAGAATTTAAAAGAAGATTACGAAGCGGCAGTGGATGAACTGCTGGGCGGAGAGTCTGCAATGCCGGAGGAAGAAGCACCCAAGACGAAACAAAGCAGAGGCAGAAAAAAGTCTTCTGAAACAGTGGAGGATACAGAGCAGGTAGCGTTGAACCTTGATATGATGGCTCCGGAAGAAGATACATTAGAAGAAGAGATTATCCATGAAGATCTTGTCGAAGATGATGATATGGAACTGGAGTCAGAGATTGTCAGTGAAATGACAGATGTATTGGAAGAAACAGAACAGGACGGAATATCAGAGAGCGAAATGGATTTTTCTGATATTTCAGCTTTATTCGCTGACGAGACGGAGGAGGGAGTAGGCATAAGTGAGGAATTGTCTGCTGTTGACGAGGAAATAGCCGTTGTTGACGAGGAACTGGCAGGGGAGGAAGTCATAGTCGATAAGACAGTGGAGAATGAGGAACCTGCGGACGATGAAAGTCCGGTTGATGAGGGGATGGATGACGGGATAGATGAAATAGAAGAAATAGAAGAAATAGAAGAAGATTTTGCAGATGACGAACTTGACGACGATCTGGATGACGACGATCTGGATGATGACGATTTAAATGACGTTGATTTTGACGATGATGATCTGGGAGACGTCGTTCAAGATGATCCGAAAGAGGAAGCCGCGGAGCTGCCGGAAGAACCGGGGGATATATCAGAGCTGGAGGAGCTGCCGGAGGAACCGGGGGATATATCAGAGTTGGAAGAACTGCCGGAGAAACCGGAGGATATATCAGAGCCGGAAGAACTGCCGGAAGAGCCGGTGAAAATTCCAAAAGCAGAGGCACCCAGCATATTTAGGAAGTTAGATGAACATCAGAATAATAAAGCAGATATAGTGAAGGAGGAGGAAAAATCCAGTATGGCAGTAGAAAATTTGGTTGAAGAGGAAGCATCATCAAAGACAGTGATACCAGAGCTTGCAGAGGAAGAAGTAATGGAAGTATCGGATGAGACCGCGACGATTACAAAGGGTATGAAGGTTGCGGGTAATATCAAGAGCAACGGCAATCTTGATCTGGAAGGAGTTGTGGTCGGCAACATCAGAATTGCGGGCAAGGCCAATATTTTTGGAGAAATCAATGGTGATACGGAAGCCGGCAATGTCTATGCGGATGGCGCGCAGATTACGGGTGCCGTTAAGACGACGGGAAGCGTCAAGGTGGCGCAGAGTTCTGTCATTATCGGTGATATTGTAGCGACTAGCGCGGTTATAGCCGGCGCTGTAAAGGGAAATATTGATGTCCACGGACCGGTTATTTTGGACTCTACGGCAATTGTGATGGGCGATATTAAGTCACAGTCAGTGCAGATCACTTCCGGCGCTGTAGTGGAAGGAATGTGTTCACAGTGTTATGCAAAGGTAAGTCCGGCATCCTTCTTTGATCAGTTAGGGAAATAGATTGCGGTTGCAGTAAAACTGCTCTGACATGGTGGATTAGAATGACAGCATGGGAGATTCTATGAGAATATTATTAAAGTTAAGTGGTGAAGCGTTATCTGTAGAGGGAAAGCGCTTTGATGACGAGGTCATTACCGGAATTGCGCTTCAGGTAAAGGAACTGCTGGCGAAAGGATACCAGATTGGTATTACGATCGGCGGAGGTAATTTCTGGCGGGGAAGAACCAGCGAAAATATCGACCGGACGAAAGCAGATCAGATTGGTATGCTGGCAACGGTTATGAACTGTATCTATGTATCTGAAATATTTCGCTCCTATGGGATCGAGACAGAAATCCTGACGCCGTTTATCTGCTCCACATTTACGAAGCAGTTTTCAAAAGACACTGCAACAGCGTGTTTTCAGAGTGGTAAGGCAGTCTTTTTTGCCGGGGGTACGGGGCATCCGTATTTTTCGACAGATACCGGAGTTGTATTGCGGGCAATCGAAGTAGATGCAGACGGGATTTATCTTGCCAAGGCGATTGATGGTATCTATGATGATGACCCGTGCAGAAACCCTAACGCAAAGAAATATGATGAGATTACGATCGATGAGGTGATTGCACGTAATCTGCAGGTAATAGATATGACAGCGTCCATCATGGCAAGGGACAATCATATGCCGCTGTGGGTATTTGACCTGACGGAAACGAATAGTATCTTAAATGCAGTCAGCGGAAATTTTACGGGAACCAAGGTAACGGTATAAGATATAATAACCGCAGAAGAAAAACAAGCGACGCGAAGCGACATTTGTTTTTCTGCGGTTATTAACGAGAAAGCGTTTGACGAAGTCAAACATGGAGTGCGAAAGCACGGGCTTTCGAGTTTAGATGATATAACAAATAAGGGGTAAACAGACTATGGATGAGAAAATCAAAGCATTGGATGTCAAGATGAAGAAGGCGTATGATTATCTGACGGAAGATTTGGCGACAATACGTGCAGGACGCGCCAATCCTCATGTGTTGGATCGTATCAGGGTGGATTATTATGGTACGCCGACGCCGATTCAGCAGGTAGGAAATATTACGGTTCCGGAGCCCAGAATGTTGCAGATCGCGCCTTGGGAAAAGAATCTGATCAAGGAGATTGAAAAGGCAATTCTTGCTTCTGATGTAGGAATCACACCGACCAATGACGGTTCCGTGATTCGTCTGGTATTCCCGGAATTGACAGAGGAAAGAAGAAAGGAACTTGTCAAGGATATCAAGAAGAAAGGAGAAGAAGGAAAGGTTGCAGTGCGCAATATCAGGCGCGATGGCAATGATTCCTTCAAAAAACTTGCCAAGACAGATATTTCCGAAGATGAGATCAAGGATCTGGAAGAGCAGCTGCAGAAGTTGACAGATAAGTATATCAAGGAAATTGATAAGATGATAGAAGAAAAATCTCAGGATATCTTAAAGGTATGATCATATGAGTGTTCCAAGACATATAGCCGTTATTTTAGATGGAAACGGACGTTGGGCGAAGAAGAAGGGTATGCCGCGTAATTATGGTCATGCTCAGGGAAGTAAAAATGTAGAAGATATGTGTGAGATCGTATATAACAGGGGAATCGAGTATTTCACCGTATATGCGTTCTCCACGGAAAATTGGAGCCGTCCTGATGACGAAGTGGCTGCGCTGATGAAGCTGCTTCGGGATTATATGAAAAACTGTATTAAGCGTGCCAATAAAAATAATATGAAGGTACGAGTGATTGGTGATAAGACGGGATTGGCGGAAGATCTGCGTGAAAGCATTGCGCAGTTAGAGGATGCGACAAAGGATAATACCGGACTGAAATTTACGATTGCCATAAATTATGGAAGCCGTGATGAGATCACGAGAGCCGTGAGACGGATCGGAGAAAAGATTCATGCCGGTGAACTGGAGCCGCAGGAGATCACGGAGGAGCTGATTGCGTCGGAGTTGGATACGATGGGGATGCCTGATCCGGACTTGATGATTCGTACCAGTGGTGAGCAGCGGATCTCCAATTTTTTATTATGGCAGTTGGCTTATACAGAGTTCTATTTTACACCGGTATATTGGCCGGATTTTAACAAAGTGGAACTGGAAAAAGCGATTGAGGCATATGAGAGCCGTGACAGAAGATATGGTAAAATATAGTTTATAGATCAGTATATCAAAGGAGGAAAACGTGTGAAAGTCAGAATAATCAGCGGTGTGACCTTTGCCCTCCTTATGGCGTTTGTGGTGTGGCTGGGGGATGCCGTTCTGGCAATTGCCTGGTGCGCTGTATCTATCATAGCATATATTGAAATGGCGAATGCAACAAATGTAAGTGCGATTGACGCTAAGGGAAAAAGAAAGCTCAATCTGATAGAGACGATTTCCATTGTTGGGATCGTTATTTATTATGTGATGATCTATGTGACAAGGAATCCACTGTATGAGATGATGACGATGGTATTCTTGCTGATTCTTACAATGGTGGTCTATGTTTTCTCCTTTCCGAAATATAAGGCGGAACAGATCATGCATTCTTTTTTTGCTTTTATCTATGGACCGGTCATGATTTCTTTTTCTCTGATGACAAGGATGATGAGCAATGGTATGGATGATACATCCATGTATAATGTCGGCTTTTTTGCCGCATGGATGATTTTTATTTCCGCATGGACTTCAGATACTTGTGCCTATTTTGTCGGAGTTGCGTTTGGCAGGCATAAGCTGGCACCGACATTAAGTCCGAAAAAATCCATTGAGGGAGCTATCGGCGGAGTAGTAGGAGCAACAATTGCCGGGGGTATCTATGGAAAGATTTTGGAATATTATGGAATCTTTCCAGGCGGAGGGATCTGGATTTTTGCCTTGCTTGGTATGTGCGGAAGTGTTGTGGCGCAGATCGGTGATTTGGCTGCATCGGCCATAAAACGTAATTTTGATATTAAGGATTATGGGAAATGCATTCCCGGACACGGCGGTGTGCTGGACCGATTTGATAGTGTAATATTTACTTCACCGCTGATTTATGTATTGGCGCTATATTTTCTTGGATAATGGTGATATTTGCAGCAATCATGCAGTAAAATATAAAAGGAGTAAATTTCCTTTAATGGAAAATTGACATAAAAAATAATGAATTCAGAAAATACATCAGATCGCAATCAAAATGACCAAAGTAGTCCCCGGATTCCCAAACGCCTTGTGATCCTTGGTTCCACAGGTTCCATTGGCAGACAGACTCTGGAGGTCGTCAGGGAACAGGGTGGACTTAATATTGTTGCGCTTGCTGCGGGAAGCAATATAGCTTTGATGGAGGAGCAGATCCGGGAATTTCATCCTGCATATGCCGTGATGTGGGAGGAGAAGGCGGCGGAGGAACTGCAGGAAAAACTTTCTGACCAGAATGTAAAGATATTATCCGGTATGGAAGGTCTTTTAGAGATCTCATCTCTTGAAGCATATGATGTGTTAGTTACGGCGATTGTGGGTATGATAGGAATAAGACCGACGATTGCTGCAATCAAAGCAGGAAAAATGATTGCGTTGGCAAACAAAGAAACACTTGTAACGGCTGGACATATAATTATGCCGCTGGCAAAACGTATGGGTGTGCCTATCCTGCCGGTGGATTCGGAACACAGCGCCATCTTCCAGTCGATGAACGGGGAACCAAGGGAGCGGATATCAAGGCTTTGGCTGACAGCCTCAGGCGGACCATTTCGCGGCAGGAAGCGCGAGGAGCTGGCTGATGTCAGAGTAGAAGATGCTTTAAAACATCCGAATTGGTCGATGGGTAGGAAGATCACGATAGATTCCGCTACTATGGTCAATAAGGGACTAGAGATCATGGAAGCGAAATGGCTGTTTCAGGTGGATTATGATCAGATCAAGGTTGTCGTGCATCCGCAGTCGATCGTTCACTCTATGGTGGAATATATGGACGGTGCATTAATCGCGCAGCTTGGCATGCCTGATATGAAGCTGCCGATACAGTATGCCTTATTTTATCCAGATAGACGGCCGACAGAGCAGAAAAAAATAGAGATTTCCATGTTATCTACACTTACTTTTGAAGAACCGCAGTGGGATACCTTTAGCGGACTTTCTCTCGCATTGAAAGCAGGCA
The DNA here is from genome assembly GCA_029062895.1 of Lachnospiraceae bacterium. GTDB lineage: Bacteria > Bacillota > Clostridia > Lachnospirales > Lachnospiraceae > NK4A136. The sequence goes on from JAIDPF010000040.1 coordinate 51,863, forward strand.
GGGAAGGCGGGAGTATGCCGACTGTTTATAATGCGGCGAACGAAAAGGCAGTCAGTCTGTTCTTGGAGAGAAGGATCACATTTTTACAGATTCCGGAGATTATCGGAAGTTGTATGGAGCGGCATAAAAAGATAGAAAATCCTGATGTGGATCAGATACTGGCAGTGGAGCAGGAAACTTATGAGGATATTATGAGCCGTTTTCAATAAAATTGTTTGAGATTGCAAGGAGTGTAGTTATTTTGTCATCCATGTTTATTACGATTATTTCATTTATCATTATATTTACCGTTGTTGTGGTTGCTCATGAATTTGGACATTTCCTGATCGCGAGACAGAATGGAATCAAGGTGAATGAATTTGCGATTGGTATGGGTCCTGTGATTTTTAAGAAGATGATCAGGGGGACACGTTTTGTCATACGGCTTCTGCCCATCGGTGGGGCATGCATGTTTGAAGGCGAGGACGGTAACTATGAGAACGAGGAAGATCAAGAGACACCGGAAATTGCTAAAGAAGGATCATTTAATGCGGCGCCGGTATGGGGACGTATTGCAACGGTTCTTGCCGGACCTATTTTCAATATCCTTCTGGCATATCTCCTTTCGTTATTTCTCTGTTGGTTTTGTGGTTCCGATCTCCCTACGGTGAAAGAAGTTACCGAAGGTTATCCAGCGGAGACCGCGGGTATGCAGGCGGGAGACCGAATTATCAAGATGGATCATCAGACGATTCATCTTTGGAGAGAGATCAGCGTGCTTTCCTATATCAGCGACGGGAGTCCGGTGGAGGTGACTTATGAGCGGAACGGACAGCAGTATGAGACAATGATTACGCCAATATATTCTGCCGAGGACGGTCGGTTTTATTATGGTTTTGTGGGCAGTGGAGAGTATATTGACTGCGACAATCTTAGTGTATTTAAATACAGCTGGTATGAGGTGCGTTATTGGCTTATATCTACGGTACAGAGTCTTGAGTATATGATTCATGGCAGGGCATCTGCGGAGGATATCGCCGGACCGGTAGGAGTTGCTACGGTTATAGGCGACACGGTGGAACAGACGGTGGATAAGGGCGCGTTTATCGTGATCTTGGAGATGGTCAATATCGCTGTGCTTTTAAGTGTCAATCTTGGGGTTTTAAATCTGCTTCCAATTCCGGCGCTGGACGGGGGAAGACTGGTCTTCTTACTGATCGAAGCAGTCCGTGGAAAACGGGTGCCGCCAGAGAAGGAGGGACTGGTGCACATGGTTGGCTTCGTGCTGCTGATGCTGCTGATGGTATTTGTTTTGTATAACGATATCATGCGGATTATCGGTTGATGTGTACAAGAAAAATTCATTAATAAAATTTATTGTGAATAAGAGGTTTGGTTAATGAAAAAAAACAAGTTAATTTTCTTTATTATGTTGTCAATAGTTGCTATAGTTTCCATTGGTATTATCATGCACAGGAAAGCTTTGAATGAGGATAATAGCAATGAAACATCTTACAGCTATGAAGAAACAGAGTCGGAAGATGAGACATCTTATGTGGAAACATTTTACAGCTATGAAGAAACAGAACTGAGTAATGAACCGGGAGAACCATCTTCTGAAAATTTTATGCCGATAGAATTAAAGTAAAGTTTATTTTTGCAGATTTTTTGCTTAAGTATTCTCTTTATTAAAGAGTAAGTGATCGTCTTTGATTGAGGGAAAAGTTTTTGATGTTTTGGTAAAAGAGTCTTGTGTTTTTATGTTTTTGCGTCTATAATATACCTACAACATTTCAAATGTTCATACGGTCATTCTGACCGGCTGCGTTTCGCAGTTCCTATCCACTATAGTTGAGTAACTATAATAATCGTTGTGAGCGGAGTAATATTTTTCGTGCTGATACGGGCGGTTTGTATTGCGGCTGCTTGAAAACGATCATGAAATGATCATGAGAGAAAGGAGGAACTATGTGTGCAGACTTATGGCTGTTTATATGAAAAGGGACAGCGGGAATCGAATCAGGATTCCATTGCGCTGCATAAGATTGTGACATTGTATGGTATCTCTCTTATAAACATATCCGAGAAAACGAGAA
>JAIDPF010000041.1 GCA_029062895.1 Lachnospiraceae bacterium
GAATTAAACTTATCCGTACTTGATGAAACCGTTATGTGGATCAATGAATTACGAGGAGGTAAAGATTGAATATGAAAACAAAAAAAGCCATATATTATTTTTTTATGTATCTTCCTTTCATGGTTGCCTTGGCGTTATTGCAATATCTTCCAGACAAAATTCCCGCACATTATGGATTTGATCATCAAGTGACCCGTTGGGGAAGCAAATATGAAGCTTTGCTGCTTCCCATAGCAACTCTCTTAATGGGGTATTTTCTGCTTGCAATGGCAAAACTGGCAGCGAAGCAGGAAATACATGGAAAAAACAACGAAAGAACTATTCTCATTGGAGGCATTTTAGTGCTAATACTTTTTAATGTTTTAAGTGGGTATTCTCTTTACACAGCCTTTAACAAGGTTGAAAATCTCTTATCAGTTCCTCTTGATATCAACCAGCTTATTTTTAGTATTACCGGTGTACTGATGATCATTGTAGGGAATATCATGCCTAAATTACGAATGAACTCTATTGTGGGATTAAGGACGCATTGGAGCATGAAAAATGAAGTCGTATGGAAAAAATGTCAGCGAATCGGAGGAATTTCTTTTATTGTTGGCGGAATTATTATAATAGGCGTTTGCTTAGCATTAAAAGGTACTCCTTGTTTATTATCTGTTTTAGGAATATTGATGATTTTGATAGTGATCGACGTTTTCTTCACATATAGGATTGCCAAAAAGAATTGATTAATTTAATTTGGCGTTGTCCTTTGCATGGATTCGCAGGGATTGAAAAAAGCCGGATAACAGCTCGCTACATTCTTCCTCCAGAATCCCTCGCGTCACATTTACCTGATGGTTAAATTCCGGCATTTCCAATATATTTAAGACAGAACCGCCGCAGCCCGCCTTCGGATTCATGCAGCCCATAACCACTCTCGTCACTCTCGCCTGAACGATGGCTCCGGCGCACATCTGGCAGGGTTCCAACGTCACATACAGAGTGCAGTCTTCCAACCGCCAGTCACCGATGGCTTTACTTGCTTTTTTGATTGCAGTGATTTCCGCATGGGAAAGTGTGCTCTTATCCGTATTACGTCTGTTGTAGCCCCGCCCAATGATCTTGTCTTGATGCACAATCACACAGCCAATGGGCACCTCGCCTAATTCCGCCGCTTTTCCTGCAAGCTTTAAAGCCTCGCGCATATATTTTTCATCATTTTTTTCCTGCAGCAGACGCTGCCTCTCCGCTTCCGCTTCCTTCTCCTGTTTCCTAAGAAGTCTGTTCGCAGCCCTTTTTGCACTTTTGCTTTCTTCCAAAATCAGATACCTTCCCTCTCCGTATCGTTCCGGTCAGATGATACATTGTTTCTTGATTCCTTGCGTTATCTCATAAAAATGATATACTAATATTACAACTATCTATTTTTTAAATTAGGATTCGGGTGTCAAAATGAACCTTTAAAGAAATGATATGACAAGCTGCACAAATCATAATCTGTGCATATGCATTGGAAGGAAATTAGAAATTCTTAACATTCCTATCCAATACCCAGCAATTTCGGAACATCTTCCACAGCTTAAATTAGGAATGTTTTACAGCGGCATAGGCACAGATTATAATTTGTGCAGCTTGCCACCTCAAAATTATAAGGTCCCTTTTGACACCCGAATCAAATTAGATAATCGTGAAAAAGTTATAAAGCAATTGTTTTTTGATCACATATAGTATTTTAAATAATTATAAGGAGAAAATCAATATGAAGATCGGCGGATTTCTTCCTACAACATTATTAGATTATCCGGAAAAACTGGCATGTACCGTTTTTACATGCGGCTGCAACTTCCGCTGTCCGTTTTGCCAGAATGGTTCTCTGGTGCTTGGAGCACCTTCCGATGTTTTAGATGCTTCTACATACCAGAGTTCAGATATTCTTGAACGGATCGGAAAAAGAAAAAACATACTGGAAGGCGTATGCATCACCGGTGGAGAACCCACCCTGCAAAAGGATCTTTCGGATTTTCTCAGAGAAATTAAAAATCTGGGATTGCTTGTGAAACTGGATACCAACGGCAGCCGACCGGATATCGTCAAGTCATTGTATCAGGAAGGCCTTATCGATTACGTCGCAATGGATGTCAAATCCTCCAAAGGAAACTACTCTACCGTCAGCGGCATATCCAATCTTTCCATTGCGGTCATCGAGGAATCCGTGGAATTTCTGATGCATTCCGGTATCGCTTATGAATTCCGAACAACACTGGTCAAAGGGCTGCATACTTATGCTGATATGGAAGACATTGCCGCATGGCTGAAAGGGGCGGAAAAATATTATCTGCAGTCCTACGAGGACAGTGAGCAAATCCTCTACAAATTGATGCCGTCCTCTACAGACAGCACGACACATACCGCTTCTTTGATATCAACGAATAGCGAAAAAGACCTGCTTTCTGATAACTTTACTCTGCAAACATTTTCTACAGAGGAACTACAGCAGTTTCTTGAGATCGCACGCAAAACGATCCCTTCCGCCGCACTGCGCGGTATAGAGATGCCGGCATCCTAAAATTCTACTTTCCGCATATAATATCCCACGCCGCCCGCCGGTTCGTAGCCTTCAAATCCAAACATCTCCGCCACCATCTGCTCCCGCTCGTCAAAGGTTCCCGGCACGCCGATATAATATCCCTGCCGTTCATCATCCTGATAATACCCAAGGATCAGATGGCGGTAATTATAGAAACCATGCAAGAGAAAGCTGTTGTTAGCCAGCTTCCGGTACTCCGGCGCAAGTAATTTCAAGGTAAATGGATTGATGCTGATATAATCCCCCTGATCTTCAAAGGGATGCACCAGCTGATGCGTTTCTGTCAACTCCTCCCATGTCGTCCTGTGGACATGCTTCTGCTCTTGGGAATATGTCCTGAAATCACTGCTATGCAATTCACTTTCCGAATTGCCGTTCATTTCGTCAACATATTCCCTGCTTTCCGAATTGCCACTGATCGCGTCTTCATATCCGCCGCTTTCCGGATCGACACCAATCGAGTCATCGTATCCACCGCTTTCCAAATCGGTGCCAGTCACATCTTCGTATCCGCCATTTTCCAAATCTGCATCTGTCGCGTCTTCGTATCCGCCGTTTTCCAAATCAATACCAAAACCATCGTCATACCGTCTGTTATTTGAATAGCCAACATTGCGGTCAAGAATTTGCATTTCTTCCGTATTACCATCGGAACTGATCTCGGAGGAATATGTCCGCGCAGTCCGCTTCACAGGCTTCTCCTGAAAGGTAGGCTCCATATGCTGCTTTATATTTCTGAAAAAACAGCTTCCCCACCGTCTTTTCCCAAGCGCAAAATAAAATCCTTCCAGAGCCGAGAAATCCACTTCCGTTCTGCCCAGACTGTTTCTTTTATAACAGCTTACAAAATCGGCCTCACCCTTTTCCACCCGGAATTCTTCCAAAAAAACCTGTTCACTGTTAATCAGGCCAAACCAGCGGCACAGCCTGTTCTCCACTCCCGGAAGATTCCTGATCCCCACATGCACATGGCAGTCATCGTTCTTAAAAGTCAGGCTGATAAATCCTGCATTGGATATTCTGCTGCCGTTTTCATAATAATCTATGTAATAAATTTTCTTATCAAAATAAAACAACCTCATCCCTCCAATCATCTACTATGGAAGCACCGATTTTCAGTGGAATTATGCTGCTTTGCAGCGCAAATCCGGCGCGGGAAACACCTTTATCAGCGTTTCCCTATAAATAGTATATGAGAAATGAAGTTGAAATATTACTTTAAATTGTTTTTATACACCCTCCTGTTGGTGCAGATATTTCATGTATCTGGCAACCATCAGCGCAATCTTAAAGGTCAATGCATCATCAAACTTACGGATATCCAGACCAGTTTGCTTTTGCAGTTTTTCCAGCCGGTAGACCAGTGTATTTCGATGGACGAATAATTCCCTTGCTGTCTCGGAAACATTAAGATTATTTTCAAAAAACATATTGATTGTTCCCAGTTCTTCTTCACTTAAGTTCAGAATATCCTTATCTTCAAAGATCTCATGAAGATACATTTCACACAGCGAGATCGGAAGCTGATGGATCAGGCGTCCAATCCCTAGAGACGCATATGCCGCAATCTCATTGCCCTGATCAAAAATCCCCGCGACCTCCAGCGCCACTTTTGCTTCCTTATATGATTTGGAGAGATCCTTCAATTCCTTAACCATCGTGCCATATGCTACCCTGACCTTCACCATCAGCTCCGTATTAACCGTGCTGGCAATCTGCCTGCCGATCTCATCAAGCCGCTCCCTATCCTTCTCCTCAGAAATGGATTTGATCAGGATCAGGCTTTTTTCGTCTACCGCGGTCACAAAATCGTCCGTATTCTCGGAGAAAATATTTCGCAGCAGCTCTCTACACGGTTCCGCCAGATCGCTTCCAATCTCGATCAGATAGATCACACGGTCAAGCACAGCGCGGATATTTAATTTATTGGCTTTATTGTAGATATCCACAGTCAGAAGATTATCCATCAGCAGGTTTTGGTAAAATCCATTATAATCAACTCTCTCCTTATATGCTGATAACAGATGCGTGATTTCACTGACCGCAATGCGCCCCAGCACATATCCGTCACTTCCATTGCCATGAACAATAAGAACATAGACAATGTCATCTTCATCTATGATCTTCAAAAGATGATATCCCGATATATTCTGGCTATCCGCCGGAGACGCGGCAAATCCCATGATGATATCCTGCGGCAAATCCAAATATTCAAATGTCGTCACCAATTCCCTGCCAGTCTCATCTGCCACGCAGAAATCCGCCTTGGTAATCTTTTTCAGGTCATTTATACTGCTCTGTATGATCTTTGACGATAACATATCTTCCCTCCGTCCGATTAAATCTATCTATATGGTACAATACCCTTATCAAAAAATCAAGAAGCGTCAAAAACGCGCCCGCTACTGCGGACGCGTCATGCATCATTTCAAAATTGATATTAAATAATATTTTAATCCGTCATCTGGTTGTTCAAAGATGCGGTGCATTTCCTACGATCTCCATCCCCTTGCTGACTTCTACCGTGACTTCTATGTCTCTTTGTATCTGATTGGCTTCAAATCGATAAAACACATTTCCTTTAAGGGAGCGCACATATTGTGCCGGTAGCCGATTTAATGCATACGCTGCCACATCCATACGGCATTTTTCACATTTACAACAATCTCGTTCCGCCCACAACTGATCAATTTTATCAAGCACCGTCTGCTCCATTAAATTTACTAACCCTTCCATCTGAGTTTTTCCCCATTTCTATCCTTTTTGTAATATTGGTGCATATCTCTGATTTATTGTATCATAAGTTTCATTCATTCGCGCACTGTTCATTGCTTTCGCGTATATTATACCATATTTTCTTATTTAATACAGTATTATCTATCAAAAAATGCGCCTGCATATAAACAGGCGCATTTTTTTAATGAACATCTGAAGCCTAGTTAGTAATTGTAACCTCTGTATCTTTGTCGAAAACATGAATCTTATCAACATCGAATGCAAACTTAACAACATCTCCAGGTCTTGCCGTTGTTCTCGGATCAACCCTTGCTGTCATCGGGAAGCCTTCCAGATCGAAGTACAGATATACTTCTGCACCAAGAAGCTCGTAAACCTTGATCGTTGACTCAAATACGCTGAGCGGAGATGCCTCAACCATCATTTCGCTGTCATATACATCTTCCGGACGGATACCAAATGTAACAGTCTGACCATCATAACCACCGTCGATCAACTTCTTGGACTTAGCCGGAGAAAGAGGAATGGAACGGTCAGCAATCTTTAAATACGCAATTTCACCTTGAACTTCTACAACTGCATCCAGGAAGTTCATCTGCGGTGATCCCATAAATCCTGCTACGAACAGGTTCTGCGGTTTCTCGTAAAGGTTCTGCGGTGTATCTACCTGCTGTACGATACCATCCTTCATAACTACGATTCTGGTTCCCAGAGTCATAGCCTCTGTCTGGTCATGTGTTACATAGATGATGGTAGTACCAAGTCTCTGGTGAAGCTTAGCGATCTCAATACGCATCTGTACACGAAGTTTTGCATCCAAGTTGGAAAGAGGCTCGTCCATAAGGAATACCTTAGGATTACGAACGATCGCACGACCCATAGCAACTCGCTGTCTCTGACCACCGGAAAGAGCCTTCGGCTTACGATCAAGCAGGGAAACCAGATCCAGAATCTTAGCTGCTTCCTTAACCATCTTATCGATTTCGTCAGAAGGAACCTTTCTTAACTTAAGACCAAACGCCATATTATCATAAACTGACATATGAGGATACAATGCGTAGTTCTGGAATACCATTGCGATATCTCTATCTTTAGGCTCTACATCATTTACCAATCTGTCACCGATTCTTAATTCACCGGAACTGATATCTTCCAAACCTGCAATCATACGAAGTGTTGTTGACTTACCACATCCGGAAGGTCCAACGAAGATGATGAACTCCTGATCCGCAATCTCAAGGTTGAAGTTCTTTACTGCTTCAAATCCGTTAGAATAAACCTTGCAAATGTTTTTCAATGATAAACTTGCCATTTTCCTGCCTCCTAATTATTGAATTTAAACTATGTACGTATATCTCGCACTTAAGTATAAGTATAGAATTTTTTCGATAAAATTTCTATTGTTTACTTACCAAAAAATAAAGTTTTTCCTTGTGAGAAATACTAATAAATTCCCATGCCGGACTTCTCTTTCGTCAAGATGACAATGCTTTTTTATTTTTTATGTATAAATTGACGAACCCTTTGCAGCCATGCAACATTCTGTTTCACTTTATCACTTGAAATACCATACCATTGGGGTAAATCTAATCCCATCCTTGCTTTCTTCCGGTTTTACGGCGTGAAATCCAATCTTTTTATAAAATTCTACGGCATACGGAGCTGCATTGACTGTACAGAATATCCGTTCCTTCTCTTCATAAAGATACCTTGCCGCATAGTTCAATAGCGCCCTGCCGATCCCTTGTTTATGATATTTTTCATCCACAAAAAGCAGGGAAATATGATTTCCTTCACGAAGGGAGATCAGTCCTACGATCTTCTCCTCCATTTCAATCTGGGTCCCACCATATCTTTTCGGCTCTTTTTCCACCGCCACGAACAGTTGATAATTGCCCATAATAAACATCCGGTTCAGCGTCGTATCCGAAATAAAATCCAGAAAGCTGTCAACTCCCTGCGGCGTATAATCCGAAGCTTCAAAACGCAAAAAAGTCCTCCATGCCAATGCCATGGCGGGCTCCCATTCATCTCGTTTTGCAGGCCTGATCTTCATATATGATCCTCTCTATACATCACTGCGACCTTACGAGAATATCCCGCAAAGCCGATTTATGATCCCGAAGTTAATGATATCACTAACTTATTTTTATTATTATAATTCCATAATCTCTAATTTACAAGTCCATCTCTGAAACGGTTCCTAAACCGTGTACATCCGCCTTGTAAGATTATCATTGCCATCTTTCAGGGCAGGTATTATAATAAATCCGTAAATTCCGAAAGGGCATAATTATCAGTATGGAACAGATTATGATCGTTGAAGATGATAAAGAACTAAACCATGGATTGTGTATGGCGTTAAAAGCCGATCATCGGCAGATCGTATCCTGCCAGAATATTCATTCCGCCAAAGAACAGCTTCTGATGGGATATCCTGCGCTTGTACTGCTGGATGTTACCCTGCCCGATGGAAGCGGTCTCGACCTGCTCCGGCAGATCAAGAAGGAGCATCCCCTCGTTCCGGTCATTCTATTGACTGCCAATGATACCGACATGGATATTGTAGAAGGACTTGAGCAGGGTGCTGACGATTATATTACCAAACCCTTTTCCTTATCCGTTCTCCGGGCAAGAGTCAATACCCAGCTGCGAAAAACACAGTGCCCCGCCGGAGAAAATATATTCCGTACGGATCGCTTTACCTTCGATTTTTCCCATATGCGCTTTACTGTAAATGGCATCGACGTGGAACTAAGCAAAACGGAACAAAAACTTCTTAACCTGTTGATAGAGAATCGTGGAAACACCTTAAATAGGAATTATCTGATTGACCACATCTGGTCGGATCCTTCTGTATATATTGACGAAAGCACCCTCTCGGTTACGATAAAACGGCTGCGTGATAAACTGGGAGCTCATGATGATATTAAGACAGTCTATGGCATCGGCTACCGATGGATCGTATAAACCACGTGAATACCGGGCAAAGCGGAACATCGACATGACCGAAAGATGGAATGATTGAAAGGAGCATAATTTATAAATATGAGTGATATCCTATGGCTAGCTGCCGCATTATCTCTGCCGACTGCAGTCATTATCGTATGCTGTAACTATTACCGCACCAAAAAAACTCTGGATACCTTAGAAAAGATGCTGGACTCCGTTATAGATGGATCATTTTCGGAAGAAATTTTTGACGAAAAACGGCTGTCCCGGCTGGAGACCAGATTCGCCCATTATCTGTCTGCATCCGCAATTTCCGCAAGAAAGACCGCGGCGGAAAAAGACAAAATCAAAACATTAATTGCAGATATTTCCCATCAGACCAAAACACCCATTGCAAACCTTCTTCTTTACAGCGAGCTGCTTCGGGAAGCAGAAATGCCGGATAACGCCCGCAGTAACGTGGACGCTCTTTACAACCAGACAGAAAAGCTTCGCTTCCTGATTGATTCCTTAGTCAAGCTGTCCCGGCTGGAAAACGGCATTATATCCTTATCACCATCAAAAGAAGCAATACAGCCCATTCTTTTGACAATATGCAGCCAGTATCTTCCTAAGGCGGAAGCAAAGGGGCTGTCACTGCATATGTCAGATACGGACGCTTACGCTGTCTTTGATACCAAATGGACTGCCGAAGCAATCGGTAATATTGTGGATAACGCCGTCAAATATACAGAGCAGGGCGGTATCACCATTTCGGTTACGAAATATGAAATCTTTACCCGTATTGATATTGCGGATACCGGTATCGGCATATCAGAAGAAGAACTCCCCAAAATCTTTACCCGCTTTTTCCGGTCGGAAAATGTAAAAAACTTTGACGGCGTCGGCATCGGGCTTTATCTTGCAAGGCAAATTATCAATGAGGAAAACGGCTATATCAAAGTAACCTCCCATCCCGCAGAGGGAAGCTGTTTTTCCGTATTTCTTCCCAGATAATATTTCTTTTAAAAATTAATTGTCTAATCCATTCCAATTCTTACAAAATTGTCAGAATTAATCTCCCTTCTGTTAGAATGTAGAAAGAATCTTATGAGATAATCAATGTGAGAAGAACTTCTAATTACTCGCAGCAAAGGCTGCTTCGCAAAGAAGTTCTAAGTCTCACATCGGAGATGTCCAAAATTCGGACATCTCCCAATAGAAAGCGAAAGGCGGATAATTGAATATGGAAATATTACAGGCAAAAGATCTAAAAAAAATTTATGGGTCCGGTGAAAATGCCGTTCACGCATTGGATGGCGTCAATTTTTCTGTTGATAAAGGAGAATTTGTCGCCGTGGTCGGAACATCGGGAAGTGGAAAATCCACCCTACTTCATATGCTCGGTGGTCTGGACCGGCCTACCGACGGAAAGGTAATCGTCGATGGAAAGGATATTTTTTCTTTAAAAGACGAAGCCCTGACCATTTTTCGCCGCCGCAAAATTGGCTTTGTTTTTCAGGCATATAATCTAGTGCCCGTGTTGAATGTCCATGAAAATATTGTTCTTCCCGTCCAACTGGATGGCAGTGAAGTTGAAAAATCATTTATGGACCAGATTGTCCAGACACTCGGACTGGACGGGCGGCTGGATGCTCTTCCTAACCAGCTTTCCGGCGGACAGCAGCAGCGTGTGGCAATCGCCCGTGCATTGATCGCAGCGCCAGCCATTATCCTTGCCGATGAACCTACCGGCAATCTGGACAGCAAAACCAGTCAGGATGTTTTAAGCCTCTTGAAAGTTACCAGCCGGAAATTTACCCAGACCATCGTTATGATCACCCACAATGAGGAGATTGCACAAATGGCTGACCGGATCATCCGTATCGAAGACGGACGCATTGTCAGCGGACATACTCCCGCCGGGAATTCACCGGCATAACAAGTACGCTGCAAAAGACTTATCAAAGGAGGCTAATCATGAAAGTAAAAAATCAACAATGCATCCGTCGTTTAAGCTATAGATCCCTGTGGGCATCCCGGAAGCGGAACCTGATCGCCATCATTGCGATTGCCCTTACAACACTGCTCTTTACGTCCCTGTTTACAATCGTCATGTCCATCAATTCCAGCTATCAGACTTATCAGTTCCGACAGCTGGGCGGCTATAACCATGGTACTTTTAAATCTGTAAACGAGGAACAGCTAGCAGCCATTTCCGCCCATCCAAATGTAAAGGAAGCCGGCGTCCGTACGGTCATCGGAATCTTAGCTACGGATTCATTTGCAAAAATCCCCGCAGAAATCAGCTACATGGATGCCAATACTACCAAATGGTGCTACGCTCTGCCCACCGTCGGACATATGCCGGAAAAAGACAATGAGATCGCCATGGATACAACGGCGTTGAAACAATTAGGTGTCACACCGGAACTGGGAGCCGAAATACAGCTCTCCTATACGCTGAACGACAAGGAGCAAACCGGTTCGGAAATCAAAGATACCTTTATTCTTTCAGGATATTGGGAGTATGATGATCTGATGCCGGTACATTATATCAATATTTCCGAGGGGTATCTGAAAGAAATCATAGATGCGGCTATGGCGGAGGGAATGGAATCGTTCCGCACAGACTTAAACGTGATGATGAAGTCCACCATAAATATACAGGGACAGATGGAACAGGTAGATACGGATCTCGGCTATACATGGGACAGCCATGTCGATGAAAACAGCGTCCGTATCGGCGTGAACTGGGGCTATACTTCTTCCCAGATTGACGAAACGCTGGATCAGGAGATGGTTTTAGCTATCATTGCATTTATCATACTGGTGGTGTTTACCGGGTATCTGATCATCTATAATATCTTTCAGATTTCCGTTACCGGGGATATCCGGTTTTATGGTCTTCTGAAAACCATTGGCGTAACACCTGCGCAGCTGCGGCGCATCATCCGGCAGCAGGCTTTACTTCTTTGCCTGATTGGGATTCCTATCGGTCTCCTGCTCGGATATATCACAGGCGCAGTACTAACGCCGGCAGTGATCAAAAGCAGCACATCCCTCGGAGAAACATCTTCCACTATCAGCGTCTCTCCGCTTATTTTTGTGGGTTCAACACTGTTTTCTCTGCTTACGGTTCTGTTATCCTGCAAGAAACCCGGACGGATCGCAGCAAAGGTATCTCCTATCGAAGCAACAAAATATACGGAAAATACCCAAACAAGAAAAAAGCAGCGTCACACCCGTGGGGCAAAAGTATCCCATATGGCATTTGCCAATCTGGGACGCAACCGGAGCAAGACCATTCTTGTCTTTGTATCGCTGGCTTTGTCCGTTATACTGCTGAATCTCCTATATACATTCGTCAGTGGATTTGATATGGAACTTTATCTTAGCAATCAAACCTGTGCAGACTTTATTGTCAGCAGTACCGATTACTTTCGTTTTAATCAATCCTCAGAATTTATTACAGAGAATGCCATAGAGCAGATCGAGTCAAATACCGAAAAGTCCCTTGCCGGTTGCGGTTATATCTTATCCGATTATAAGCGCCCGTTATGCTGGGTATCAGAAGAAACCTATAGGGCTTTATATGCCAACTGGGTAACCGAAGAGCAAATGGAGCAGTTATTATCATTATCCCTGGAAGTTAACGACGACAATAAAGTGTCTACCGACGTACAGCTTCTAGGGCTGGATCCTGCGCTGTTTGAGAAACTGACTGTTCTGGAAGGAGATCTTGACTCCCTGTTTTCGGGAAACAGCCACGCCATTGCTTTGTCTGTTTATACGGACGATTACGGCAACGTAATGCATCGGGAAATGTATCCGGAAATAGGAGATACTCTCAGGCTGACTTATGTTTCCGAGGGCTACTATATTGACAGCCGCACCGGTGAATATTGTACGGAAAATACCCCTGAGGAATATATGGAATATCACATCAGCAAAAGCATTGATATAGACTATACCGTATGTGCGCTGGTAAGCGTGCCACATTCCATGAGTCATAGATATGCTACCATCGGCGCCCTTGGCGCCATACTTCCGGCAGAGACGATCACACGGGACAGCGGCATGTCAGTAATCCCCCTCTACTATCTGTTCGATACTCCGACAGAAGCGGCGGAACAAAACGCAGAAGCTTATCTGGCAGAGCTGACTGCCAATGATCTCCCGGAACTGATGTATAACAGCAAGGAAACGCTGCGTAAAGATTTCGAGCAGTTTCAGAACCTGTTTATACTGCTGGGCGGACTGCTTTGCACCATCATCGGATTCGTAGGCATCCTGAATTTCTTTAATGCGATTATGACCGGTATCCTTTCCCGCCGCAGGGAATTTGCAGTATTACAGGCAGTAGGTATGACCAACAGCCAATTAAGATCCATGCTGATCTTTGAAGGTCTTCTTTATTCACTGGGATCCGTATTGATCGCGCTGATTCTATCTGCTGTCATGAATCCGTTCATCGGTAAAATGCTGGAAAATATGTTCTGGTTCTTCCGACCCCATTTTACCATTCTTCCTGTTGTGATCGTGATTCCTGTCTTTCTGCTGTTTGGATGGCTGATCCCTACCATCCTGTATGGACAGACCGCAAAACACAGCGTGGTAGAACGGTTAAGGGAAACGGAATAGCGCGATACATCGCTTACAAAAGTTTTTACGGAATAGGAAGCACTGACATCATCAGTGCTTCCTATTCCACATCATCCAAAGCTCCCTCTTGAATCAGCTCCAAAAGAATATCCACAATATGGGTATCCAACTGTGTTCCTGATACCCTCTTCATCTCAGCAATAATGTTTTCCATCGGCATACATTCTCTGTAGGGGCGGGTAGAATGCATGGCATCAAAGGTATCTGCAACCGCAATAATCCTTGCAACCTGCGGAATTTCTTTTTCATGCTTTCCACTCGGATACCCCTTCCCATCCAGCCGCTCATGATGAAACCCGGCACCCAATGCCAGATTCGGCAGACAGTCGATCTCCTTTAATATTTCATAACCGTATTGTGCATGCTGTTTAATCGTTTCGTACTCATCATTTGTGAGTTTACCGGGTTTGTTCAAGATATCTTCTGGAATGACAACCTTCCCGATATCATGCAGCAATGCAATATGATAAATGTTCTCCAACATTTTTTCGTTATATCCCAACTTCGCTGCGATCATCCTAGCATACGTTGCTACCCTAAAAGAATGTCCCTTTGTATACTGATCTTTAATGTCAATGCTCTTAGCAAAAGCGCGTATCATCTGATTGATAAACAACTCGCTTTCCTTTTCCTCCTTAATTGCCTGCTTTAATTCTTTATTCTGCTCTTCCAGTCTGACAGAAAACGCATGAATCCGATCCTTCATAAAGTGGATACAGTTTTCCGGTATATTGCTGCCGTTGTAAATTGCCTCTGCCATTTCCATACAATTTCCGTAACCGCACGCTCCACAGTTAATATTCCTCTGCTCCCAGCTTATTTTGTTCATAGAAAGGAATATAGCATCCAACTCCTTCTCGTCCGGTTCACGCAGGGAAATACTGCCGGATTTATCGGTATAATTCCGCATAAAATCCCGGATATCCAATTGGGAAAACTGCTTGTTAAATTGTTTTAGGCGTTCTGCCGGCGCAAGCGCTTTTGAAAACGGACTCTCTCCGCTGTTCTTTTTACAACGTTCCCTGATCTCCTGCAGATTATAATAATTTTCCTCTGAATCATTTTTTTCAGTTTCGATACCCGTCCCATATAGGCAGCCTCTGTCACAATTTAAAATATCTACCATAAACGGCAATTTTTGTCCTTTTGCCAATCTCTTCCTATAATCCTTTAGGAAGGTATAGGCGCGCTTTTCCCCTTCTACCTGCCGTACAAATGCTTCCTCACCGCAAAACCAGTAGACATTTTCCTTAAGCCCTCCCGGAGTGGGATAAACAGAGCCCAAACCATATTCAATCTCATCTGTTGCGTCTGCACCAGCAATATGATGTTTCCGCGCATATTCCATAAAATGACGGAAGGTCAGATTATAAGATACATAACCGTATGTATTTGGATCAGTAATTTCGATTTTTTTTGCCATACACGGACTGATAAATGCCAGCTTATCCGTAATATGCAAATATTTTTTCGCATAAATCGCCGCACACAACAGGGGGCTGTGAATCGGAATCAATTTCTGTATCAGGTCCGGTGCGTAATGCTCAATATAATTAACCACTGCGGGACAGGGTTGGGAAATTCCGCCCTGCAGGTCATGCTCTGAAATATAGTTGATATATCCCCATGTGGTAATGTCAGCACCAAAGCTGACACTGATGATCCGGTTAACTCCCAAATCCTTCAATCCGCCCAAGATAGAGGCATATTCCTCCGGGTAATTCGCCTGAAATGCCGGAGCGAGCAGCACAGAGATCTGTTCCCCCTGCTCTAAATCATGGAAAAACTGTTCCGTATCATCATAATAATCTCTGGCATTATGTTCACACACATCAAAACAGGCACCACACGCGATGCAATTTTCACTATGTACTTCAATCCGCTGTCCGTCCTCTGATTGAACAGAATAATTTGCAGTAAGAACAGGACAGACCGAAATGCAGCGATTACACCCCTGACACTTTTCATTTGTATAGACCAGCTGACCCATTATTTCTTTCCTCTCCCCCTTTATACATACATTTGTATTTTATCATATCCGCAATGCATTTACCACAAGAAAAAAGGCTGCCGCATTAAATAATCAGCGCGCAGCCTCTTTTTTCAATGAGGTCATTTTACCTCATTTGTTAACTCTTCCCCTTTTTCCAATGCCGCAGCGTTTTCAAGCGTGACCTGCGCAATGGAATGCATTGCCTCCTTTGTAAAGAAGCCCATGTGTGAAGTCAGGATAACGTTTGGAAACGTGGTAAGCCTTGCAAGGTTTTCGTCCCGTATGATTTTATTAGAACAGTCCTCATAGAAAATTCCCTCTTCCTCTTCATAGACATCCAGCCCCACGCCGGCGATCTTTTTTGATAACAGTCCGTCGATCAGCGCGCCGGCATCAATCAAACCACCTCTCGAAGTGTTAACAATATAAACGCCCTTCTTCATCTGACTGATGCTTTCCTCGTCAATGATATGATACGTGTCCTTCATCAACGGACAGTGCAGCGAGATCACATCCGCCTCTGCCAGAAGATCCTTTAACGGCATATATTCTACCTTAAGATCCTTATTCGGATAGGGATCATACGCAATGATCCTCATAGAAAATCCTTCCAGAATCTTGATCATACACTGCCCGATCTTACCGGTTCCGATGACACCGGCTGTTTTTCCGTGGAAATCTACGCCCAGAAGGCCGTTGATATTCATATTAAAATCCCTTGTCCTGCCGTAAGCCTTGTGAATCATACGGTTACAGCTGAGCAGCAGTCCCATGGCAAACTCCGCAACTGCATCCGGCGAATACGCCGGCACCCTTAATACCTTGATCCTTCCAGATGCCGCTTTCATATCCACATGATTATATCCCGCGCTTCGAAGCAGGATCGCCTTGACACCCATATCTACCAGCATATTAACCGCCTCGGCATTCG
Source organism: Lachnospiraceae bacterium (assembly GCA_029062895.1). GTDB lineage: Bacteria > Bacillota > Clostridia > Lachnospirales > Lachnospiraceae > NK4A136. Next base: position 15,826 of record JAIDPF010000041.1, read on the forward strand.
CGTCATCATTGACAAATATGCAGACGGCGTCATATCCCCGCGCCAAAGACGCGGTATCGACCATAAAAGGAAGCTCGATAAAATGTATCTCATGACCATAGGTTTCGGCCATTGGCTCAAACCAGATCCTGTCATACGGTTTTGTACTGTAAAATGCAATTTTCATAATAATAACCCTGCCTTTTCCTTAGATTATGCTTTTTTAGTTTAAGGAAAAAGCAGAGTTTTATTCATAATTATCCTCTTTTCAATTTTAAAATTACTACCTCACAGTGGATTTGAAAAGAAGATATCCGATAGCTATTGCAACAAACGCAATCACCCAGACAGAGATACACGGCATGTCTTTTTTAAGATAAAATTCCGCCGGATCATCCGGATTAATCATGAGATCATACTGCTTGCCAATCTTCGGCACGTTATAATATCTTACTTCTCTTCCACTGCTGCCTGTAGTAGTGACTTTTATTTGTTTTCGAGAAGAACCCGCAATACGGAGCTTATTACCCCTGAATGTAAACTCATAAATCGGGATAAACCTGACCGATCCTCCTCTACTTCTATATGACCATCTTTGCTGCAGATTGATGCAGACTGCCTGCACCTCTTGTGTACAAGTCTTTTTCCGAAAATAATAGTTTAAAAAATGAAAAATAAGGAGCAAAGATCCAATGCTACCAATAACAGCACCTGAAACCATGCCTTGAACTCTACCATTCATTGTCTGCAGCGACGGATTCGATCCTGCAAGCAGCTGATACCCTGAAGCCAATATTACTTCAACGCCAAAAATCACCCAAACCCAGTTCTTTGTATGCTTTTTTAAAGAATTTCTTTGATCGGTTATGATGCCCATTCCAATAAGAATACACACAACCCCAATAGAAAAAATTAAAAATCCACTATGATCAACCAACTTCAAGGAAAAAACTCCCGCAAAAAATATAAGTATTGCAAAACCAGCAAACAAGGGCCTTATGAAAAGCCTATTTTCCCGAGCACCGATTTGCTCATATCCATTTTCACTCATAATTATCCTCTTTTCTACGCTACCCTTATTGCAATATGGTCTTCTAGCTATTAATAGCATTTTTATTATTTGTCAAAAGACAATCAGACATCCTATGGAATACAGCACAAAAAGAAGCCAGCCAGAATAAAGATCATAGAAAAAGCAACAATCCCTACTATTGATTGCCCATTTTTTTTGTTAAACATCGTCGGTTCATACGGATTAATATAAAGCTCATGTCTGCTGCCAATCGACACGCTTTTACCTCCATAATCTTCTGCTGCACAATATGTATTACCTCTGAACTGGTACTCATAGACCGGAGCGTATTTGATATACGTATGTCCATCTTTATATTCCTTTTTCTGTTTCAGATAAACGCAGACTGCCTGCACCGGTTCTGTACAGACCTCGTTCAGATATTGGTAGGTGATACAGCTCAGAATCAATAACAGCGCCCCAACCGCAACAAAACCAACACCCCCCATAACTACGAGCCTCGGCTGCGGAAGCTCCGGAATCATCTTCGCCAGAATACAATACAATGCCATCAATATCAAGCCGATACCTATCATCATCACAAGAGTACTTTTAGCATGTCTTCTAAAATTAAATTTTTCATCGCTCACAAGTCCTATTCCGAATATAACAAGCATAATTCCCATACAGATACAAGCAATTACGGGTACGGTCTGAAAAAACAAAATCATTCCTCCGATACCTATGATCAGAGCCGCGATGGCAGGTCCCGGCTTCATTTGGGCCGTAAGCGTTGGTGATTCCGCATTCTCATACTTTGCGTTCCTACCTTGGTTTTCCTGCTCCGCCATTGCCATGGTGTCTTCTATCTTGTTTCTCAGCCCTTCTGGAAGTCGTTCCATCATCCCCTCCGGCAGATTCACCTGTGGGGTACTATTATAACTATTATCAAACTGCTGATCATAGCTGTTGCCGTATTGCTGATCGTAGCCATTGCCGTATTGCTGATCGTAGCCATTGCCGTATTGCTGACCGCCATATTGCTGATCGTAGCCGTTATTATACTGCTGGTTGTAATCGTATCCATTTTCGTTCATTGGTGAGCCTCCTAATTTTATCATTCTAAAACACCGTACTGCTGATTATCTGAAAACAATAACCAAACAGCGTACCTGTATTTCGCACCCGCTTCGTACGGTGCAAATATAATCTTAATAAGACTATATCATATAGGTAATGATATTACATACGAAGATATTCCACATTAACTATACTCTTTTTAGAAAAACAGCAACGATATTCTCCAAAAATAAAGACCGGTCAACCCGGTCTATAATTTTTCTTCCGCATCTTTTACGGATTCATAACCATACAATAACGCCGTCTGGTTCATGATCTCATATGCAAGGTTCTTCCCCGCCTGCTGTACGGATACGATAAATCTGCCGTACAGGATCAGGGTTTCCTCGGAATAAGTCCCAAGCTCTCCCCGAAGATATGTCTCATAGGAAGTATTATACGGTGTGTCTTCACTAGTATGGATGCTTCTCGCATTGCCCGCCATCTTCGGATATTTATCCGCAAATTCCTCCATCCATCCGACCTGTATCTTGATGATTTCCTCCTGAATGGCAATCCTCTCTTCACTTCTTTTAGGCAGATCTTTTTCCAGTCCGGCATACTTTTCCGGAGCCGTGGACTCCATCATGCGGGCATATTTTTCTGTAATCAGGTTCCAACCTCTCTCATCTGCCTCCATAAGATCCTGATAGAAACTTGCCAGAAGCTCCTCCGTCCATGTCAGATACTGGCTTTTACGCATAATAGAAAACGTATTCCAGTTATTCTGACAGTCGGCGCGGCCGCCTTCATTTTCCACTTTGTCAAACTGCTTCCATTCCAAAGCTACTATCTTCTCTACATATTCTTCCTTTGACATAGCTGATGCTTTCCTTTCCAATACATCTCCAATATAATTTTCCAGAAACGGCGGCTGACCGTCCATGGAAATCCTTCTTTGTACCAGTCCCTGCCATTCCATTTCATCCAAAAGCTCCTCCGCGATCTGATCAAATGCAGCCATGATCTGATCTTCATGATTCCCCTTCACGGGATCATATGCCACGTTCTCCCACGCCTCCGCCTGAAGTTCCAGCCCGCTGATCCGGTCAAGAATTTTTATGATCTTTTGCGGCGGTGCAGATCTCCTTCCCAGTGTCTCCATTCCTTTCCGCATCCATTTATAATAAGGCGCATAGACGCGGTCCAATAAATAGCAAAGCTCCATTGCGGCTTTCATTCCTTCCGCCACGCAGATCTTAGCAGTCACATAATCTTTTCTTGCCATCATCCGCGAATAATTACTCTGGGCATACTGCGAAAATTCATGCAGTTTTTCCGCCATCCTTTTCCCCCGAATCTCATCCGAATAATATGCCCTGATCTGCTCCCGAATAGCGGTAAATGTTCCAAGATCGTCACGAAAAACCTCGCCATTTACGACTGTGGCAAGACGTTCCTCCGCAAGCCGCTGCCATACATCATCGCGTAGCGGTTTATTTACATCCTCCTGCACATTCCATATAGCTCCTGTTCCCAACAAGTCTTCATAAAATGCATGGATCTCAAATACGCCTCTGCGTTTCTTCAAAAAAAGTTCTATAATATCCGCCTCATATCCCCTGCTGTTTATGAGCCGTTGACGATACTCATCAATCAGTCGGTCATACTCCTTCTGCAATACTTCCCCGATCTGCCGATCATCCTCAGGCAGCAGCCACATGCAGAAACCGATCCCGTAATCGTGATCCTTGGAAATCTCATCATCAAAGCCAAAACAGTCGGAACCCTCACCCACCATTCCAACAGCGATCCGATGCTCATATTCCGGAAACATTTCATGGATCATCGGCGCACCGTAATCCTCATAAAACCTGCGGCAACGGACGAGATTGCCCTGACCCGCTTCTGGTTCCTCATCCTCTTCTGATGCCTGTCGATCCGCCACAAAAACCGACTGCCCAACTCCCGGATGTTCTGTGCTCGGATGTTCTTCCTCCGAACACCCAGTTCCCTGTTGGTCTGCCCCCTGCCGGTCTGATGCTTCTTCGGACAGTCTGACCGCAGCCGCATAATTCTCCGCTACTCTATCATATGCTTCCGTGCGGCCTACATGCTTTTCCAATTCCTTCATTGCTTTAGCATAATATTCCGCCGCCTCACCATACCGCCGATCCAGATAAAGTGCGTCTCCCATGGCTGAGAGGACGCCGCTGTAATGCATATCCTGCCCACCGTCCCTTTCATGGATCTCAAGGGCTTTTTTCAGATGCCTGACTGCCTGAGAGTATATTTCCTTTGCTTGCTTTGACATATCCTCATGTTCCGGGATTTTCTGACATTCCCGCTGCTTTTCCTGATATAGATGCAGTAGCGTCACCGCAAGGTTACAGTGTGTGGTAGCAATCGGCATCACAGCATCCGGATAACCGTACACCACCTCCAAGGCTTTCTCCAACATAATTCTCGCATTGTCAAAATCCTGCATCTCCTGATACAGTAGACTCCAGTTGTTATACAGGCTCGCATAGTTAAATTCTCCCGCCGGAAGTTTCTTCTGATAGATCGCCTGAGTCTGCTGATATAAAGCAAGGGAATCCTCCCATTTTCCAAAGGCACGGTATGCATTGGCAACATTAAGAAGGCTGGTAGCGTACTCCACGCCGCCTTCCAGCCCCATCTCCCGCATCAGCTTCAGATCCTGCTCGCAATACTTCAACCCTTTTTCATTCTGACTCGTATCCCGGCAAAATCCGATGATTTCATTTAAAAGCGTTACCGCAGAGTAGTAATCCGGTTCCGCGTAGGCTTTATCGATCTGCTCCACAAGGAACGCCTCGATTTCGTCAAGTCCTTTCACACCAAACATACTATCATATTCCGTTAAAACCTGATTAATATCCATACTGGTAACCACGCCTTTCCATAACCTGCGAATTTATTCCGAATACACGATATATCAGCAAATCTCCGCTCCTGCCGGCATCTCCTTCTCCGGCGTCATCAATGCAAGATTGCCATCCTGATCCTCCGCACATAAGAGCATACCTTCCGAAAGCACGCCAGCCAGCTTCGCAGGTTTTAAGTTCAGAAGCACCATGACTTTCTTGCCGACCATTTCTTCCGCGCTATAATACTGCTTGATGCCGGATACGATCTGCTTCACCTGATTGCCGACCTTCACCTGCGAGCAGAGCAGCTTTTTAGACTTTGGCACTTCCTCACATTTAATAATCTCACCGACTACAAATTGCATCTTGTCAAAGTCCTCATAGGAAATCTCCTCTTTTAATTCCACGGTAATCTCCTGTCCTGCAGATGCACCGTCCGCAGCATCGCCGACTGCCCCGTTTCCGGATGCAGCTTCTTCCGCCGTCTTACGCTCTGCGAACATGGTGTCAACTTTCTCCACTACTTCCTTTACGTCCAGACGGGCAAATAAGATCTCCGGCTTCTCCACAACTTTCGTACCGCTTGCATAATGCCCAAAGCTTCCCAGCTCGTCAAACGCCGCCAAAGAAGTATTGAACTGCTCTGCGATCTTCTTTGCTGTTGCAGGCATAAACGGCTCCAGCAGGGATGCCCCGGTGAGAATGCCCTCAGCTAAATTGTACAATACGGTTGCCAGACGGTCTTTTTTACTTTCCTCTTTTGCAAGTACCCATGGCTCCGTCTCATCAATATATTTATTACAACGTTTAAATACGGCAAAAATCTCCGTCAGGGCGTCAGCAACGCGAAGAGAGTCCATTTTTTCTTCTACTTTCCGGTATGCTTCAGACACTACCGCCTTTAAGTCCGCGTCCATATCGTCTTCTACGCCTTTATTTTCCACAATGCCGCCAAAATACTTATTACTCATGGAAATGGTTCTGTTCACCAAATTACCGAGGGTATTGGCAAGATCCGAATTGATCCTTTCGATGATCAGTTCCCATGAAATCGTACCGTCATTCTCAAAAGGCATCTCATGAAGCACAAAATAGCGAACGGCGTCTACTCCAAAGAAAGATACCAGATCATCCGCATAGATCACATTTCCCTTGGACTTACTCATCTTGCCGTCACCCTGCAGCAGCCACGGATGACCAAAGACCTGTTTCGGCAGTTCCTCACCCATTGCCATCAGGAAGATAGGCCAGTAAATAGTATGGAAACGAATAATATCCTTACCGATCAAATGCAGGTCAGCCGGCCACAGCTTCTTATATTGCTCACTGCTGCCCCCATCCGCATCATATCCGATTCCAGTGATATAGTTCGTTAATGCGTCCAGCCACACATAGACCACATGCTTATCATCAAAATCTACCGGAATGCCCCACTTAAAGGACGTACGGGATACGCAAAGATCCTGTAAGCCCGGAAGCAGGAAATTGTTCATCATTTCATTCTTTCTGGATACCGGCTGGATAAATTCCGGATGAGTGTTAATATGCTCAATGAGGCGGTCTGCATATTTACTCATCTTAAAGAAATATGCTTCCTCTTTGGCCGGGATCACCTCCCGTCCACAATCAGGACATTTGCCGTCAACCAGCTGGGACTCTGTCCAGAAGGATTCACAGGGCGTACAATATAACCCCTCATAAGCGCCCTTATATATGTCACCCTGATCGTAAAATTTTTTAAAGATCTTCTGAACCTGTTTTTCATGATAATCATCCGTCGTACGAATAAAATGATCGTAAGAGGTATCCATCAGATTCCATAGTTCCTTGATCGTCCCTGATACCTGATCAACGAATTCCTTTGGCGTAATACCCGCTGCAGCCGCTTTCTCTTCAATCTTTTGACCATGCTCGTCCGTTCCAGTCTGAAACCATACGTCATAGCCATCCTTTCTCTTATACCTTGCGATCGCGTCCGCAAGCACGATCTCATAACTGTTGCCGATGTGCGGCTTGCCGGAAGTATAGGCAATCGCTGTTGTAATATAATACTTTCCTTTGTTTGACATAATCGTATATCTTCCTTTCTTTGATATAGTTTTCAGCAAAAAAAGGTTCGCCTTCCTGCTACAGAAGACGAACCTTATGTCCGTGTTACCACTTCTATTCATGATTTTCTCACAAAAACCACCTTATCAGGTTCCCCTAAATCCCAAATTGGGAAACCCTACCGCTATAATGGGCGAATCCCATCGCAGCCTGACTGTTACCAGCTCGGTGCGCCGCTCAGGAGCCATGTTCATCATCCTTCTGTCTCAGTCCATCTCAGCATATATGCCATATCATGACATAGGACTTTCTCTGTAGAGTATCCGAATGATTACTCTTTCCGTCAAAGCATTTCTGTTACATTATTTTATTTTATATTTTCCTTTTTCCTAAATACATATACAGCACCTGCAATAAAGATTATCGACATACCGCCGCCAAATACCGCCCATGGCAGCTTCCTCTCACCAGTCTGTGCTGAAGTCATGGAGGTCAGCGAATTTGAACTACCTCCACCAATTATGTCAGTGGCTGTCTCCACATTGACAAACCGCAATTCCGTAGTCGGCGTTGCGCTGCCGTCCTCCTGGAACAGTACCTTGCCATCTGACGTAATCGCCACTGTGAATCCCTTACCCGGCTCACTGTGTGAAAGATCATTGTCTGCCGGATCCGTATCTTCTACTACATAATAAGTGTTAAATCCTTCTGACGGCTTAGGAGCCTCCACCGTAACGACTGCAACATTCCTTGACGGATCCCATGTGATCTTCGTTACATTTTCCGTCACATCATTGCCATCCTCATCTGTAATCTTAATCGTCGTATTCTTGGTCAACTCCTCAATCCTCTCCGTTGTGGAAGAAGAATCAATATGCTCATACTCGATCAGAATCTCGTAACGTACCTTGCCGTCCGGAGTAGTCGGCGGTGTCGGTGGTGTACTCGGAGTATTCGGTGTTGTCGGCGGAGTATTCGGTGTACTCGGCGGAGTATTCGGTGTACTCGGCGGAGTATTCGGTGTACTCGGCGGAGTATTCGGTGTACTCGGTGGTGTATTCGGTGTACTCGGTGGTGTATTCGGTGTACTCGGTGGTGTATTCGGCTCATCCGGTGTATTTGGCTTATCCGGATCCTCTGGTGATCCCGGATTCTCCGGCTCTGTCGGTTCTTCCTCTTTCGGATCCTCTGGCTTTGTTTCTTCCGGATCCCTTGTTGCATCAAGCGCACACACATCCATCCTGTGAGATTCATTGCCATTATGAATAATAGTATCTGCAGCAACAGTTCCGTTCACTGCACCAACCGTTATCTCAGCACACGGTGCCAGAATTGTTCCGCATACCGTACCTCCAAAAGTAACCTTTCCATGATAAAGTTGATCATTGGAACCAGAATCATAAATATTATAAATGATTCTATATGCACCGTATTCGGTGGTATTATACTCCCTATTCCCAAACTCTTCACCACCCTTAATATTTGAATTAACGGTAGTTACCTTTATTCCAGAACCATTCAATGTAAGGGTAGGCTCCGTCTGCCACTCCGTCTGCAAATAGTTCTCACAATCTTTCATATCTATATTGATAATCAGAATACCAGTATTTTTTGTATTACCATTCAAATTTCTTATTGTAATCTCATCACTACCACACGCAATCCATTCTTCATAAGTAAGGTTCAAGAAAACATTCGTATCGCCTGTATTCAGATTGTCTACATCAATCCAACGGCTTCCATCATCCTTATTTTCAATGCTGTATTCAATACCGTCAGTAGTATCTTTCGCAGCCCACTCTTTACTCCGATCTTTTAATATCTGAAATTCTCTATCGAAGTCTATTAGCGTTCCATTCCCATCCTGATAAATGTGATTGGTTTTATCTAAGTATATTTCTCCGTTGTTTGTCATAATCGGCCATCTTTTATCACCACCCTGTGGTTCACGATAGTTAATCCCATTTCCAACTACCAGAATATCCAGAGCAGAGGAAGCGTTGATGGTCCTTAACTCATTCTGTATATAATTAACTTCATGATACCAGTCAAGAGGATTGAATTTCCCTGTGACACCACCTATGGTGTTATTCTCATCTCGTGTACCAGTTTCGCCTAAATCTCCGATCTGGCAAAAGATATTTCCATGAGTATGAACACTGGAAATAACAGTCCGGCCAAACAAATGCACATGCGTAGCCGCACCCAGTATATCGCCACTGTCATAGATATACTTATGTTGTCCATCATCATAATATGGCGTTTTGATACCAGAACTGTCCTCAGCCGCATTTACGGTATAAATGCCCATATCCGACAGATTGACACTCCCCCACACCAAAATCACTGCCAGTGCCGCGGCTGCGATTCGTCGTAGTTTTCTGCTTATCTTCATAAAAGAATCCTCCTTCTGGTAATATGATATTACCTTAATTTTTATTATATATTCCTTAGTTAGGCACCGCTTAACTTTCGTCTGTTTTCTGCACCAGTTCCCCAATATTCTCCGCTGTGATCTGACGCGCTCCCACAATTATCCTTCGGTTCCTTGCAGGAAGACAGGTAGACCAGAAGATCATATGATCCTTTTCCGTCGGAGCATGATCCGAGCGGAAGTTCCCTCCCAGTCCAAGGGCTTCGATCCTGTCATAAATGAGTTTCCCTTCTCCCCCTTCAAATCCGTGAAACTCATAAAGATTTTCCTCTATCTGTGTATAGCAACTGACCAGCAGATGCTCATTGTTGTATTTTGCCGCAAGCACGACTTCATATATCCGTATCTCGTCAGGTAAATATAAAAAGTAAAACCGATGTCCGTCCAGATATTCCGGGTCAAGAAAGTTCTCTAAATCGCTAAACATTCCGCCGGTAAATAAATGGTGTCCGTAGATAACTGCTGCCGGGTCCTCAAAATCAGGACGGTTCATGTTCTCTATATATAGGCATCCGGGATAGCCTGTGCTGCCATCCAGATTGTGTTCTAAGTAATAGTTATTTTCTTCATGCTGCAATACCGGATAGTCAATCACGGAATCGGGCAGATAAAGGTATGCCACGATATCATCATTGATCTGTCTTAAAGCGGTAAAATCCGGGACCTCTGTCAAACAATCCCCGTACAGTTCCTGATATCCGTCGATCGCAAGGAACTCTGCAATCACATCAATCTCTTCCTGTGGTTCTGCTTCCTGTTCCGACCCTGCGTTCTGCTCCACCTGCGGCTGGCTGACTGTCGTCTCCTGCGGCAGCGGAACCCGGTACTCCTGCGCCATCTGCTGAAATATCGCCTGCTGCTGCCTAAAATCACATACCCGTCGTGTACAGTAGCCTGCAAAATACGATATTATCAAGGCCGCCAAAAATAATAATATCCGTATAAAACGATGTTTTTTGATATATTGTATTATCTTAGACAAACCAGCATCCACGCCTTTTTATATCATATCGCTTCTTAACGATTCGACCAAATTTTTCCGATCTTTCTATGTATATTACAGCGGATAGTTACTATGCCAGACAAAAATCCACCTATAGCTAGTTACTAAAATTTTAACACCCTGCAATCCTGCTGTCAATTAGTTCAACATGCCAAAAATTTAATTCAATTACTATATAATATTCCTAATTTTTCGGAGTGATGACATGTCCTTTATGGTCATATTTCACTACCCCGATCTTTTTCTCCCTTTAAACCTCAAAAGACGCATAGTTAACAATGATCAGCCCCTTGTCAAGTAGGCAAGGGGCTGATCACAGTTTCTATATGCTCTAACGTTGTTACCGTATTGGATTTTGATTGATATTATGCTCATCATAATTCTGCCAGATACGCCTTCACCTGCTCATAGATTCCTTTTCCATCCAGTCGGTACTTTTCCATCAATGCAGCCGCGGAACCGGATTCCCCATAAATATCCTCAATTCCAAGCTTCTTCACTCTTACAGGATATTTCTCACAGATTACATCACATACCGCGCTACCCAATCCGTTAATGGTAGAGTGTTCTTCCATAGTGATCACTTTTCCCGTTTTCTTCACGCTCTTTAACAAAATCTCTTCGTCAATCGGTTTAATGGTATGAATATCTATAATTTCCGCGCTGATGCCGTCCTTCTCCAGCATCTCCGCCGCCTCCATCGCACTGTTGACCATGATACCGGTAGCGACCAGAGTCACATCCGTTCCCTCTTTTACGAGGATCCCCTTTCCCCACTCAAACTTATAATCCGGTCTGTCATTGATCACCGGAACTGCCGAACGTCCGAGACGAATATATACCGGTCCCTCATAAGCTGCTGCCGCCCTGACAGCCGCCCGCGCCTCGATATCGTCTGCAGGACACATAACCACCATCCCCGGAATCGAACGCATCAACGCAATATCTTCCAGACACTGGTGGGAAGCTCCGTCCTCGCCGACAGTGATTCCGGCGTGAGATGCGCAGATCTTAACATTCAACTGCGGATATCCGATGGAATTTCTGATCTGCTCATACGCCCGCCCTGTCGCGAACATCGCAAAAGAACTGATAAACGGAATCTTTCCACTTGCAGCAAGCCCTGCCGCAATCCCTGCCATATTGCCCTCCGCAATACCGGCATCAAAGAACCTGTCCGGATACGCCTTTGCAAACAGCGCCGTCTTCGTCGCCGCTGCAAGATCGGCATCCATTACCACAATATCTTTATTCTCCGCCCCCAGCTCCACTAAAGTCTGTCCGTAACTGTCTCTGGTTGCGACCTTCTTTTTTTCTGACATCACTAATCCTCCATGCTGCTTCTGACTGCCTAAAACTATCCTTTACAGCCTGTCAAGCTCCTCGCCTATTTTTACAAGCTCCTCCATTGCAACCGCATACTCTTCATCATTCGGCGCCTTGCCATGCCATGACGCATTGTTCTCCATATAGGACACGCCCTTGCCCTTGATGCTGTGCGCAATGATTGCCGTCGGCTTACCCTTCACTGACCTTGCCTCTGCAAACGCTTTACGGATAGAATCAAAATCATGCGCGTCCATCTCGGTCACATGAAAATTAAATGCTTCAAATTTCTTATCGATCGGATACGGAGAGCAGACATCTTTGATATCACCGTCGATCTGCAGTCCGTTATTATCAATGATAATGCACAGATTATCCAACTGATGCGCACCGGCGAACATCGCCGCCTCCCAGATCTGACCTTCCTGAATCTCACCGTCTCCAAGCAGGGAATATACTCTGTAATCTTTACCATCCAGTCCTGCCGCCAGCGCCATGCCCACCGCTGCCGACATCCCCTGTCCTAAAGAGCCTGTGGACATATCAATGCCCGGCGTATGCTTCATGCTGGGATGTCCCTGAAGATGGGAACCGACCTTGCGCAACGTCAACATTTCCTCCCTCGGGAAAAAACCTTTCTGCGCCAGCACCGAATAAAGTCCCGGCGCTGTGTGTCCCTTGGAAAGAACAAAACGATCCCTGTCCGGATCCTCCGGGTGATTCGGATCAACCTTCATCTCTTCATAATACAAGAATGTAAAAATCTCTGCCGCCGACAGCGAACCTCCCGGATGTCCGGCCTTTGCGCTATGTGTCGATGCAATAATATCCTTGCGGACTTCATTCGCTATTTTCTTCAGTTCAAGATTTTCCATATTCACCATGCCTTTCCACTGTCCTTATAAGAACAGCCGAAGATATTTTAGCACAGTTCTGTTCATTTGAAAAGAATACATTCATTTTTTTACATTATTTTACATCATTTTATAGTTTTGCCCATGGCTGCTCCGACGATTCCAAAATAACGGTATCATCTGCCTGCAAATAATCCGTATATTCCGCCGTATCCTGCCGCGTCTGGTCTTTGACGTATTTTTTAAAATAAATCCCTGTTCCAATGGCAGCAATGATAATGCTAACAATTACCAGAATCGGGAACAACAGAGACAACTTCTGACCCTGTAAAGTCACGCCTAAGATTCCATATCCGCCAAAACCAATCACGAAAAAGATTGCTCCTAAGATAAATTTTATCGGAACCAATTTTGCCGGTCCCTGCAGATATTTTATGATGCTTCCATCCTTTAATGAAATGTTGGCAGTAGCATCCGTATATCTGTTTTTCTTCCTAAATAACGAGCCATCACCGGTGAGAATATGTAGCAATCCCAACAATATCACGTAAGAAAACAACGAAACAGAATGTCGCCTTGTGAAACGTCTACGTCTCGCAAACACACTGTACATCATCAATAATCCAAGACTTTCCCAGAAATTTGCCAAAAACAAAACCAAAAAATCTCGAGTATTTCTCTGTTCTTCAATCACGACTTCCCCATCAGTCTTACCAGTCTGTCCGTTTACATAAACCATTCGTTTTTTATTTTTATAAGTGTACGAACAGATCCATACCGGAACAAGCGCATAATAGATTTCTTTTAATTCCGTCGCGCCCTCCGACGTTTGCTCCGTCTCAATTTCGGAATATCCGTGCGCATTTGTACAAATATGTTTCCTGCACTGTTCCTTTCCAAAATCGCGTACCCGTTTGATCATTCTCGGAATGACGTCCTGCGCTTCAATAGAATACTGCTCCGCAGGGAATCCGGAGAGATACGCAGGCGTAAAATCCTGCAGTTTAGTATAATCATAAGGTTCGATTCCCTGAAACCGCGTACTCGAAAAATTGTAAGAAGCAATCGACGGAACCCTGCCGAAAATTGACGATATGACTTTTCGGATCAGATAATATTTCCGCACGAACTCATCATCCGTTTCCTCTGTTCTGACCACTGCAGTGATATCCGTCTGTACGTTGGTATCAGACAACCAGACAGGAAGATATAGCGGATGAATATCAAACTTCATTTTTACCTGATCGTATTCTGGCATGATATCATGCTCCATCCACCATTGGTTAAAATGATTAATGGCCTGCTCCTTACTTATGGAAAACGGAATTACTTTCTCGGGACGTATTTTATTCTCCATACTTCCAAATACAGCCATTTCCGTTCCGCACCATCTGCAACTATGGGTCACCTGCAGATTCTCCGTAAGCATTTCAGCTCCACAGCTTGGGCAACGGTAACTGCTTGTATCATCACCGCACTTTTGTCCGCCGTCTAACTCGATCTCCTTTGCGTCGTAATCTTCTACCGATACATCAACTCCGCAGGTCGGACATTCCATTTTCTGTTTTTGCGCGTTAAATCTCATATTGCTGGCACAACCCGGACATTTAAAAATACATATCATATCTTCTCCCATCTTTCTTTAATTAATATTTTAATATACCTGTTCTGACGATTCCAAAATATCCGTAATGGACATATTAAGATAATCATTATACTCCGCCGGCTTCTGTTCTTTTTCTTTCTGCACATGAATCTCCAAAAAGAGTACAGTCCATACTACTGACAAAACCAATGTGAGCAGCGCAACTTCCAGCATATTCAGCGAGAAAGCATATGGAAATCTCGGAGAGTGGCTAAACGCTACGGCAATCGGCAGAAGCAGTGTTCCAATGATCGTCCTTCGAATCACAATATTTCTCGGTTTAACAAAATCCTTTTTGACATACTCTATATCCGCATACATTTCTACTGTTTCTTCTCTTCTATTATGCTTACGCGTCAGCCTCTTTGGCAGATTTCCCGTCAATGACCCAACAAAGCAGGAAATAAATATTCCCCATAACATTGCGACATTCTCAAGACTCAGCCCATTCAGCGAAAGCAGAAAAAGCAGTAACGCAAAATATTCAAGATACGTGGAAAGGAATACGGTAACTGCATATGAATTCATCCGTTCCTTGGAAGATACGACTTCACCGTCCGCCTTGCCGGTCTGCCCATTGACATAAACCATATGCCTCTTTCCCATAAACTTATAAGAACAGATCCACACCGGAACCATTGCATAAATGATTTGTTTTAACTCTATCGACTGGATGCAGCCTGCCTCCTCTATAATTTCAGACTCCCCCGTATGGCTGCCTAAAATATAAGTTTTACACTGTTCTACCCCAAATCCTTTAATGCGTTTCAACGCCCGCGGAATCACATCGCTTGCTTCTATAGAATAATGCTCCGCCGGCAGTCCCGAGATATAGCCGGGTGCAAAATCCTCTAACTTCGTATAATTATACGGCTCAATGCCAAAAAATCTCGTGCTGGAAAAATGATACGACGCGTTGCTCGGCACCTTAAAAAACTTAGAATAAAGAGATTTGTGGATCAAATAATTTCTTGTTCTTTTATCCCTGTCAGAAAATGTCAAATTATCTTTCTTCATACCCCATTGAGAGTTCTGTGTTCCACTATAGGAATATGTACCGCCGATGGTTTCTTCTCTCTTAACAACAGCGCTCATATCTGTTTTTGTATTGGCATTCACCAGCCAGACCGGCATATACATCGGTCGTATCTCAAATTTCATATTCTTTCTGTTAAACTCCGGCATCGTATCATGTTCCGTCCACCATTTGCAGAAAGCTACCTCAGCCGCCGCCTGATCAAGCTCAAACGGGACGATCTTCTCCGGTGCCATCCTGCCGTTTTCTCCGGCAAATACCGCCATTTCTATTCCACAGTAACTACAGGTGCAGGTCGCCTGGGAGCTATCCACCTCCACCTCCGCCGAACAGGTCGGACATCGGTAGCTGATAATATCTTCACCGTATTCCTGTCCGCCTTCAAAGACAATCTGCTTTTCATCATAATCCTCTGCCCCAATCTCCGTTCCGCATGACTGACATACGAGCTGCTGCTTCTCAATATCAAATGTCATATTGCCGTTGCAGCCCGGACATTTAAAAATACAGATCATAACCTCTCCCACTTATATAACGCTTCTATACTTGTCTTCAACCCGTACCAAATTTCTTGAATGTTCTTTCAGGCTGCCATATTCCATAATAATTATAATATACGAGCTGCTGCAGCACATTCAGTAATTCTGCACATTAACATTTCTATTTTCCGAAAAATCACCACAATATCTCTCTTCTATATCGAAACTCTGCTGTGAGCAATTAGGCTTTTACACTTTTTATATCTTGATTTCTCCCGATTCTGTGCTATACTGATTTCCGGTAAATATTCCCAAAGAAGCACTGATTAAATCAGCGTTTCCCTAGCATTGTAAAGGACAAAATACCATGGACAGCCTGATTTTCAGTTTAAACGCCACTATCCCGATCTTTCTTGTCATGCTCATCGGTTACGGCTTAAAACACACAAAACTGGTGACACCCGACTTCGTAAAGTCATTAAATCAGTTTAATTATACGCTGACTCTGCCCATTTTGCTGTTTATAGATATTTCTACAGCGGATTTTTACAGCGTATGGGATACTTCCTATGTCCTTTACTGTTTCTTTGTCACATTATTCTGCATCCTCGCCATCTGGGCCGGCGCAGGACTGGTATTTCATATAATCGATAGCCATTCTGTCGGGCATCCATCCTCCGGTTCCATCCTCGGAGAATTTGTTCAGGCTTCCTACCGTGGCAGTGCGGCAGTCCTTGGCATCGCCTTTATCGAGAATATCTACGGCACCTCCATCATCGGACCCCTGATGATCTTAGGAACCGTACCTTTATACAATATCATGGCAGTCATCGTCTTATCCTTTACTGCGCCTGATATGCATGGGCTGAACAAAGCCCAGTTGAAAAAGACCTTTCTTGGCATCCTGACCAATCCCATCATCATCAGTATCTTTCTTGGGATGCTTTTTTCTTTGCTTCGGATCCGGTTGCCATTTGTCATCGAAAAATCTTTTCGCATGATCGCCCAATTGGCAACCCCTCTGGCGCTACTTACTCTGGGTGCCGGTTTTGAAGGAAGGAAAGCACTTGCCAAGATCAAACCCACGCTTGCCGCTTCCTGCCTGCGTCTGATCGTACAGCCGGCGCTCTTTTTAATGCCTGCCGTCGCACTGGGTTTTCGCGGAGAGCAGTTAGTCGCTCTGCTTGTTATGCTCGGCGCACCAACCACTGTCAGCAGCCATATCATGGCCAAAAACATGCACCATGAAGGCGTCCTGACCTCCAGCGTCATCGTTACCACAACCTTCTTAAGTTCCGTCACCATGACCTTCTGGCTCTTCCTACTCCGTCATTTCGGATATGTTTAAATTATTACTCAACGGATTTCAGCGATTCCGCCATATTGATCTTATTTAATTTAAAATACATAAACAGATTTACCATCAAAGCAAACAGCAACGTTATGAAGAAACTATATACATAACTGGAATTTTGAATAATATTATCAAATGCCACCATATCAATATCTATCTTCTCTATCACAAACATATGAAGCCATTTCCCTAAAAGCAGTCCCACTAGCGCCCCGATCCCCGTCAGGATCAGATTTTCACGAAAGACGTAATTGGCAGTCTCCAACGGGTAAAATCCCAGCACCTTAATGGTCGCAATCTCCCGGATCCTTTCCGTAATATTGATATTCGTCAGGTTATATAGAACGATAAAAGCCAGCATCGCCGCACAACCGATGATCAGGATAACGATGTATTTCAGACTGTCGAGCATACCGCCCACACGGTCCCTTGAGTCTTGATTAACCGTAACGCCAAGAACCTCGTCCAGATTTAACAGGTTTGCAGCGGCGCCATGGATATCCTCGCCATCTATTACATTGGCATACAGATTCTGATATTGGGGAGCCTCTCCCATGGCATCCAGATAAGTCGCCTCGTTGATGATGGCGTAATTATGGATGTAATTTTTATAGGTTCCCGATACCGTCACCACAATTTCATTCATATCACTGTCCCTAAGCCTCAGGGTATCCCCGGTCTTAACGCCCAGTCTCTCCGCGATCTTATGGGACAAGAGCACCTCGCCGTCACCCGGAAGCGCCACGGGATTGCCTTGTTCGTCCTGCAGCAACACATAATCCGTAAATCGTTCTTCCTCCTGCGGCACCAGAAGATTTACTGACTTAATCGTTCCCGCCGACACGGCGTCCATCGTACTGATATGAAGATAGGTATGATCTTTTAGAACCTCATCTAGCGCCATTTCAAAAGCTTCCTGATCTTCCTCATCCACTTCCTCATGCAGCAGGATATTATAATCATAAACCTCAATCTGCGTATACTGCATATCGACAACATCTACGATAGAATCCTGAAATCCAAGTCCCGTAAGCACCAGAGCCGTACAGCCGCTGATGCCGATAATCATCATAAAGAAACGTTTTTTGTAGCGAAAGATATTCCGCAGGGAAACCTTATGAAGAAAAGGAAGTCGTGTCCAGAGGAATGTGATATATTCCAAAAAGATACGTTTGCCGGCTCTTGGCGCCTTGGGCCGGAGCAATTCCGACGGCATGCTCTTCAGTTCCTTAACGCAGGAAAACCATGTCGCTCCCATAGTACATAACAATGCAGCCAGCAGGGATACGATACCCAGCACAGGATCCGTAATATACTGCATCGGTGCAAATCCGTACATAAGACTGTACCCAGTCCAGATGACCGCCGGGAACAGATAGGTTCCGCCGATATATCCTGAAACAGCGCCTATCAAAGCCGCGCTGCCTGCATAAAACAGATATTTCCCCATAATGGCTCCCGTCGTATATCCCATCGCTTTTAACACACCGATCTGCATCCTCTGCTCCTCGATCATGCGGTTCATGGTCGTTATGCACACCAGCGCCACAACTAAGAAAAAGAAAACGGGAAATACCACAGCTACCGCCTCTACGATCTGGGTATCGCTGTCAAAGCAGACAAGACCCACATTGCTGCCGCGGTCCAGTACAAAAACATCCACTTCTTCCAAATCATCCAGTTCCGCTCTTGCGTCTGCCAGTTCTGCCTCAGCATCCGCAATCTCCTGCTCAAACTCAGCCACAGCGTCATAATACTCTATAAAACCGTCTTCCAGCTCCTGACGACCTTCTATCAGATCTGCTTCTCCATCCATAAGCTCCTGTCTGGCGTCCGCAAGTTCCCGTCTGGCGTCCGCAAGCTCCCGTTCCCCATCCTCCAGCTCTGCGATCGCGTCTTCTAACTCCCGCCAGCCGTCTTCCAGCTCCATTCTGGCATCCGCAAGCTCCGCTACGGCATCCTCGTATGTAGCAAGACCGTCAGCGTACTCAGTCAGCCCACGCCACAACTCCTGCTCGCTTTCATCAATTTTATCCTGTGCCTCCAGCAAATCCCCCTTGGCAAGGCAGATTTGTTCTTCGGCGTACTTTAACTGATTGGCAGCGTCCAGACATAAGAGATACTGGCTGTACAGATAATCTTTGGAGCCAGTCAATTGTGCATGCTGCTCGTTCAGATACTCTGCAGAGGGAATAGTAGCAAGCTGAGATTGTAAATATTGCAATTGTACCTTTAATACTTCCTCCCCCGGATAAGCGGGATTCTCAGGGTGCTGAAGGAGAATCTCCATATTCTTGATTGCCTCTTCCATATTTTGCCGGCCAGCCTGTGCCTCTTCGATCTGATCAATGCCGCTATCCACCATCCCCATACCATAGGAAAGCTGACTGCCCTTTTCATCCAGCTCCGCCTTTGCCGCCTCCAGCTCCTCTTCCTTTTCTGCAATCTGCGCCCATCCGCTGGCGATCTCCGTCCTTGCGTCATCGATCTCCCGCTGCGCGTCCGTAAGCTGGATACGGGCGTCGATCAGTTCTATTCTGGCATCCTCAAGCTCCGCCGCACCATCCGCGTATTCGTTTTCCCCATCTAACAGTTCTGCTCTGGCATCCTCTATTTCAACCCAGCCATCCGCAATCTCTGTTTCTGCATCGGCGATCTCTATCTCTGCATCCGCGATCTCTCTTTCTCCATCCAGAAGTTCTTCTTCTCCATCGGCGATCTCCTGCTGTGCATCCATTAACTCCTCATACGCGTCCGCCAGTTCTTCTTCTCCCTCTGCCCTCGCATCGGCAAGCTCCTGCTCTGCATCTTCAAGCTCCTCTGTATATTCCTGAATGACAGCCAGATAACGCCGTTCACCGGCTTCCTCAGCTGCCGCCTCCACCCTGTCAGTCACACTGTCGATATAAGCGTCATATTCCTCAGAATACAGTGGATACCTGACTCCCATTCTTAGGTAGACTTCCGTATAGATATCACTATCAAACGCTTCCCTCGGCACATAGATAAAACAGTCCACCACGCCGTCTAAAAGCGCTGTGGTCCCACGCTCATAATTCAGATAATTTGGCGACTTAATCAGACCAACTACCGTATAGGTATCTTTGTAAAAAACATCCAGTGTGTCTTCCTCATTCTGTTCGGACCACGTCAGCTCTCTTCCCAGCATATCAGAGGAGAACCATTTCGCATCCACAAGACATTCTCCGGCATTCTCCGGCATACGCCCTTCTATCAGCAATACATGGTTCATACTCTGGGTGATCGAATGGACCTTTGCAACTGCGATTTCCTCTCCAAAGGAAAAGATCACGTCATAAGAAAAAGACCCTTCTGCATCCGAGACTCCTTCAAGTCCGGACAGGGTCTTTACATCTTCTTCCTCAAATCCATAGGTAGACACCAGACGGTAATCATAAAATTCCGCATTCTCCAGATACTGGTTACCTACATTGACCATGGCGGGCGTACAGATCTTCAATCCGCCAAAAAATCCGACACCCAGTGCCGTAATAGCCAAAATAGCAATGTATCTGCCAAAACTATTTTTAATTTCACGAAATGTAGTCTTGCGTAGATTACGGTTCATAATATTCTAATCATTCATTCCGCTATTATTCTTCATCCTCTACTGCAGCTGCAACGGAACTTACAACGGAAGACACTACACTGATCACAACGGAAAGGATGATGATCAGTCCGCCGCCGAGTACAAGAAACAAAACAGCATTCTCATCATCCTCTGCTGTTGAAGATACTTCTGCTGTTTCCCTCGTCGTCTGCGGGCTCTCCGCCGCCATGACAACAGCCTGTCCCGATACCATGCTTATCCCACCAAATCCAAGCATCAAAACAACCGCCATCATCATAAGATATTTTACCAGACTTTTTACTACATTCTTCATAACCTTCACGAAACCTTTCTGTCAGCCTTACAATATTCGCTCATGGCTTTCACATGTAAAATTTATTTTACCACATTTTTTTCATTCGTAAAAGGGGTTCCTTAGAATTTCTAAAAATAACCGGATACACTATAGTCCTGCAAGAAGATAGCTTGCCACAAGCCCAGCGAAGGTTGCAATCAATGCCCCTGCCAGCGTATATCTTGTCTTGGAAACTTTTACAGTCATAAAATATACCGACATCGTATAAAAGATCGTTTCCGTGGAACTCATGGAAATACTGACAAATTTTCCCAGAAAAGAGTCTGTTCCGTGCTCCTTAAATACATCCAGAGCAAGACCTGTTGCCGCAGAGGAAGAAAACATCTTGACAATCGTAACAGGAACCGCCTCTGCCGGGAATCCGATACTGCCTAACAGCTTAGAACATGCCAGACCAAGAAAATCTAAAAATCCGGACGCACGGAGCACTCCCACAGCCACCATCAGGCCAACTAAGGTCGGCATGATCTTTACAACCGTCTTGATGCCGTCCATTGCCCCTTCCACAAAATCATCATATACCGGCTGTCCCTTGGAGACACCGTATCCCACCACCGCAAATATGATCACCGGAACCAGAATACCGGATATCTTTGATAATATTTCAAGCATAAAAAAACCGCACAAAATGTAATTATTACATTCTATGCGGTTTTCACGCGATTAGAAGTTATCTTGACCCATACGGTTACATTGCAGCTGCCGCAGGTTTACTGCGCGCTCTGCAGCGTCCCGATAAACAGCGGCATACCGGTATCTACTTCTACAATAGCATACACAAACGGACGATCCAGATAGACTTCCTTGATCTCAACCGGTTCCGGCATTGTACTGCCAGCCTCCATGATAACTGCCGTAACCGCAGCTGCACGGGTTCTTTCCTGCCCTACCTCGATAAACGTTTTATGCAGTACTATATCAATATACAGATTTCCATTTAAAAACTCAGCAATTCCGTTAAAATTAGCATTCTTCTCATCAAATGCCTGAACCATTCCCATAGCACTTAAGACATCATTCATTTTCAGCTCATATTCATAAGTAAATTCCGGCAGCTTTGTCCATACGTCATAAGCAGTCGTCCGGCTGTTCCAGAACTCCATATATTTCTCACCGGTAAGACTTTGCACATATTCATCCACCGTCATATTCTCATCAGGAAGGATGGCAAGAAACGCATATTCATATCCCTCATAGTATTTCATAAACCCGACGGCGTCCTCCGCCTCAAAGTAGATATCTTCCGTGCTGTTTAACATCTTCACGTCTTCCGCATCACCGTCCGCATTGGTAAACGTCTCCTCCCTCACCTGATAATCCTCATATGGGTCCGCCCATGGCGCATCTAAAGCCGTAGCATTCATCAGAATCAACTGCGCATTCGGATCAATCTCATCTAACAGTTGATCGATCATCCCATCTGTCTTGTCATCGCACCACTGATTGACCGCATCAACCGTCGTCTGGTCAAACGGCGCTATCAGGACCTCCGCATCAAAAATACGATCTGTCCGCACCAGATATTCATCTTTTATCTGATTCGCAGCCGTATCCCTGATCCAGATGGAATTGGCCAGATGCAGCTCCACGTCCTGACTTCCCTCATATCTGTCAAGAAGAGTACGGCAGAAATGTTCAACCTGTTCCTGACTGGCGCCCTCACAAAATAAATCTGTAATCTGATCCTGCGTTTCCCCATTGGCTCCGGCTGCCGCCATATCCAGCGCCATCATCACTGACACCGGAGAGATCATACTGTTCGTCCCTTCTGTCACCGATCCGGCAAACAATCTCATGGAATAATCCAGATATCCCTCCTGCATCAGTTCTGCGTCATAATCTTCCAGACTTTTATTAATCTCTTCCCACAGCAGCTCCTCTACCGCCGGATCAATGTTTTGTTCCGGAATTTCCACAGTTACCGAATCAGAAACCTTCTCTCCGCATCCCACAACTCCAATCATTAATGCCGCGATGATTGCCGATAAAATACACTTTTTCATAATAATTCTCCTTTCTTTAATCACAGCTTAATTTACTGCGCACTCTGCAATGTCCCGATAAACAGCGGCATACCGGTATCTACTTCTACAATGGCATACACAAATGGCCGATCCAGATAGACCTGTTTCCTCTCCAGAGGTATTTCTGCACTCTTCCCTTGCAATAGCACCGCAGTAACAGCCGCTGCCTGAGTTCTATACTGCCCAACCTCAATAAACGTTTTATGTAATACTGTGTTAATATACAGATCCGGTTCACCAGTAATCCCCGTAAAATCAGCACTATACGCAAACGCCTGAACCATTCCCATATCACTTAAGACATCATTCATTTTCAGTTCATACTCATAAGTAAATTCCGGCATTTTTGTATCCACTTCATATTCTGCTGTCCGGCTATTCCAGAATTCCAGATATTTTTCACCGGTAAGACTCTGCACATACTGATCTACTGTCATGCTTTCCTCCGGAAGAATGGCAAGGAACGCATATTCATATCCTTCATAATATTTCATAAAACCTATAGCATCCTCTGTCTCAAAATAAGCTCTCTCCGTGCCGTTTAACATCTTCACGTCTTCCGTATCGCCGTCCGCATTGGTAAATGTCCCTTCCGTCACCTGATGATCCTCATATGGTTCCGCCCAAGGCGCATCTAAAGCCGTTGCATCTAAAAGAATCAGCTCCACATCCGGCTCGATCTCATCTAACAGATGATCGATCATCCCATCTGTATTGTCACCGCACCACTGATTGATCGCATCAACCGTTGTCTGGTCAAACGGTGCTACCACTGCATCCGCATCAAAAATATGATCCGTCCGCACCAGATAATCCTCGTTAATATGATCCACATACGTATCCCTGATCCAGATGGAATTGGCAAGATGCAGCTCCACGTCCTGACTTGACTCATACCTGTCAAGAAGATCACGGCAGAAATGTTCCACCTGTTCCTGACTTGCCCCCTCACAAAATAAATCCGTAATCTGCGACTGCGTTTCCCCATTGGCTCCGGCTGCCGCCATATCCAGCGCCATCATCACTGACACCGGAGAGATCATGCTGTTAGTCCCTTCTGTCACCGATCCTGCAAATAATCTCATGGAATAATCCAGATATCCCTCCCGCATCTCCTCAATGTCATAATCTTCAAGATTTGGGTCAATCTCATACCGCAGCTGCTCCTCCACTGCCGGATCAATTTCCTGTGCTAAAACTTCCGTATTCCCGGAAACGGAAGCACCCTCTCCGCATCCCGCAACGCCAATCATTAATACCGCAATTATTACAGATAAAATACACTTTTTCATAATCATCCTCCCTTCTTTATATATCGACTTTAAGATTTGGGTGTCAAAAGGTACCTTTAAAGAAATTATACGGCAAGCTGCACAAATAATAATCTGTGCATGTGCCATTGGAAAGAAATTAGAAATTCTTAACATTCCTATCCAATACCCAGCAATTTCGGAACACGATGTTCCGAAAAGGGGCAACTGAGCCATGGATGGCGAATTTGCCCCGTTTGCGTCCGTCTTCCACAACTTAAATTAGGAATGTTTTACAGCGGCATAGGCACAGATTATTATTTGTGCAGCTTGCCACCTCAAAATTTATAAGGTACCTTTTGACACCCAAATCCTATAATTTCAACTTAGTTCACTGCACACTCTGCAATGTCCCGATAAACAACGGCATACCGGTATCTACTTCTACAATGGCATACACAAACGGACGATCCAGATAGACTTCCTTGATCTCAGAAAGTTCCACCATTGCACAGCCATCTGTCGCCTCAACTGCCGTAACCGCAGCCGCACGCGTTCTGTATTGTCCTACCTCAATAAATGTCTTATGCAGCACCAGTTCAATGTATAGATCGGTATAGTCGGTAATTCCGCTAAAATCCGCCGTTGCGGAATCAAATGCCTGCTTCATTCCCATATCCGCCAAAACGTCATTCATCGTCAGCTCATACTCATAGGTGAATTCTGGCAGCTTTGTCCATACATCATAATCAGTCGTCCGGCTGTTCCAGAACTCCGTATATTTCTCACCGGTAAGACTCTGCACATACTGATCTACTGTCATGCTTTCCTCCGGAAGAATGGCAAGGAATGCATATTCTCCGCCTTCATAGTATTTCATAAATCCGACAGCGTCCTCTGTCTCAAAATAACTATATTCCGTACTGTTTAACATCTTCACATCTTCCGTATCGCCATCCGCATTGGTAAATGTCTCTTCCCTCACCTGATGATCCTCATATGGGTCTGCCCAGGGCGCATTCAAAGCCGTGGCATTCAAAAGAATCAACTTTGTATCAGGCGCAATTTCATCCAGCAGATGATCGATCATTCCATCCGTTTTTTCATCACACCAGCCGTTGACCGCATCCACAGTCGACTGGTCAAATGGCGCAAGCACCGCCTCCGCATCAAAAATATGATCCGTCCGCACCAGATAATCCTCATTGATCCCATCCGCAATCGTATCTTTGATCCAGATGGAATTGGCAAGATGCAGCTCCACATCCTGACTTGACTCATATCTGTCAAGAAGATCACGGCAAAAATTTTCCATCTGTGACTGCTCCGCTCCCGCGCAGAACAACTCCGTGATCTGTGACTGTGTTTCTCCATGGGCTCCGGCTGCCACCATATCCAACGCCATCATCACCGACACCGGAGAGATCATGCTGTTAGTCCCTTCTGTCACCGATCCTGCAAACAATCTCATGGAATAATCCAGATAGCCCTCCTGCATCTCATCAACGTCATAATCTTCCAGACTTTTGTTGATCTCATCCCGCAACTGCTCTTCCACCGCCGGATCGATCTCCTGTTGCGGAATTTCCGCATTTCCCAAAGCGGAAGCTTTCTCTCCACATCCCGCAACTCCGATCATTAATGCTGCAATCATTGCCGATAAAATACACTTTTTCATAAATAATCCTCCATTCTCTCTTACGATCTACTACTGTACACTCTGCAGCGTTCCGATAAAAATCGGAGTGCCATTCTCCATATCAATGATGGCATAAATGAAGGGTCTGTTTAAATAGACCTCCCTGTATTCCTCTTCTATGGGCATGGAAAGATTTGTCATCATTACCCCGGTAACTGCCGCCGCTCTTGTTTCGTACTGCCCCACTTCGATAAATGTTTTATGCACCACCAGATCAATATACAGATTGCCCGTGACCGGACTAGCAATACCGGAAAAATCAGCCAGACTGCCATCAAACGCATCCTTCACCCCAAGAGCATACAATACGTCGTTCATGGTCAGTTCATATTCATATGTGAATTTAGGCATCATGGTATGAACCTTATACACTCCTGTTCTGGTATCATAAAACTCCCGGTAACTCTCTCCTGTCATACCGGCAAGATATTCCTCAACCGTCATTCCTTCCTTTGGCAGGATCGCCAGAAAACCATACTCGCCGCCCTCGTAATATTTCAAAAAACCTACGGCATCCTCCGTCTCAAAATAATCTTCCTCCATACCGTGCATCATCTCCACGGACTGCGTCTGTCCCGCCGCAGCGGTAAAATCATCCTTCCAGACCTGTGCGTCCTCATAAGGCTCCGCCCAAGGCGCCTCTACAGCAGTTGCATTGAGCAGGCACAACACTGTATCCGGCTGAAGCGAATTTAACAGACGATCAATCATGCCGTTCGTATTTTCATCTACCCAGCCGTTGATCTCATCCACCGCCGCGGCATCAAAGGGAAGCACCCTTGCCGTTGCATCAAAGACCTGATTGGCTCTGTCCAGATATTCCGTATTTATTTCTTCTGCAAAACCGTCGTTAATCCAGATGGAATTGGCAATATGAAGCTCCACATCTTCATTGGCTTGATAACGCTCCAGCAAATCGTTTAAATAACTCTCGATCTGCGCCTGACTTGCGTCTGGGCAGAACATCTGCGTTATCTGATCCTGCGTGTTGCCCTTCGCCCCTGCTGCCGCCATATCCATCGCCATCATCACCGACAAGGGAGAGATCATGCTGTTGGTCCCATCTGTCACGGACTCCTTCAACAGTTCGATCGAATAGTCGATATACCCATCTCTTATCTGTTCTTCATCATATTCTGCCATTTCCACACTTCCTTTGTCTGCACTGTCTTCAGCATCCTGCTCACTTCCGCTTTCCGTACTGTCTCCGGCAGCCTGCTCACTTCCACTGTCCACACTGTCTCCGGCAGCCTGCCCGCTCTCAATCCCTGGCTCATCCATCCGGCTCGTCGCATCCCCCTGAGCGCAACCTGCGCAGAGCGCCATGCCAAGCAGTGCTGCCAATATTGTTCCAACAATCCTCTTTTTCACTTTGCTTCCTCCCTTTCCTTCCAATTTTGACCTATCCGTAAGTTTTCTCTCAATTTTATTTTTTGTTTTTAGTCGGTATATGGCTCAAAGATATGCCATTCCCCATCAATGGATACCTCAATGCCACTCATGCCATATTGATAGCCATATCCTGTGCCAAAATTGGACTGATCGTCTTCCGCAGGCACCGTATCCACTGTGCTTGTGATCTCTCCGTCCATCATCCCGCAACGAAGCTCCGTACTGATCTTTCCCGTATCCTTATACAGGACTCCATCTACCACGACCATGGCAGGATAATCCCCCTGTGAGGCTGCCGATGTCTCCTCGTTTTGGATAGGAAGCTCGCAAAACAGTCCCGGTGTGCTACCAAGGAATACATCCAGATGCGGCTGCTTTTCTCCCCACAAGCATACGCCTGAAGATTCCTCCGTATATTCCACTCTGTAAGATTCCCATATCCCGTCATACCGAAATTCATTCCAGCCATGGATCTCATCCGTACAAAGATAGATCCAAAATAGATGTTCCGACTGTGTCTTTTCATAAATATCTTCTATGATATCCTGTATGCTGCCTTGGACCTCTTCTACCCGGTCCTCCGGAATGCAGATCATAATATTCATTCCCTGCTGATAAAATGTTTCCGCGGATACTTCGGTCGTTGTCATCATTCCATGGAGATTTACAAAAATTTCCTCCTGACCGATCCCGTCAGACGCTACCGCCTCATATATATATCTGTCGATATCTTCCCGATAAAGTTCGTTATAATATTTATCCCACCATAGCTCCAATTGATCCGCACCCCGCACATCAACCGCAAACCGAAGCCCAGGATCCGCTACCGGATAGGCGGTCAGATCCATCAATAACGAAAATTCTTCATAATAAATATATTGCTCGCAACAGAACTCCTCTCCGTATTTATCTGCAAGAAGTCTCTCTACCGCATCCGTCAGTTCCGTATCCGTCAACGTCTGATATGCTTCCGAGGCAGATACCTCTATCCCGCCTACCGTAAACGATTCCTGAAAATATTCCTGATATTCCTGATTAGACGCCTGAATAGTCCTCTGACGTGGTTCCTGAGTTTCAACATTGTTAAATACTTCAAACCCTAAGATTTTAACAATCGTTCCTTCGAGATAAACCAGCTCAGAATCTACTAAGTCCATGCTATGAACCTTATGCACACTGTAGAGGGCAGCTTTATACACAACAGTTCCACCATCCTTTAAGTGCAGGGGAATGGGAAAGAGCAAAATGATGGTCAACAGGGCACATAGCCCAAAGATAACTTTCTTAGAGATAACTATCTTTTTTTGACCGCACATGACTTAAA
Organism: Lachnospiraceae bacterium; assembly: GCA_029062895.1. Classification (GTDB taxonomy): domain Bacteria; phylum Bacillota; class Clostridia; order Lachnospirales; family Lachnospiraceae; genus NK4A136. The sequence continues at coordinate 44,583 of JAIDPF010000041.1, forward strand.
CCACTTCCTTTCCCGCAATCTTATATAACTGGGTTATTTAACCCAGTTATATAACCTGATTATAAAAGATACGTTTTAAGAAATGATTTTTATGGGAATTTTTGAAAATTTTGATAATTTTATTTTTAGAGATTCAATCCTTTCGTTTCTTCACAGCTCAACAGCAGATTCATACACTGAATCGCCGCTCCGGAAGCGCCTTTTCCAAGATTATCAAACTGCGATGACAATACGATACGTTCTTCATTGCCCGTCACATAGATCTTAAGTCCATCCCAGCCGGACAGCGCATTGCCTGCCAGAAAACCGCCGGCGGCAATCTCGTCCTCCGGTCCGCTCACCTGAATAAACGCCTCTCCCTGATAATAATCCGCATAATAAGAAAGCAGCTTCTCCGGTGTCTGCGCTCCATTTAGCATATCTGCATAGAGCGGCACAGAAACCACCATCCCACTGTAATAATCATCTATGATCGGAGAAAACAGCGGCGTCCTTGTAAGCCCTGTGATCTTCTGCATCTCCTTCAGATGTTTATGCTGCTGTGTCAGCGCATACTCCCTGCCGGACTCCAATTCTTTCGGTCTGTCTTTCCCTTCATACACCGCAATCGTCTTTTTTCCCGCCCCGCTGTATCCCGAAAGCGCAAAGCTGCTCACCGGATAATCCTTCGGCAAAATGCCGCCCGTCACCAGCGGATATACGAGCGAAATAAATCCCGACGCGTAACATCCCGGCACAGCGATCCGATTGCCTGTCCGGATCGCTTCCCTGTGTTCTTTGGAAAGCTCCGGAAATCCATATGCCCAGCCGGGCTCTGTCCGATGTGCCGTAGAAGTATCAATAATCTTCACATGTTCATTTTCCAAAAGACTTACGGATTCCTTTGCCGCCGCGTCCGGAAGGCATAGGAATGTAATATCCGACTGATTGATCAGCCGCTTCCTCTCATTAACGTCCTTACGCAGTTCCGAAGCAATGGGAAGCAATTCAATATCCTCCCGTCCCGCAAATCTCTCATAAATGCGAAGTCCTGTCGTCCCTTCACTTCCGTCTATAAATACCTTTGTCTTCATAACATGATACCTCTTTCTTTTTTATACAGAATCTATTGTACTATTAAAATCAGATTCTGCCTACCTTAATTTTTACTTAGATTGACCATTACCCATTTTCTTATTGTAATTTCTTGAATATTACTTAATCTTATTGAATCTTATTGAAATAACTTATTTCTCCGATTATAATATTGTTTATTAGAAACAGTCAAAATACCGCACTAAAATTTCAACCGAAAGCAGATAGCTGAATGGATATAAACAACCCCAAAAATAGGAAAGGAGCGGTTATCCGCAAAAAACATTATGAAATCAGTGGCAATCGGAATTCCTACCTACCATCATCCGGAAGCGGTCAACGAGATCCTCTCCCTGACGGCACAGTATCTCTATGATCTGCATATAGACGTGTATTATTATGATGGGAGCAGCGATACAAAAACCAAAGAAGTGGTAGAAAATTTTCGCAACAGAGGATTTACCAACTTATATCATTTACATTTTCCCGAAGACAACCGGCGACCAGAAATGATCTTTAACGGTCACGGCATGCTCCACGAATATGATTACATATGGCCTTCCAAGGATCGGTGTATGTTTACGGAAGAGGTTGTGACCGCCGTTATAGAGGCATTGGAAGAAGATCCCGATGTTCTTTGCCTGAACCAGACTTTTGCTTATCATGGAATTCAAAAACATATCTACCACGAACCGACAGAATTTTATCATGTTCATGGCTGGATCGCAACGTCAATTAATACGATTATATATAAAAAATCATCCATGATTGGCTCTTTCCAAAGCTGGATCTATCCGGAACTTTTTAATCCCTATTTCAGCCATTTATTCCATACCCTTGCACAGATGGACACAATGAATATCTGCGTTTTGATCGGTGATCATATCATGATCCACAATTCGGCTGATGCAGCCTCTTCATGGGAAAACAAAGTCTTTCAGGTATGGAAGGACGACTGGATCACTGTCAATGACCTGTTGCCGGAATGTTATGCCCCTTATAAAGATTATGTGATCAAAGTAACCGCTTCTCTTCCATGGCTGCTGGGCGATGTGGAACGGTTACAGGAATTTCATGATAAGGGACTGCTGACTCCGGAAACCATGTCCCAAGTAGAAACAAACTGGGAACGGGTATCCTCTGTTCCAATCGAAATCGTTCGAGAAATTGCGGCAGGCACATATGATTCTGCTCATGATATGAGGAGAGTCGTCTCTGAAAGTGAATTCACGGATATGACTATTTCTATTCATAAAATGTTACTAACCGGTCAGATGAATACCAGCCAGATTCCATGGGAGGCTTTTCAGAATTATATCCATAACCGCCTCCAATCGCAAAAGCGCATGAATGCTGAAGAAATCGCACAGATTTTTACTGCCATCCGTGGTCTTAAATCTTTATCAGAAGAAAAGCTAGATGACACAGAACGGACAGCAAATATTGTGCAGATGATCCTTGTATTTCTCTTTTTCACGGACCGGAACAAATCGCTTGATTCCGTCTCCACCATTGAATTACGCGGCCTGAATACGACGATCTGCGAAAATGTCCGGAATAACCTTATGACGGTGGACGATATCCCTTGGAAAGCCTTTCGGGATTATATACATGAGCATCTGGAAGGATTAAATGTAGTAGAAACACCCAATATTCCGCTCATTATGGGAAGCATCGGCGATCTGAAACAATTATCTTTAGAGCAGCCCGATAACACAGAACGTCTCACGAATCTGATCAATGTTGTTACCGTTTTACTCTTACTGATGGAAAAAGGTTAGGGTTCTTTTACTCTACCTTCTGATAACGGCTGAAAATCTTATCCTCGCCGCACACATGCTTTGTCCCATCGATGTCCCTGACTACATAGTCGCCTTCGCCGATAAATGTGCGTCCCCTGCGGGTATTGATATAAGGACATACTACAGAACCATTTTCTCTTTTGATCCGAACCAGAGAATCTGTAACGATCCAGCCTTTTGTCACGACATCGGATAATAATTCAAATCCGTCTTCCATGTTTTTTCCGACTTCATACTTTTCAACTTCTGCTTCTAATGCGATTCTGGTACATTTCATACTGATCACCCCCATCTTATTTTATGGTTATTTGTTGGCTGCTCATTTATCGCTTTTTCAGTCTGAAATTACGGGTCTGATTTTGCAGCAAATTCACCTGTTCATACAATTCTGAACTTACACTTGCAGACTCTTCACTGTTAGCAGAATTTGACTGTACCACATCGGAAATTTGCCCGATGCCTTCGGCCACTTGTGAAATTGCATTAGCTTCAACCTGTACAGCGTCAGTAATTTCATCAATAGCTCGATTGGACTGAGTAACTAATTGAAGAGTTTTCTGCAAAGACGCCGAAACTTCATCCACAATCTTATTTCCTTGTTCTGCCGCCCGTACAGAACTTTCAATCAATTCTTTTGTAGCTTTGGCCGCCTGATCGGAGCGAGAGGCAAGGTTACGAACCTCCTCCGCCACCACCGCAAATCCTCTTCCCGCCTCACCGGCCCGGCTGGATTCTACAGCAGCATTCAAGGCAAGTATATTGGTCTGGAAAGAAATAGTTTCAATCGTAGTAATAATATTTTCAATTTGTTTGGAAGTATCGCTAATATTCATCATTGCATTTACAAGCTGCTCCATCTGCTGGCTGCTTAAATTCACCTGATCTCCGGTAAGATGGGCGTTATTCCGCATTTCAGCAGCCATCTGGATATTTTGGTCGGCGCTTTTAGAAAGCTCCGATAAAGTAGATGAAAGTTCTTCCACCGCACTGGCTTGCTCCATTGCTCCTTTTGCCAGCATCTGAGAACCATCGGAAAGACTTCTTGCATGACCGAATACCTTCTGTTCCACCTTATTGATATTAGCAATAACCGAAGAAAGTGAGTCCGTAAAACTATCAATCGAGTCCGAAATAGAGCTAAAGTCCCCAATAAAAGGAACAGATGTGGATACGTTAAAATTACCTACAGAAAGCTGAGTCATGATGCGATTAATATCTTCTATATATTGACACGTCTGCTCTATGGAGTGTTTCAGCGTTTTGGCCAGATCGCCAATCTCATCGTTGACTTTATAATCCAGCTCAAATTTCATAGTGCCATCCTGTAACGGTTTTGTTTTTTCCGTAATCAAAAGAATAGGTTTTACTACGCGCCGCATGATATAAATCACCAGACTCAGAAGGCAAAACAATACCAGACATAACCCTGCGGCAGTTATGATGTGCATCGTCGTTACCGTTTCTTTCATACTTTCCGTACTTGCTTCGTTGAGTGTCAAACCACGCTCCACAACTTCATCCAAAAGTCCAACCAGCACCGTCAGATTAGCCATAATCGTATCTTGATAATATTCCTTCGCCGCCTTCGGATTCGTTTCCATCAAATCCAAAACATATACAGCCGACTGGTGAAGTTCTCTATGAAGCGGCTCCATCTGATTTCTCAACTCAAGAATATGTTCATCATCTGTTCCCGCCTCACCATAGAGCCACTGCCCCAATATACAGCCGGTAGGATCCGTACTTCCGGTAAATTCCGTACCGCTGTATAAGGCGTTACTGAGATTCGAAGACCATTTATAATGGGCCACTTCTGCGCTTTGGGCTCTCTGTAGAAGAGCATTCACCTCAACATTAAATTCCTCGGAACGATCCATATTGATAATATTCTTTGTTGTCAGAAAACTAAACATCAGAACAGACAGAAAAGCCGCTACCACCCTGACTCCTACCATTACTTTTATACTTTTCCGCATTTTTCCCTCCTTATTATTTTGGGTTTACAGTTTCCGAACCTTTTATATTTTCTAGTGATCATAAAAACCCTTTTTTTATTCTTTTAAAATAAAGTTCATTTCTAAAAAAATTCCAGCTTTACTTTTATGGTATATAGCCGTATTGGGGTTATCCTGCCATAAAGCAAAGCTGGAATGATTTATTCTGCAAAATTACTGTACAATATTAAACGCAAGGTACTTACCTTGCATCTATTATACCATATCCGCTGTTTTATTTCAATTACTAAAAATACCGGGATAACACTATCTGTTCCCCATCCTCATCAATTTACAGAAAATGATTGCGGCAAGAGTACTACAGAAAGTTGCGACAATCGCCGGTGCTATAATCGCCGTCGGATCTTCACTGCCATACTGTGTACGATAGGCAATCATTGTAACGGGAATTAGTTGCAACGAAGAAATATTCAAAATAAGAAAATCACACATTTCATTACTTGCAGTATCGTTTCCAACCGATCTTTTCCGATCCCCCCGACTTCCATTACTTATATTATAATTTCGTTCTTTCTCCAGTTCGGACAGTTCCTTCATCGCTTCCAGTCCTGCCGGCGTCGCCGCCCAGCCAAGCCCCAAAACATTTGCAATGATATTCAGAGAGATTGGTTGTTCCGCCTTATGCCCTTTAGGAATATCCGGAAACATAAAATGTACAAACGGTCGGATAACCTTTGTCAATCCCGCAACAATCCCCGCTCTCTCCGCCACCTTCATCAATCCCACCCAGAACGCCATCACACCGCACATCGTAAAACAAAGCTCCACTGCCTCCCCTGCAGAAGAAAAGGCTGCTTCTCCCACTGCGCCGATATTTCCTGTCAGGGCACCGTATACAACGCCGATGATAATCATAACCGCCCAAAAATAATTCAGCATAGCACACCATACCCGGCATCATAACCACTGTCGGATATCCTTTATATGATCTGATATTTATAATATTCTATTCAGCCGCAAAAGCATATATATCAATTCCTAAGGATCTTTTCTCTTAATTTTCTCTTAATTTTCCCTTCCTCTACTAAATCGCACATCAGCGTTTCCCTATCTCTGCAGTATGACTTCGACCTTCTTTGCTAACAGCCGACAAAAAAATTTCACCGCCAATCCGGTACATACTGCGGCAAAGATCGTTCCCTCCCTGCAGCCCTGTATTCTACCATCAAAAAATAAAACGGATAATATCAACGAAAACACGACGCAGAAGATATCAAATCCAATCTTTACATTGCCAAATTCTTTATGTATAGTATCTGCAACCGCTTTTACAAAAGCCTCTCCGGAATTCATGATAACATTTGCCATCACCGACAACGCTACACCAAATCCAAGTATCACCGTTCCAACAATGACCAGTATGGCGCGAAACCAATACACTTGCGGTTGTATGCCGGACAACATCCACATCCAAAAATCTGTGAAGTAACCAAACAGAAATGATAATGGGATCTGTAATAACTGTATCCACTGGAATTGTCTGCGTAAAATAAGAATCTGTCCAAGAATCATCAAGCAATTCCATACGATCAGCCAATTGCCCAACGACAATATCGTAAATTTCAAACTGAGTACATTGGCCACCGAAGAAATAGGCGATACCCCAAGTTCTCCCTTCTTTGTTACGGCAACGCCAAGCGCTGCAACAAATAGACTGATAATAAATAAGATGTATCTTTTGCACAATTCTTTTTTATTCATAACAATTTCCCCATGCCGCCTTCGGCGGTTCAAATTCCCATGTATTTCAAAAAAAGAAGAACTCTTCGTTCTTCTCTTCGGATCTCACAAGTTTATTGACCGGTCCTTAAGAAAGCGCCTGTTCAAATACTTTAAGTAACTGCTCCTGATGAAAAGGCTTATCCACAAAACCTTTTGCTCCAATAGCTTTTGCCTTTTTATAAGTATCATCATACGCAAGGGATGAGATCATGACGATCCTTGCATCCGGATGTTCCTTCAATATAAGCTCTGACGCATCCAGACCGTCCATTCCCTGCATAATGATATCCATCGTCACAATATCAGGCTTGACTTCATCATATTGCGCGATTGCATCCTCACCGCTGCGGCAGTATGCTACAATCTCGTAATCCGTGCCCTCCAAGATATCTCCCAACTGAACCCGCACCAGCCGGGAATCATCTACTACCATAATTCGTTTGCTCATTTCATACGCTCCCTTCTATCAGGTCTTACCAGAAACATCCCCACCCTTTTCAGAACAGGGTACATGATGAATCAACTGTGCGCCTTCACTATACTCGTTGGAATATGTCAGCGCAAATTGTATCTCACGCCCCTCAGGCTCATAGCGGCCATGGTAAAACACAGGCGGACCAAAATGAGCCGGGATCTGTGTGGCACGAAACATGGCTCCCGCTATCCTGCCGCAAAGTACATTAAAATATTCCTTACTAAATTCTTCCAGATCTTCAGGGCTGACCGATTCCTCATGGAAAGAATTGCAAGCCATGCGATACAACAGACTGGTGTCGGCACAGAGTGTAAGACTGGTGTTAAACCCTCTGTCAAATGTGATCTGAACCGTACAAAGGTCGTCTCCCGATGACTGCCCGCCCTGAAACAGATGCACGCCCGCAGTACGTTCCGTCACATCTTGAACCGCCTGATCCAGTATCTGCTCAAGTTCCTCCTGTTCCATAGCGTTATTCATTTCATAAATCACCCCTCTTTGTTATCTTCCAATTGTTTCTGATCAGCCTCCGCTTGTTTCTGATCACTTTCTACTCGTTCCTGATCATCTTGCAATTGTATCTGATCACCATCTACTTGTTTCTGATTTTCTTGCTCAAAAGCCCGACGGATCCTTTTCCGCAGATCATCAGAAGAAAAAGGTTTCAATATATAATCGCAGATTCCAAGTCTGGCACTCTTTAAAACAATATCCCTATCCTCCACGCCGGTAAGCATGATCACAGGTATGTCCTCCCGGTCTTTCATAGTTCGTATCTTATTCAGCGTCTCAACACCATCCAAAGGCGACATCTTGATATCCAGCAGGATAAGATCCGGTTTTTCCTCTTTCAGATATTTCAATGCCCGTTCCCCTGAATTGACGGTAATCACATCATAAGCATCCCGCAGAGTATTTGAAATCCTCGTTAAAATAATTGCAGTATCGTCCACCGCTAAGATACATTTTTTGTTACTTGTTTTACTCATCTATCTTCTCCCTTCTTCTCAAGAATATCCAGAAGCTGCCCCAACAAGTCTTCCGCATTATCATCTTCAAATAATCTTAGCTGTTCCTGTATCTCCAAAAGACGCTTTGCCACGTCCTCTGGCAATTCATGAGCCAGAATCTTCTCCACTCTTTCCGCACAATCATGGGACCGAAAATGTTTCAATTCTTCCAACGCTGCCGCTGTCTGGTCCCGCAGTTCCTGTACGGATAAAGCCGGAAGTTTTTCTTTTTTGTCATTTTCCTGCTTATGCCGTTCCAAAAACTGTTCTATATTCGCCAGAAGAGTCTCATATTCTCCCATCAACAACGGAAACTGCTCGGAAATAAATTCCTTCTCTCCTCGTGCCGCGGCATTCTCCTGCTCACGTGCCATCGCCGAAACCTCCATGGCTCCGATATTAGCGGATGCGCTCTTTAATCCATGTACTTCGATCTGATAACGTAAAATATCTGAATCCACGAGTTCACGCAGAAGATCTACCTTACGCTTGCCATCCATACAATAAAGCTCCAGTAAATCGTAAAACCCATCTTCATCACCGGAATAATACTGCATCGCAGCATCCATATCCACCCCTTCAATCCGAAATGCCGCCGGATTCAAAGGCTTGAATTGCTCCTTCCTTCCGTCCGTCTGCCTGTACTTCTCCGGAACCCAGCGTAGCAAAAGCTGGTTCAGTTCCCTCCTGTCAAGAGGTTTTGCAATAAAATCCTGAAAACCGCACTTCAAAAAATGTTCCCGCATTCCTTCCATGGCATTTGCAGTCAATGCAACCATAACAGGTGCTGTCCCATTTTCGCCGCATTCGCTGCGGATAATTTCCGCCGCCTCAATGCCGTCCATACCGGGCATCATATGATCCATAAAGATGATGTCATACCGAACAGAACGCACCAATTCTATAGCTTCCGGACCACTTTCCGCCTCTGTCAGATCAAAACCATAATTCTTCAAAAAGCTTCTGGCTACCTTACGATTGATCACATTATCATCAACAATAAGCACTTTCACGCCATGCGCGGTAAACATATCCACGATTTTCTGTTCTGTCTGCGGAATTACCGGCATCTCCGAAATCGGACGGCTGTCTACGATCTTCTGGGGGATGGTAATCGTAACCATCGTTCCCTTACCATAGGTACTTTCCACCTTGATCGTACCCTCCATCAGTTCCACCAAATGCTTCACAATGGCAAGTCCCAGTCCGGTACCTTCCACACTCCGGTTTCGCTTAGAATCCACCTGACGAAAATCCTCGAAAATCTTGTCAAGATCTTCCTCACGAATACCGCAACCGGTATCCTCCACACAAAAAGTAATCAATTCTTCATCCGCGTTCCTTCCAGGTTTTCCGGTAACATACGCGCGTACATATCCTTTTTTCGTAAACTTTATTGCATTGCTGAGTATATTGATCAGAATCTGTTTGATTCTGCCATCGTCACCGCAATAACGGCAGGGTATGGTTTCGTCACATTCATACTTCAGGATCAATCCGCTTTGGGAAGCAGCCATATCCATCATTCCTATGACCTCATCCACCGTGACTTTTATGTAATAATTTACTTTTATCAGTTCCATTTTGCCCGATTCCACCTTGGAAAGGTCCAAAATATCATTGATGATCGTCAGCAGATTTTTTGCCGCAGACTGCGCATCTTTGGCATGGGCATAAATCTCAGTATCTCCGCATTCCTCCATAATAATATCATTCAACCCAATGATGGCGTTCATCGGCGTTCTTATCTCGTGGGACATATTTGCAAGAAATTCACTTTTTGCAATGCTGGCTTTCTCCGCTTGATGCCGCACCCGTTTAATCTCATTGATATAAGCCTTGATATCGGTCATATCAAGAATCAAAATAACACAACCCTGTATCTTTCCGTTTTCATCTATAATATGCTTGCTGTGGCTTTCATAGTGCTGTCCATTGATCGAAAAACTCTGCGGAATTTCCTCATTAAGCATTTCCTCCTGGAAGCCCTCCACTACTCGGATGTTCTCTCCCGGCCTATGGGCACGCAGATGGGTAAATATATTCGCCGCCGCTCTGTTATAGCTGACCAGCCGATCATGATCATCCAGCGTTATCACGCCATCACCCATACTCTCCAAAACCTTCTCTGCCGCCAGATGACGGAAATCATAATTACGGCGGCTCCAGATCACGATGACCACCATGGCCATAGAGATCGTATACGTCACCGGAGTAAAATCAAAAACTTTCAATAGTTTAACGACGTAGGCGATCAAAACCATCACCGGCAGTGTGGAAATAAAGAGGATCGTCCAATACTGGCGATTGACCTGCTGATCCGAGCGTTCATGAATAGCCCTCATCAGCGTGATGATACAAAGCACATAGGGAATAATAATTTGAACGGTCGTAAAAAAAATATATAATGGACCGTAGCTGAGACTGATATAATTAAATCCGTCCATAAACTCCAGCCACTGTACTTCCCGATAAAAAAGACCTTGCCAGTTAAAAATCATCGCAGGCAGAGATAAAAAACAAAATACGAAAAGAATCCTTAAAAATAGTTTCGGCGGATTTATAGAACAATAGATATAAATAAACCAGCAGTAGCACAGCGGCGTAAAAGCGGAAGCCACCTTTTCCACAGTCACCGCCGTCATGGCGGCCTCCATCGTAGGCGCGATCAGTTCCAATAAATATCCCACATTTTGTATCAGTGAGCCGCACATAATGATGATCAGCAGTTTCTGCTCTCTAGACCCCTCCCCGTTAAACAAAAGGAGTACAGCTATAATGGTCAGACATATGCCAAAACACTCTAATGCAATGACAAAATTTATCATATTACCTCTCCGCGCTTTCAAATCTTCATGCTAAAAATACAATATTACAATTTCCATGCTATGTCAAGAATAGCGTGTCTCTGGTTGTAGCTTTATCTCTAAACAGAAATCATTCCTTTAAGGTTAAAGGAATAATAAAAAAAGACCTTTTTAGGTCTTTTATGAGACACGGGGGATTCGAACCCCCGACAACCTGATTAAAAGTCAGGTGCTCTACCAACTGAGCTAGTATCCCATCATATATATTTTGAACAAAAGCCAAAATATAATGCCCAGAGCCGGAATCGAACCAGCGACACAAGGATTTTCAGTCCTCTGCTCTACCAACTGAGCTATCTGGGCATTGAGTAGCGGGGACAGGATTTGAACCTATGACCTTCGGGTTATGAGCCCGACGAGCTTCCAGACTGCTCCACCCCGCGATATTATATTAATTTATCCCTTTTGTACAGTCAAAAAACTCTTTTTCGATCAAGTTCCCTTATAGACTGGGCGGAGGTGGATTCGAACCACCGAAGGCAGTGCCAACAGATTTACAGTCTGCTCCCTTTGGCCACTCGGGAATCCGCCCATATAATATTATATATATTTCACTTGTAAAAAGTGATAGTGCCGATTATAAGTGGGGCCTATAGGGCTCGAACCTATGACCCTCTGCTTGTAAGGCAGATGCTCTCCCAGCTGAGCTAAGACCCCTTATTACCAAAAATTTTAACACAACTACGAATTTGAACCTCAGGTTCAAATTCGCGATTGAAAATCTCTGATTTTTCAATCTGACGACCCAGATCGGACTCGAACCGACGACCTCCGCCGTGACAGGGCGGCGCTCTAACCAACTGAGCCACTAGGCCTTATCAAATATTTTCATACATGATGATACATGTACCTTCAAAACCGAACACAGATCAATCTCTTTCTGATTCCATCTTCTCTTTTTCTTTCTTCTCTTTTTCTCCGGA
>JAIDPF010000042.1 GCA_029062895.1 Lachnospiraceae bacterium
AAGTACATACTATACCTTTAATAGATATAAATAATCACTTGGATTGTTTATATAAGTATTAAAAGAAAGGAGGAAATGAATCATGCCGAAAAACACAAACGAACTCACAAACGCTGAAGTAAATGCATATGATGATGAACTGATTATTGTTTGCATTGGCGAAGTGAGAAAAGCATGCCTTACCGATTGCTTAGATGGGACGTACTGGATCACACCTAAGAACTAATTGTTAAAGAGGCAGAACCAGAGAACTCCTACCACTAATGATTTTATATTATTGGTGGTAGGAGTTTGGTGTAAAATAATTAGGTAAGGGAGATTAACTATGAGTATTTTGCAGACCTCGAATCTCAAAAAATATTATGGTAATGGAGCGAATATCGTTAAGGCTCTTAATGGGATAGATCTTAATATTGAAGAAAGTGAATTTGTTGCTATTGTTGGAACATCAGGAAGTGGAAAATCCACTTTACTCCATATGATGGGGGGACTTGATAAACCAACATCGGGAAGTGTAGTAATACAAGGTGAAGAATTACAAAAAATGAACGATGAAGAATTGACTAATTATCGCAGAAAAAATATCGGATTTGTTTTTCAAAATTATAATCTTGTTCCTGTTTTAAATGTTTATGAGAATATCGTCCTGCCTGTTGAATTAGATGGAAGTGTGGTAGATGAGCAGTTTTTGGCGGATGTGATACATATATTGGGATTAGATGAAAAGTTGAGAAGTATGCCAAATAACCTTTCAGGTGGGCAGCAGCAACGTGTTGCTATTGCGAGAGCATTAATTACAAAACCAGCAATTATTCTTGCGGATGAGCCAACAGGCAATTTGGATAGCAAAACAAGTGAAGATGTATTAACTCTTTTAAAAAGAACAAATAAAGAATTTAATCAAGCTATCGTTATGATAACTCATAACAATGAAATCGCCCATCTTGCGGAGCGTATAGTGCGAATTGAGGACGGCAGGATTGTGAAGTAAAGGAGAATATAGAAAATGGTATTTCCGTTAAAGAAAAAATCAAATGCAATGGTATATAAATTGGCGAAAAAAAACCTAAAAGTAGATAAAGGAAGAAATATCTTGCTAATTGTTATAATTGCGCTGGCTTCATGTTTGATTGTGTCTGTAGCTGTATTTTTTTTCTTTACTCAAATAAAATCATTAAAAGCTGCTGTTGGAAGCTATCAGGTTGCTTTTAGTGAACTTGATAGTGATACAGCAAGTGCTATACAGGAGGATGAACGTCTAAAAGTTGGCTTAAGCTATTTGCTTGGCGTACTTAAATATGATGGTTGTTCTGTTATTGTACGAACTATGGATGAAAATCTTTTACAACTTGGTAAGTATCCAAATATAAATGGTAAGTTGCCAAATGAATATAATGAAATAGCAGTAACGCAATCCTTTTTAGATCAAGCAGATTTATTATTAGAAATAGGCGATAATATTACATTAGATTTGGGAAATGGAGATCAGCAATTTGTTTTATGTGGTATTTTACCAGTTCAGGATTCAAATTATTCAATATATGTTTCAAATGAACTGATAGAAAAAAATATTAGTAATCCTTTATATTCTGCCTATATTAACGTGGTGTATACAGAGGGGTGGTCAAAAGCGGCAATACAAAATGAAATATCAAATATTGCAAAAGAATATAAGTTAGATCAGGAACAGATAACATTTTCGACAAATTTCTTTTCTCTTATTCAACAAAGAAGTTCGCAATACATGATGGTTATACTTGTGGTTAGCAGCATAGTTGCTGCAGCGTGCGCACTTGTTATTTATAGCCTTTTTTATGTTTCGGTAACTCAGAAAACAAATGAGTATGGAAAATTAAGAACTATTGGAGCATCTAAGAAGCAAATCAGCAAAATGGTATTAAGAGAAGGTAATTACATCGCGTATATTGGTATTCCAATCGGCATAATTTTAGGTGAAGTTATAGGATATATACTTGTACCAGCAGGTGGAAAAATTAAGACAGCAATAGTTGTTGCAATAATTGCTGATATATATATGTATATATGTGTTATGCTGGCGGTAATCAAACCAGCAAAAATCGCATCTAAGGTTACACCTATTGAGGCATTAAGGTATATTACTGATGATAGCAAGGGTGATAAATTTTCAAAAAAATTACATAGAACTTTATCACCTGTTAGATTGGCTTTATTAAATTGTGGTCGAAATAAAAAAAAATTTTTGTTGACAGTATGCTCTTTGGGAGTTTCAGGTATTTTATTAATGGGAAGTTCAGCTTATTTTAATTCCATTGATCCAAGAGAGATGGCTCGTCAAAACTTTCCGTATGGGGAAATTAGTGTTGAATTAGGTGCTTTTGGTCCGCAAGCGTATCAGAGTAGTCAGTATTTTGAGCTTCAAGAAAATAATTTGCTTTCATCAGAGGTTGTGGATAATATAAAGAATTTGGTGGGTGTCAATAGTTTAAAAGAGTACAAGGGAACTGTCTTGAATGTGAATATACCGACAGGATATATGGAACCAATGGTTATTACTGCTATGACGGAAGATGACCAAAGGTTATTAGAGAAATATTTAATTGCCGGAACTGTTGATATTCAAGAGTTATCTGAAAATGATGGAATTATTATAACGAATACCCCTCAGTGGAAAGATATATTTGGATGGGAGGTTGCAGTAGGAGATACAGTTTCTATAAATCTTTCTAATGAGAGTTTTTACACTGCTAAGATAATGGGAATAATTGATTCTAATATGCCATATAATGGATATAGTAGTCTTTATACAGCGCCAGATATACTATCAGATATTGTATCTATTGATAATTTGAATTATCAAGTAGTTATTAATGTTGATGATAATATGACAGAAATTGTAATGGAAGAAGTGGAAAAAATATTTTCTAATACAGGGAATGTATATATTACAAGTTTAAATACATGGATAGAAGAGTACGAAAAGGCTTTAGAAAATTATCGTATCCCTGTTTTTATATTTATAATGTTTATAGGAGTGTTTGGCTTTATAAATTTGTTGAATACACTTATTACCAATGTGTTTGCAAGAAAACACGAATTTGCTATCTTACAGGCAGTCGGTTTGGGAAATAGACAACTCTCAAATATTTTGTTAATAGAAGGATTGTTATATACTGTAGGTGCAATAATTCTTGCTATTATAATAGGATCATTAGTAGGATACGCAATATGCAAAGTGTTTAATAGTATGAGTGTATTTGGAGATATTAAGTATCAGTTTCCGATTTGGGAAATGTTGGCATACTCAGTAACTATGTTGGTTATTCAAGTAATTTTTTCTTTCTCAACAATCAACCAATTAAAAAAACAAACAATTGTGGAACGGTTACAAAGTAGATGATGAATCAAGTAGTTTCTTAATCTTAACTACTTCTTAATGTAAAACGGACTGATTATCCTAATATATGTGAAATGGGGGTGCGGACGATTTCTTGGACTGGCTAAGCAACTAACCCAAGACTTCGTCTGTACTCCCCTCTCATTTAAATCTTGAATCTTCATATCTATATCTTTGCGTCCTTATTCTTAGAGTTTGAAATGGAAACAATATGATGAACCACATCAATTCCTACAGGAGAAAGAAACTGAACAGGAAAAATAAAATCCGTATGAGGCGTGGATTTTTGCTTACAAAATGTGAAAGTCGGATTGCAATCGACCTGCGTTTAATGCCATATAATAATTTCATAGTCATTTCGTGTTAAAAATAGTCATTTCGTGACATTCTCCCATGGATAAATTAGAAGTCTGCCGATAAAATATATGAGGAAAAGGTGGTATAACAGATATTGGCTGCTGTGTATGATGACTGCGTCGCAAGTGCGGGAACTGATAGAACAGTATGATCAGGTGAAAGTGTATAATAGTAGTGGAGGAAAGTTTTATGAAGGTTAGGGTGACAAATCTATTGTTAGCACAGAAAACAAGAAACAAAAATCCTGAAAAAAGGCTGATTAATATATTGCTGGGGGAAAAAAGTACACAAACAAAAAGAGATGTTTTTGTAAGAAGTAATAATGAGGATATCTGTTTTAGCACGTATACTGTTAACAGTGGAAAGAAAACAAAATATATATCTAAGGATATTCTGACGCTCATTAACAATCATAATTCATATGTGCAATCGGAAGGAAATGTACATTTTTTGCGTGACGGAAGAACATTTACTTCTGATCAGATCCCGTCCATTAACACATCCGAACTTAAAGAGATAAAAGCGGAAAACAATTGTATTGATTTTGGTAAGAACCAATATTTTAAATATGTATCAGGAGATGGCAAAGAGCATTATTTATATACAAATGATCATGGCCCGGAATCTATTTTTTCGGAGTTTTTAAGAGGTGCGCCTTACGATGGAACACTGGAGAGGTACTCTATGTTTTGGAATTATATTGGTACTGCCAAAGATACTGTCTATATTGCAGAAAGATTTCCATTGAGTGAGGTAGAGGCATATCTGGAGGAAGCGGGCATACAGCCAGGTTTCTTCACGGTGAAAATGGGGGATACAGAGACAACCAGATTCTATTCAACAGGAAAGAACAGTAATGTGGTTATCACTCAGGAACGATATAATGAAAAATATGAAAGCCTGACAAAAAACGGGGGAATACTCTGTAAGTATGAGCCGGGCAGTGTATTTAAAATTAAAGGGAAAGAATATGTGTTAAGTGAAAACCATACATTGGATATACCCTATGGGGAGGATATTTATGACATTGAGTACCCTGATAATTATAGGTATGGAGTGAAAATAAACTAATAATATTTTGTCCCGTTTTATTGTAAAATGACAAATATATTTTTGATGTGCTAATAAGTACATCTTTTTATTTGCGTGAAATGATGTTTATATGGTAATATTTAGGTGCAAAGATAAAAAACAACACAGCAACTAATGTAAAAGAAGCTTATCGCAATCCTAAACGGATGCAGCGTGAAGTACGGGAGCAGGTGCAGAATGTTGGAAGTATGTGAGGTGCGTATATGGAGGATTCTACAAATAAGGAAGTTATAAATTTTCTTTTGCAACGGTTCAGAATAGAGCGAAAAAAATTTGACAGATCAGGTGTATATGCATATACACAGCGTCTGCTTGCTTACAATTCAAATAAAATTGAAGGAAGTACGCTTACTGAGGAACAGACGGCATCTTTGTTTGATCATGGAACTTTGCCAAAATCAGATGATTATTATCGCGCGAAAGATGTTGAGGAAATGAATGGTCATTTTTTGATGTATAATAAAATGCTGGATACGCTGGATGAACCATTGTCAGGAGAGTTAATAAAGAAGTTTCATTATGAGTTAAAATCAGGCGTTTTTGAAGATCGTGCTAATGGATACGCTATAGGTGAATATAAAAAGCGTCCGAATATGATCGGGATATATCAGACTGTTAAACCTGATGATGTAGAGCAGGAAATGAATTTACTGATGGATTGGTACAATCATCAGTATGTAAATATTTCTACATTGGCTGAGTTTCACGCAAGATATGAGAGTATTCACCCATTTCAGGATGGAAATGGCAGGACAGGCAGATTGATCCTGTTTAGAGAATGTTTGAAGAATGAAATTGTGCCGATTATCATTGAGGATGCAAATAGAAACGAATATCTGGATGCATTAAAGGCATATAGGGAAGAAAAGAGTTTAGATAGATTGACTGCGCTTTTTGAGAAAGAGCAGCAGTTTTACATGGAGAAATGTAAGTATTTTATGTAAAGGAGGAACAACAATAAAAAATAGGCCCATGTATATTTTTAGTTATATACATGGACTTATTTATGGGAATTTTCAAGAGCTGCTGACGGGAATCGGACCCGTGACCTCCGCACTACCAATGCGACGCACTACCGACTGTGCTACAGCAGCGTCGGAAACATTTTTCAATGTCCACGGTTTATCTTATCAAATGTTATATGTTGTGTCAAGCAAACTTTTCATTTCACACCATTAAATATACGCTATTTGCTTATAGAGAAATATTTGGCTTTTTCACATATTTATGATAAAATAACCACAGAAGAAAAACAAGTTAGCTTATCTATTGATATGAAACAGGAGAAGATAAAATATGTTATGCCCGGTATGTGCAACAGAGATGAATAACAGCCCCAAATGCCCGTTTTGCGGTCATGTGTGTTCGCCTGATGAAGATAATACGGTGACGTTAAATGGCGAAGTGATCAGTAAAGGACACCGCAATCATTGGTGCCAGACGACGGACGATAAGCATCTGGCGGGGAAAATGGTAGACGGCACGCATTATCATTCACAGGAACCTTATGCCACAGGTCAGGGTGTATCTTTTAATGGCGATCTGATTCCGCATAATTCCAATCAGGGAATTCCCAATCAGGAGATTACCTACACATGGTCCCCTAAGTCCGGCATGCAGATGTCCGGGTCTGGGGACGAGATTCAACGGCAGAAGGCATATAAAACTGCCAGGTGGATTTTGATCATTTTTCTTTTGTTTGGTTGGGGACTGCCGTTTCTTTTATTTATTTTAAGTTTTATTATCGGTATTATCGATTAGATGATTGCGGGATAACGGTGTAGTATATTTTTTTCTGATGTATAAAACATTTCCTGACGTTTATACTAGAGAAAGGGAAGGAAAATATATCCATAAGCGTAGGATATCTTCCATTTTCCCTAATAACAGGAAATGAGGTAGAAACATGGCATTAAGTCAGAAAGAGATGGATGTGATCAAGGATTTGCAGACACAGGAACAGTGCTGTATCGAGAAGTACAAAAGATACGAAAAGGAAGCTAAGGATCCGGTACTCAAGGGACTGTTTGGTACATTGGCACAGAAGGAGCAGCAGCATTACGATTCTTTGGTGCAGGTAGCTTCCGGTAAGACGCCTTCCTGTAACTGCAACGATCAGGACGGCAAGAATTATTCACCGGTGGCAACGTACGATACCATGAGTGAGTCGGCGGATAAGAAGAATGACGCTTTTTTGGCAACCGACTGTATCGGTACGGAAAAAATGGTTTCTTCCGAGTACAATACCAATGTATTTTCCTTTGCAGAAAGCGCAGTTCGTAAACTTCTGGGCGATATTCAGATCGAAGAGCAGAATCATGCGGAGATGCTTTACAAATATAAGACGGTAAATGGAATGGCATAAGAACCAGAAGCATGGAGGGCAGTACTGAGGGATCGGTACTGTCTTTTTTACTTATCTATGATCATTGGACTTGTGAGAAGCGGTTATCTATGCTAAGATGTGTGGGGACGAACAGAGAGGAAGTGATATCATGAGCGCACTGGAACGGTTTTTAAGATATGTGAAGATAGATACTCAGTCGGATGAAAAGGGAGAGGGATATCCCAGTACGGACAAGCAGAAGGAACTGTTGGATTTATTATATCGGGAGCTTCGGACGATGGGCGTGCCGGACGTGCGTCAGGATAAAGAGTACGCCTGCGTTTATGCGGTGCTTCCCTCCAATCAACCGCAGAAAACGATCCCAGCTGTGGGATTTATTGCCCATGTGGATACGGCGGACGCCATGAGCGGAGCGAATGTCAATCCCCGGGTGATCGAGAATTATGACGGCGAAGATATCCTTTTAAATGAGAAGGAAGGCATCCGGACAAGAGCAGAGGATTTCCCGGAGATGAAAGAGCTGAAGGGGAAGCGGCTGGTGGTTACGGATGGAACTACGCTTTTGGGGGCGGACGATAAAGCCGGTGTAACAGAGATCATGGAGATGGTGCAGCATTTTACCATGCATCCGGAGATTGCCCATGGCAATATCTGTGTGGCATTTACGGCGGATGAGGAGATCGGCAGAGGAGTAGATCATTTTGATATCAACGCTTTTGGCGCGCATTATGCCTATACGGTGGATGGAGGGGCATTGGGAGAGATTTCCTGTGAAAATTTTAATGCCGCTGACGCAAAGGTGACGTTTCACGGAAGAAGCGTGCATCCGGGGGATGCGAAGGACAAGATGATCAATGCCCTGACTCTGCAGCAGGAATTTGACCGGATGCTGCCGGGGCAGGAACGTCCGGAACATACCCAGGGGCATGAAGGATTTTATCATCTGACGACGGTCCACGGAACGGTGGAAAAGGCGGTTGCTTCCTATATTATCAGAGATCACGATGATCAACTGTTTGAGGAGAGAAAGAAGACCTTTCTGGATGCGGCGGCTAAGATGAATCGGAAATACAACGATGGTGCTGTCGTGGTAGAGTCTGAGGATGTCTATTATAATATGAAAGGACGGGTGGATGCCCATCCTGTCATCATGGAGACCGCGCTTTTGGCGATGAAAGAGACGGGCATCACCCCGAAGATAGAGCCGATCCGCGGGGGGACGGATGGTGCAAGGCTTTCCTTTCGGGGATTACCATGCCCGAATCTCTGCACCGGCGGCGGTAATTTTCACGGAAAGCATGAATATCTCTGTATAGATGATATGGAGAAGATCGTAGAGCTGCTGGTCAGGATTGTGATATTATATTCTAAAGGATAAGAATGTATTAAAAAAGATTTAGGAGAACAACAGATGTTTCAGAGGAAAGAAAAAGAAATCCGGCAGCAGACGAGAGGAGCAGTCAGGAAGTTACTTGACTTTTTGTTCTGTGCGGTGTTGTTTGTGATTTTGAACGGCTGTAAGGATGATACGGAGATCGTGCTTACTACGGGATTTTATGAAAATGAAGTGTTTCGTATCGAGGGGATGAGTTGCTACTCACCGGAGGTCATGATCTATCTGACCAATATTCGGAATCAGTATGAAGATGTCTTTGGGGAAGAGATCTTCACGCAGAGCATTGACGGGATTAGCATTGAAGAAAGTATTAAGCAGACAGTGTTAGCAAGGATTGCTAAGATTAAAATGATGAATCTGATGGCAGAATATTATGAGATCACTCTGGATGAACGGGAACTGGAGCTGGCAGAAAACGCGGCGGAGGAATATTATCAGTCGCTAAGCGCAGAAGAGATTGCCTCTATGGATGGGGCGACGCAGGAAACAGTGCTGCAGCTTTACGAAGAATATGCTCTTGCCAATAAGGTATATCAGTATCTTGTGCAGGGGGTGAATCAGGAGATCAGCGATGATGAGGCGCGGACAGTGACTGTGTGGCAGATCTTTCTTTCGACCACATACGACAGGGAAAACGGTGAACGGGCTGATGTTTCAGCGGTGGAGCGGGAGGCGATCTATGAGCAGGCGGAAAGTATCTGCGGACGGATCGCGGAAGGAGAGGATTTTGCTGTATTGGCATCGGAATATAGTGATGTCGAGGAATTGGTGGCATATTACCGCAAAGGGGAACAGGAGGCGCCTTTGGTGGAGGCGGTCTTTCAACTGGCAGAGGATGAAGTCAGCGGGATCATAGAAGGAGAACAGGGATATTATATCTTCCGATGTATCAGTACCTATGATATGGAGCAGACGGAGGCAAGAAAACGGGAGATTGTAAAAGAGCGGCAGCAGGAAATGTTTGGACAGATCTACACGATGTTTATTGGAGACAAACGCTGTTATCTGAACGAAGAACTGTGGAACGCTATTAGCTTTACGGAACAGGCGTCCGGCGCAACCTCCAATTTCTTTGATATTTACGCAAAATATTTTTCTGCTAATTAAGTGTATAAGCTGGTATATTAACCGGCACATTAACTGGTATATTAACTGGTATATTAACTGGTAAATGAGGTTTACATAACCTGCAGTTTCATAATTAACATTCCAAAAATGATTTCATTTATGATGTTTTTGGAATGTTAATTATGAAACAAAGAGTTATGTAAACCGTACAAGATAGTATATTGCTAGCACTCAATCAAAACGAGTGCTAATTTTTCCTTGACATTTACTTCCGGCAGTATTAAACTATGTTTTATGTAAGATAAAATATTTCAGAAGGAAGGACGTGACGTAAGATGTCAGCAAAGCAAGGAAGTTTATCTATTAATAGCGAAAACATATTCCCGATCATTAAGAAGTGGCTGTATTCCGACCACGATATCTTTTTCCGGGAGTTGATCAGCAACGGCTGTGACGCGATTACCAAATTAAGGAAGCTGGATATGATGGGAGAGTATTCCCTGCCTGCAGATTACAAGCCGAAGGTGGAAGTGATCGTCAGTCCGGAGAAAAAGACGATCCGGTTTATTGATAACAGCGAAAACATATTCCCGATCATTAAGAAGTGGCTGTATTCCGACCACGATATCTTTTTCCGGGAGTTGATCAGCAACGGCTGTGACGCGATTACCAAATTAAGGAAGCTGGATATGATGGGAGAGTATTCCCTGCCTGCAGATTACAAGCCGAAGGTGGAAGTGATCGTCAGTCCGGAGAAAAAGACGATCCGGTTTATTGATAACGGTCTTGGCATGACAGCGGACGAAGTTGAGGAATACATCAATCAGATCGCATTTTCCGGCGCTACGGATTTTATTGAGAAATATAAGGACAAGGCCAATGAAGATCAGATCATCGGTCATTTCGGACTGGGATTTTATTCCGCGTTTATGGTGGCGGATGAGGTGCAGATCGACACATTATCTTATAAAGAAGGCGCAAAAGCAGTCCATTGGGCATGTGACGGCGGGACGGAATATTCTATGGAAGACGGCAGCAGGTCAGAGGTTGGTACGGAGATTACGCTGTTTGTGAACGAGGACTGCCTGAAATTTGCTAATAAATATGAGGCGGATTCCGTTCTGAAGAAATATTGTTCATTCATGCCGTATGAGATCTATCTGAGTCAGGAAGGCGAGGAATTGACGCAGATGATCGATCCGGAGGAAAAACTGGATACGGATATCGTGATTGAAACAGTAAAGCAGGAGGCAAAGGAAGGGGAAGACCCGAAGGAACGTTTAAAGATCAAAAAGCGTCCTGAGCCGATCAATGATACTACGCCGCTCTGGGCGAAGCATCCAAACGATTGTACTAAGGATGAGTATATCGCATTTTACCGGAAGGTATTTAATGATTACAAAGAGCCGTTATTCTGGATCCACCTGAATATGGATTATCCGTTTAATTTGAAGGGAATCTTATATTTCCCGAAGATCAATATGGAGTATGAATCCATCGAGGGCGTGATCAAACTCTATAACAATCAGGTGTTTATCGCGGATAATATCAAGGAGGTCATTCCTGAGTTTTTGATGCTCTTAAAAGGCGTGATTGACTGCCCGGATCTGCCGCTGAACGTATCCAGAAGCGCGCTGCAGAATGATGGGTTTGTCAAGAAGATTTCCGAATATATCAGCAAGAAGGTTGCCGATAAGCTGTCGGGCATGTGTAAGACGGAACGAGAAGAATATATTAAGTATTGGGATGATATCAGTCCATTCATTAAGTTTGGCTGCTTAAAGGATGATAAGTTCTGTGAGAAGATGACAGACTATATCCTCTTTAAGAATCTGGCAGGCGAGTATCTGACATTGCCGGAGTGTCTGGAGGTTAAGCCGATCGACACGGAAGACGAAGAGAGTACTGCCGAGGACGGCAGCTCAGAGAGTGGAAAAGCTATGGATGCAGACGGCAATGCAGTCGAGGCGGAAATTGTAGATGCTGATGAAGAAGATGCCGAGGAGGATGCTGCGGCGGAAGAAAAGAAGGAGAAGACTGTTTATTATGTAACGGATGAGCAGCAGCAGAGCCAGTATATCAATATGTTCAAGAAGGCAAAGAAGGATGCCGTGATACTGACGCACAGCATTGACCAGCCGTTTGTGACACAGCTGGAGAGCAAGAATGAAGGCATCCGGTTTATGCGTATTGACGCTGACCTGACGGACGACCTGAAAGCCAAGACAAGCAAAAAGGCGCAGGAAGAACTGGACAAGCAGACAGAGGAACTTGAGAAGATCTTTAAAAAAGCCATCAAGAAGGATAATATCAAAGTGAAACTGGAGAAGCTGAAGAACAAGGATATCTCTTCCATGCTTACGGTTTCCGAGGAGAGTCGCAGGATGCAGGATATGATGAAGATGTATTCCATGCCCGGAATGGATATGGGGATGTTCGGCAAGGAAGGACAGACGCTGATCCTGAATGCGAATAATAAGCTGGTGCAGAAGATCTTAGAGGAAAAGGAGGGCGACAAGGTACAGCTTCTCTGTGAGCAGCTTTACGATCTGGCGCTTCTGCAGAATGCGCCGCTGGCACCGGAGGCGATGACGAAGTTTGTCGCGCGGAGCAATAAGATCATGATGATGCTGGCGTAGAGAGTACAGATTCATAGGTTGACATAATATTTTTTCCGCCATACCGTATCTGTTGGAGATTTATAAAGCATTCTCTCAGATATGGTAGGCGGGAAATTATTTTGTCAATCCAATTTATCCGTTTTTAATATGCGATGTTGCTGATTTTCCATTCCCCATCGATCCTGACAAAGTAAAAGTGCCCGTCTGTCGGAACGATCTCAGGCTCGCGTTGGGAAGAGAGTTTCATATTCTGCTCAAGATAGACCTCGCAGTAAAAAGTATCTTCATTGTAGGCAATAAATTCCCTGATCTCCACATTCTGGATCTCCGGTGTCTGATGGGAGGCATAATAAAGTCTTGAGGTATTGGCTTTGATCAGCGGCAGCAGCGTGCTGTCCGACGGGAAATATGGATCCAGTGCATTGTCTGTCGTATCATTTGATACATAATTGGCATACATGGTTACCGCTTCCACCGCAAATGCTTTCATGGCTTCGGCATCCGGACAGTCGGCGGAATAGGGGATGATATAATTCCCTGTTGTTTCTTCCGGCAGGACGACATATTCTGTGCCGAAACTATTAACGGCAGTAACGGTGGGCTGGATATACAGACCGTCTCCCTGATAGGTTTTTATGTCGGGAAGGGTCTGATAGGGCTCCACATACGTATTTTCTGCCGGGGAAGTACGGCTGACGTAATAATTCTGATCCAGTTTGATCCCATTGACATAGACCGTGAAATTTTCGGGAACTTCGATATGAAAGGTTTCTAATGGTTGGGTATAAAAGGTGAAGGAAGAAACATACCAGACGGGAAAATCGTATTCCAGATGGTCGGTCTGTGATTTCCGAAGGGAGACGGTCGCTACGACATAACCGTCTGCAAGGACCTGATATTCCGGGAAATCTTCATTATAATAGGCTGTTTTTTCGTAAGAAAGCGCTGTGCCTTCCAGAAGCCCCGTCATATAAAGCTTAACGGTTTCTTCTGTTTCAAATTCTGTAATCACGGGAAGATCCGTCTGCATTTTATAGATGGTGTCCATATCCATATCATAAAAGGACTGCATGATGTTGTCCATCATATGGTATGGCAGCGACGTCTGATACGCAATTTCATAGGAATCTAGGAAATCATAAAAATAACCCAGAGCAAAAGCGATCGCAATCGCCAGTAAACCCAGCCATATGATCAAAAAGGTTCTGAAATAATGGGTTTTCGGTTTGACGGCAGTCTGGCTCTGCTGAATGATTTCAGCAGCAGTCGGGCTATTTTCCGCATCGGCATATCCTTCCGGTGATTTGCCGAAAGATGTGCCATCGGTTTCCAGATTCAGAGTGGTTAGTTCCCCTTCCTCTGGTTTCCAGCCGCCATCCGGATAAACAAGCGCCACATCGTCCGCCCAGCCGTCATGGATATCCACGGTATAGTCTACCCAGTCTTTGTTATTGGGATATATGGAAGTATCCTCTTTTTTGTTTTGCGGGTTCATAAATGATAACCATGCCTTTCTTGTCTTGATTTATTGGCTCCGCTCTACAACAAATGCGGTAGGGATCCGTCTGGCATAACCGTGTACGCAGTTATTGATGATCTCTTCGTCTTCATAAACCATGGAGGAAGACATACCGCCATCCAGATTATACGCGTTGACTGCACCATATTCTAACATGACTTCAATCAGGTCAGACATGGAAGCTCCCATGGAAGACGTCTGCCTGCCTTCAATGACTAGAAGGAGGATCGCGCCGTCTTCGCGCTGGCCGATTGCGGTACGAGGATTTAGTCCGCTGCCGATGCCGGAATAACCTGCCGATTTGCCGTTGATGATTAATGCCGGACCAAAGGATACAGCGTCCCGGATGCCGATGGAGATAGCATGGGAAGCTGTCATAGTGCCGACTACAAGGACATTGTCATTGGTAAGTCCGCAGAGGTCGTAAGCCGTATCGCTTTCTCCGATCAGAAGATTCCCTTCGGAGATAACGATGCCTTCCGGAAGACTGCCGCTGCCCAGCCCGGACTGATCTTCGTATTTTCCGCCATTGATGCCTGCAACGCAGTCATATTTTGCTACCAGATCCAGAAGAGTCGATCCACGACCTTCTATGGAAAAGTGGTCGATGACGGCGAGTTTTACTCGGGAGGGGTCCTGTATAATCATTATTTTTCCATAATACATACGTCCGCGGACTTCATAGACTTCAATTCCGTCTTCAAAAATTTCCGCGTCAGAGTGGTCGTCTGCTGCAGTATTGGATGAAGTGCTTTCAGCATGTGCTGCGGCATCCTGCTGCGCGACGATGTTGATCAGCGTAGTATCCGTTACCTCATTAAAAGACACAGTATTATTTTTTTCCTGTATGGCAGCGATTTCTTCATCGGATAAGTAAATTTTTGCCATGATGCCGCCGGCACTGGATTCCATGACGGAAGCGACAAACAGGTCTCTTACATAGGGAGACGGTCCTTTGTTAATATATAGAAGAAAGACATACAGGCCTATGAGCAATACAATCAAAGTGGAAAAGATCCACAGGAAAAAGCGGCCAGTATATACCAGTATTTTCTGCTTGATACGGTTGTTCTTTTTTTGTGCTTTGGGGTCTCTTTTCATGATCTCCACTCCGGTCTGTAGTCAGCAGCGCAACAAGGAAAACAAAATATTAAATGTTATCACTTATATGCGCGAACACATATATTTATAACATATTTGAATATTTCGATCAATGACAAAAATTGACAATTGATATAATAATGCATTATATCTAAGGAAAATTGCTACTTTAAGTATTCTTAATGTGTATTTTATGAAAAAAAGATTGACGGAGTTGAAAAAATAGCTATAATAATTATTTGAAGAACTTTATATGAACATGCAAATGGAGGGGAAGAAAAATGAAAAAAAATATTTTGTTATCGGCAGCCATTGGTCTCAGTATGGTAATGCTGGCAGGATGTGGACAGAAATACGGGTATGAGGACGCGGAATACTATACTCTGAACAAATGTGACGCGTCAAAGGAAGAACTTGTTGAGGTCGGAGTCGGCGGACCGTGGAGTTATGATGATGATTATTCTACTAAAAAAGTAGACATGTACTTAGACCATGAAGACGACGGCTTTATTTATATCAGCAATGAGGCGTTAGAACCACTATATACTTATGCGTCTGCTTATGTTGCTGAAAAGAGGGTGGACTCCTCTGATATAGAGTTTTTAGAGGAAGTGGGTTATTCGGATTGTGATTATGACTTTGAAGTGATCGGCACGGCTTTTGAAGGCAGCGATCTGATCCTTGCGAGGGAATCTTATACATTTGATAGTGGGGATTCACAATTTGATATGGAAGACGTCTATCTGTTGATCCAGTATAGTGATGACGGGTATATCGAATTTTTGACGATCGATTTTTATGGCATGGATGTTGATGACTGGACAGACGAGGATTTCGAGGAACTGGCAAGGAATCTGTTTGGAAAATAATAATCGATGATTGCTATTTTCGTTCTGTTAATTTAAGGTAGAAAATATGTGTATTGACCATAAATGTTTCCTGTGAAGGTTGATATCTTTCAGAAAGGCATAAAATTTGGAAGATACGCATATTTGATACATATAAAATTACAAATTTTAGGAGGAAAAAAATGAAAAAGAAGCTGATGACGCTTGCGATAGCCTTAGGTCTTTCGTTGTCTATGCTGACAGGCTGCGGTAAACCGACTGTAGAGTCTCTTATCGATGGCTTGTATGAAAATGAGATCGAATCTCAGACAGCGGATGTAGAGATGGAAATCGAACTTTCAATAAGTGCGATGGGATTTAGCTTTGACGTCTCTGCTGACGGAGATTTTGAGGTACAGTATTCCGTGGGCAAGAAAGATGCCGTAACAACCTATATCAATGGTGAATTCGCCGCGAAGATTCCGGTGGGAGGCATTGATGAAAAACTGGGAATTGAAGCATATTCGATCGTAGATGACGAAACGGTTACTAGCTATGCAAGTGTTGAAGGTGGCGAATGGTACATGACAGAGTTAGAATTGGATGATTCTGCAGGAATGGATCAGGAGACCACTGACAAGATTGCTGAGGCGATGAAGGATGTTCTGAAAGAGAATGGCGAACTTGCTGAAGATACTGAGAAAGTAGAAGGCGAGGAGTGCTATGTGATTACGGCAACGATTGAAGGCAGTGACTGGTCAGATATCTTAGAGCCGATGCAGGACATGATCGATGAGGTAATGGAAGAAGCGGACATGGATGTTGACATGTTGTCATGGTTTGAGTATATATCAGCGGATATTACTTATTACATTTCTAAGGATACCGGTTATCTGGTAAAAGCTGAGATGGATATGTCCGATACAGATCTTTTGGGTATGTTTGAGCAGATGGTGAAGGATCTTGGCGGGGAGGAGGATCTTGCCGACGTTTTTGAGGGGCTTGAATCAGTCTCTTTCTCAAAATTTTATATTTCAGCAGTTTATTCTGATGTCAATGATACGAAAGTAGAAGTTCCGGATGATGTGATAGATGATGCGGTAGATATCAATGACGCGGTCTCTATCGACGATCTTATGGGCAGTATCGATGATGATCCCATTGTGACGGATCTTGAAGATGATCCAATCGAGGACGATCCAATCGAGGATGACCTGGATGATGATTGGTATAAAAACGGTAGCTTTACATTTAATAAGGATTATGAATCTGATGAGTTCCTTTGCGAAGTAAAGATCCCCAATGGCTGGACTGTAGATCCTGATTTTTCAGATCCCGAATACGGGCTTGTATGTTTAGACAAGAATGATGGAAACGGATATATCTGGGTGCAGAATTATTTGACAGGGAGTATGTATTACGGACTTCTGAATGGTGGTGTGCTTTCGGTTGATGATTATCCGTCGGCGGAGGATTGGGAGAACTACAATATGGAGATCACGGTGATCGGCACAGCGTTTGGCGGAAGCGACGTTATGTTAGTTGAGGAGTCTTATGAGGATGCCGATGGATGGACATATGAGGAAACTTATATCTGCATTGAGTATGATGATGGCGGTTATAGAGAGTTCCTTTGCGTTGACTGTGATAGTATTTGGAATTTGGATGAGTGGACAGAAGATGATTTTCTGGATCTGGCAGTAAGCTTGTTTGGCAGATAAATGACTCAGAAAAATGGTTTTATAAAAGAGCCGGAAACTTCCGGCTCTTTTTGCTTGATGAAAAACGCGTTCTTCTGTCTGCAAAATTCCTGTTTTCTGCCGAGTTATGAAGGCTCGGAAATTCGTGATACTCCGACAAAGATCTGGGAGATCTTATACCATGTCGGAAAATCAACGACGCCGGTCTGGGGCAGCCCGAATACCTTCTGAAAAACCTTGACCGCTTCTTCCGTCCCCGGTCCATAGATGCCGTCCACAGTGACTTTGGGGATCAATGGATAATTCTGCGCGATGCGGTTCAATTGTTCCTGCATCTGCCGTACCTTGTCGCTGCGGGAGCCACGCGAAAGATTGCTTCCCGGCCATGAAGAAGGGACGCCGCTGACATAATCGGTAGAGTTGATATATACGTTGTTGCCATAGTAATACCGAAGGATTTCGATCGCCGTATAGCCCTCATCTCCAAGATATTTGGAACCCCATTGGGAAAGCCCCGAACAGGTGACGGTAGTGCCGTTACAGTAAGAGGTAAACAGAGGCTGGCGGATACCGGGTCTGGAGACATAATTATTAAAGATGTTGTCAACGATCTGGCTGATATTTTCGTAAATATTGCGACCATACATAAATTTCTGGTCATAGGCGGTAGAGGATGTGATCGTAAAATTATATCCCTGATTGCGGTACCATTCCGTGTATACCCTGTTTAATGTAAAACTCATGATTGCCAGTACATTGGCATAGATCGTATTTTCTGGCCAGGTTGCGTAGATCTCGCTGGAAGCCACATTTTTGATATAATCAGTTTATCTGATATAATAATTTGGAGCGGAGGAGTTGGAGGGTACGCCATCGTGTACCACAACGTATTCTGGAAGGACAACCCTGCTAAGTACGATCTCTCCGCTTTCGTCCATGGGTTTTACTTCATCCTCCGGAATCTTTGGCGGGTAATCCCCATAGAGTGTATGATCCGGGATATTGATATCTTCCTGTGGCTCATTGGACGTTATAAACGGGTTCATTGATACCGGCTGAACGGCTGTAACATCCGGCAGGATCTGCGCTCCTTCAATGAAGACCGGTTCATAGTTAGGCGCCGAGATTTCGAAATTATAGTCTGTATAAGGTCTGGGTTCGTCCGGCTGTTCGCTGTATTCTAGTGGGGGAGCGGGAAGCTCGATCCGCTCGGTTTCCCCCAGATCATTGGTTGTTATCTGCTCGATCTGCCTTGTGGGATCCGAAGAAGAATAAATATTGATCGTCGCGTTTTCAATTGGAATCAGTGCCTGAGTGGAGGTGATGTTAAAGACCAATCCTCCTTTAGAGGTATTGTCATTTGGATTACTGCTGATGGTTCCACTGTCCATAGTGTGCCTCAATGAAATAATTCGTTATTTTATCATATGGTCTTTCATAGAAAAATGTGAATTGGTTCAAAACAATCTGTTCAGACTTTTTTTCATGGTTTTTTTATGTTATTAGCCTTGATTTTTCCAGAAAAAGGTGCTACATTTAAAATATAAAAATCTATCAAAGGAGTGATGATGATGGCAGGTATTAATAATTTAAACGGAATGTCCAACCTGTTTTCCTCTATGACAGGGACGTCGGGAACAACAAACAGCTGGCAGAATAATACCTTATCCGGTTTATTTGGTGGTAACAATTCCAATACATCTTCTGGAATGTTCGGTATTGATTTCAGCAGCTACTCGTCTATTAAGAGCGGAAGCTACTACAAGTTACTTAAGAAATATTATAGCTCGAATGCATCCGTTGACAGCAATTCTGAGGATGTAAAGAAATATCAGGCGAAGGTAGATCGGATGGCAGATGCTTCTGCTGACCTTTCTTATTCCTTAAATGAGTTGATGCATTCTGATTTTTCGACTGAGAAAAGGGATGATCTGTTAAAGGATGTTGAGAAATTTATAGAGGATTATAACAATACGGTAAGCAAAGCCGGTGATTCTGATTCCAAATCGGTTCTGCTGAAAGCAAAGTGGATGACGAACATGACCAAGGAGTATTCCAATGTCCTTTCCGAAATTGGTATTTCTGTAGGTTCGGATAATAAGCTGAAGCTGGATACGAAAGCATTTAATGAAGCAGACAGCGACACTTTGAAGGGTGTATTTGGAACAAGCCCCAATTCCTATGCGAATAAGGTGCTGTACAAGGCAGAGCAGCTTTACTCTCTTTCTAAAACATATGGTTCTTCAGCTACAGCATATACAAGCGCGGGAACCTATAAAAAGGATAAAGCAACTACAACAGCCAATGTTGTTGATGAACTTCTGTAAATAAGATCTTAGGCAAAGTATTATAACAGACACATGGAATCGTGAACGGTTTCATGTGTCTTATTTTGTGTACAGGCAGCATGCCGCTGACCAATGAATGGGAAAGATAAAAATATTAATTGTGAAACGAAAAGAAAGATGATATACTAAATTGGGGGTACATGAGAAAAATCTTCGGAAAGTTACACGGAAAAAGAGGTGAATGCGGTGAAAAAGATCATTGATGCCATGCTGGCGGAGGATTACAGCTTCGGACATAAAAAAAGCCCGCTGTCTTTTTCGTGTACTTCTTTGGAATATGGAGTGGCTTTCGGCAAGACTGTAAGGGGTTCCTTTACCATCTTTGCGGATGAAAAACTGAAACCGGAGGGATATGTGTATGCGTCGGATCTTCGGATGCTGGTGTCCCGCAATCAGTTTGGTGGTCTGGAGATGGAGATTTATTTTCAGTTTGACGCGCATGGACTGGAGGAAGGCAGCGTCTGTGAAGGTGTTTTTGCCATTGTGTCTAATCTCGGAGAGTATGAACTGCCCTATCGCATAACGGTAGAAAGAAATCTTCCGGATACTTCCATGGGAGTAATCAGGAATCTGTTTCATTATGCTAATCTTGCAAAAGAGAACTGGCAGGAGGCAGTGAAACTTTTCTATTCTCCCGGATTTATCAATATATTAAACGGCAGTGAACGGCAGTACCGCTCCATATACCGCGGGATGTCGGTCAGCCGGGATAACGAACAGAATGTTGAGAACTTTCTGATGGTGGTGAAGAAGAAGATTTCACCTGTATATCAGACGGATATTACGAAGATAGAAATCAATGCGCCTGCGGAAACTGTGATGCAGACGATCAGCATTGTCAGGGACGGCTGGGGTTATACCAGGCTGCGTCTTTGCGTGGAAGGTGATTTCCTCTCTCTGGAAAAGGAACAGGTGTTAGAAGAGGACTTTTTGGGAAATGTATACTGTATGAATTATTACATTCATGCGGACTGCCTTCATTATGGTAAAAATGAAGGGGCGCTGGTGATCAAAGACGTCTATGGAAACATCCGGATTCCTGTGGTGATCTGGCGAAATGGGATGGAACGGATGGAGGAGGAAAAGATCGAGCGGAGACAACTGGCACATCTGATGCATCTTTATATGGATTATAGAACTGGCAGGATCACAAAATATGAGTGGGGCAAGGAATGTCATGCCATCGTGAACCGCATTGTATCCAAGGATGCCAATCATCTGGTGAGCAGATTGTATCAGCTTCAGCTTCTTCTGGCAGAGAAAAGATATACGGAAGCTGACAGGATTCTGGAGCGTGTCGGAATATTAATCAATGAGAACGATGTTCTTCCGGAGGTTGAGGGATACTATTATTATATGAAATCTCTTCGTTCAAAAGATGAGGATCTGCTGCGCGAACTGGCGGAAAAGACGGAGTATCTTTATGTGCGCAATACGCACAATTGGCGTCTGGCATGGCTGCTGATCTACATGAAGGAAGAATATGCATCCAATGACCGAAAAAAATGGGAACTTTTAAAACAGCAGTATGATTATGGTAATGCCAGCCCGATCCTGTTTCTGGAGGCGCTGCATGCATTGCTTCGGATGCCAGCGTTGATGTCCGAATTGGGAGATTTTGAACTGGCATTTATTACATTCGCGATCAGGCAGAATACTCTGACCAGAGAGATCCGCAACCGTTTTGTGTTTCTGGCGGGCAAAACAAAGACATTTTCGGAAGAATTGTATTGCCTGTTATGCAGATGTTATGAACTGGAGAATAAAAATGAGACTCTTCAGGAGATTTGCGCGCTGCTGATCAAGGGTAATAAGATGGGACAGGAATATTTTAAATGGTACGCGCTTGCGGTGGATCAGGAACTTCGTCTGACCAGATTATATGAATATTATATCATGTCCATCGATCTTGCGTATGAAGGCCGCCTGCCCAAGATGATTGTGATGTATTTTGCGTACCGATCCAATCTGGACTATGAAAGAAACGCGTTTTTATATGCCAATATCATGAAATACCGACAGGCATATCATGATATTTATCAGGATTACTATCCCGCGATTATGACATTTGTCAGAGAACAATTGTTAAAGGGACGCATCAATGCTAATCTGGCATATCTTTATCAGCAGACACAGAATATAATCAAAGAGGATCCCGCATTGATCACGGCATATCTAAAGCTGCTGTTTATGGCGCAGGTCGATGTGGAAATGGATGGTATCAAATATGTGGTGATTGTAAATGAACATCTGAAAGAGGAGATGAGGTATCCAGTCTGTCAGAAAAGAGCGATCGTGCCTATGATTGGTACGGAAAGCACGCTCCTTTTAGAGGATGAGGATGGCAACCGTTTTGTGGATCGCAGATTCTTTCATGATAAACTGATGCTGACGAAGCCTGCCGATCTGGAGGAACTGATGGAACAGGCGGAGCTTTCCTTAGATCTTGCGCTGTATCGGGCAGAAGAATCGGGGGAGAGTGTCTTTGCGGATGAGCGCAATGAAAAGTTTTTATATTGGCTTTCTGGGGAAGAAGCTCTCACGGAAGAATACAGGATCAAAATCATGGTAAAGCTTGCAGAATACTATTTTGAAAAAGATATGCTGATTCCGCTGGATGATCTGCTGTTTCGTTTTGATCCCCTTGCTTTAAGTGGAGAACAGAGGGAGATCTGTATACATATCATGGTTGCGAGAGGCCTTTATGATAAGGCATTGGAGTGGGTTCGGAACTGCGGGATAGAATCTTCGGGAGATAAGACGCTGCTACGTCTGTGCGACAGGATCCTGATGAGGACGGATTTTGAATACGAACCGGAACTTCTTAAAATCTGCGACGGTATCTTCTGTCGGGGAGTCTATGATGAGACGACGTTGCAGTATCTGCTTCTGTATAAGGAAGGGCTGATGACGGAACTGAAGACTTTGTGGCGGGCGGCGGATTCTTTTGAAATGGATGTTCATAAATTTTTGGAGAACATGCTGGTACAGATGCTTTATTCGGATACTTATGTGGATGAAGCGGAAAATATATTTTTAGAATATATTACACAGGCTACAGTGACGGATATTGAGAAGGCATTTTTAGCAAAATTATCTTATGATTATTTTGTGAGTGATAAACCGTTAAGCAAAAAGCTGATCGAGCGGACTGGATATCTGCAGCAGTTGGGAGAGGTACTGCCTGTGGTGTGCAGGCTGGCTTATCTGAAAAAGAATATGGATAAGGCTGAGCAGGGGATATTATCTGAACAGGATCGGGAATATGCCGTACAATTTATCGAACAACTTTGGAAAAAGCAGATATTTTTCCCGATGTTTCTGTGTTACCGAAGATGGATCTCTAAATTGGATCTGATGGATGACCGATGCTATATTGAATACCGGGGAAAAGAAGACAGCAGGGTTGTGATCCATTACGCCATCGAACGGGAAGACAGACAGGAGAAAGAATATCGGAAGGAAGAAATGATCCATATGTATGGTGGGATCTATGTAAAGTCCTTTGTTATCTTTTATGGCGAGAGGATCCGCTATTATATCACTGAGGAGGACGGGCGGCAGGAGAAACTGACGCAGTCGAGTTCCCTTCAGAGGGAGGCGATGACCGGTGTATCACAGGATAACAGATTCCAGCTGGTGAACCATATGATCATCAGTCATGATATGCGGGATGATAAGACATACGGCAAACTGGTCGAGGAGTATGCCTTTAAAGATTATCGGGTAAAACGTTTGTTTATGCCGGATTTAAATTATTAGATAACGGAAAGAAAGGAAACAGTGCTTTGATCGGGGAGAAAAAGGGAGCCATCGAAAAGATTGCCAAGGATAAAGCGGTGGTCGGCATAGACCTGACGGAGGACTTTGCGCAGGTCTGCTATTGGACACCGGAACAGGATGAACCGGTGACGATGAGCGCGGCCGGCGGGCCAGAGAAGCTGTGCATCCCCACGGCTTTAGCGAAAAAATATGGTGAGCATATATGGACCTTTGGAGAAGAAGCTTTCCGGACAGAACGGGAAAATGAAGGATTTTTATTTACTTCTCTGATCGCGAAGGCAAAGGCGGGTACGTTGATTGAGGTGGAGACGAGGGATTATGATCCAGTGGATCTCTTGGCGCTGTTTGTTAAGAAGTGTCTTTCCATGCTTGCGCTGGCGGCGCCTATGGAGAAGGTGGTGTCGATCGTGATTACAGTGGAAGATCCGGATACGAGGATGATACAGGTGTTGAATCAGGTGGTGTCGATCCTTAGGATCAAACCGGAAAAGGTGTTTTTTCAGAGCCATTCGGAAAGCGCGTATCATTATATCCTGCAGCAGTCCAGAGATCTATGGACCCGTGATGTACTGATTTTGGAGATTCTGAAGGATCAGTTGAGGCTCCTTCGTTTTAAAAGAAATCCGCACACGAGCCCGATGGTCGTATTGGTGGATGAAAAGAGTTATGACGGATTTGGAAGCGGGGATTATCCGGAGGGCAGCGCAGCGCAGGAATTGGAATATAAGAAGAAGGATCAGACACTGTTGAAATATCTGGTAGAACAGTGCAATGAAAATTATGTTTCCGCTGTCTATCTTTTAGGGGAAGGCTTTAGTGAAGATTGGTGTAAGGAATCTTTGAAATATATGTGCACGAACAGAAGGGTATTTCAGGGCAATAATCTGTTCAGTAAGGGCGCCTGTTATGGCGCAAGAGAGAAACTTATCGTATCCGAGGTGGAAGAAAAGCATGTATTCTTAGGAAAGGACAAGCTGAAGTCCAATCTGGGTATGCGTGTGATGCGCGAAGGAGAGGATTCTTATATGGCGCTTCTGGATGCAGGTAAGAACTGGTATGAGGTTTCCAAAGAGTGCGATCTGATTCTGGACAGAGAGGATACGATACAGATGCAGGTTACGCCTGTGGATGGCAAGAAGGTTAGAGAACTGCAATTTTATCTGGAGGGATGTCCTGTCCGACCTCCGAGGGCTACCAGAATTCATATGGAAGTCAGGATGTTGTCAGAAAGCAGACTGTATGTTAAAGTGACGGATTTGGGATTTGGGGAATTTTATCCGGCCAGCGGCATGGAGTGGGTAAGCGAGATAGACTTGTAATAGAAAGGCAAGAGGAGAAACGTGGGAAGGATATACCAATGTGTAGGGCATTATGCCGAAACCGCATATACGATTAAAAGAACATGGATCCATATCTACTGTGTGGAGGAACTGTGCTATTATATCTGCAATAATGCGTATCTTCTGGAGGAAGATTTTATCAATCAGGATATGCTTCTGTGGCTGGACTCTGAGTGTATGCTGTCGTCACTTGCCAAGACGCTTCGGGCGCAGATCAGGCAGGGAGTCAGGCTAGAAGATCAGGTCAGGCTTTTATTGGAAACGGTGCATTACTGCCCGGCGGAGGAGATTGATGCCATCGTCGGGATGATTGCGGCCAACTACAGCATGAATTCTTTGCAGAAAAATAAGATACGTGCCGATTATTTTCTGAAGAATGAACGGTATGCTTTGGCGCTGCAGGCTTACGAAGAACTGACGGAGGAGCTGGCGAAAGTGAAGGATGATAAACTTATCGCTTCCGTTTATTATAATATGGGCGTTATCTATGCCCATCTGTTCCTGTTCGGACAGGCTGGAGAATATTTTAAGATGGCTTATGAAAAGCAGGAAAAGGAGGAGTATCAGGTGGCGTATCTGGCGATCCGGCGGATGGTTGGACCGGATGCGGGGTATCTGAAGCTGATCGGCGAAAACGAAGAGTATTATCAGGCTTCCAGAGTTTTGGAGCATATGATGGATAAGGTTGACAAGGACTGGAAGATTTCAGATGAACATATGCGAATCATGGAGATGCGGCGACTGCGTGAAACGGGTAATATGGAAAAGTATTCCAGACAGGTAGAGCAGATGAACAACGCCTGTAAAGAGTTATACAGAAATATGGTGATTGAATAAAATAAATTTTATGTATTACAAAGAGGTAAAATTTTTGGGATTCATTAAAAAGATTAAGGAAAAATGGAATAGCTGGTACTATCACGATCTGGACGACGGAACAGAGGAGAATGAACAGGACTGGAACCCGGAAAAAGAAGAGGTTAATGTCGAACTTCCTAAGGAGGAACAGTTTTTCCTGGATTCTGACCAGAGAACAGTGTTTGTTTTGGAATGTCTGGGGCAGATGGCAGAGGCGGAAAAACGCGGAGAGCAGTATCAGGATGAATATGAGGCGGTCACGGCTCTGCTGATGGATATGGAGGAGATTGACAGTCTTTCCGCGGATATCAAGGGCATGATCGTGGAGCAGGCGCAAAAGGTAGTTATGTTGGAGGATGAGAGACGCAAGCTTTATCCTAAGACAAGCCGGCTTTCGGAACAGGCGGTTAGGAGGTTGGAACGTCTGGAGGCGGAGATCCCTGACGGCATCAAAAAAATGCAGGAAGCCGAAGATTACCGGAGACTTATTAAGCAGGATCTTCGGAAGCTGAGCGCGGATAAAAAGAGTTGTATGTATCAGAAACATGAATACGCTTCTGCTCTGGTGAATACACGGGGGATCGCATTGATTTGTGTGGTTACGATGATCATGTGCATGATTTTTCTTTTGATTCTGCAGTTTGGTTTTGAGATGGACGTCCGTGTCGGCTACATTATTGCCGGGGGTGCAGGTGCCGTGGCGCTGACCTTTTTGTATCTGCGTCATATGGAAGCAGGGACGGAATCTAAGAAAGCGCAGAAGAAATTAAATAAACTGATCGCTCTGCAGAATACGGTGAAGATCCGATATGTAAATAATACGAATCTTTTGTCGTATCTGTATATGAAATTTGGCGTGGAGGATTCGTCGGAGCTGGAGAAGCTGTGGGATGTTTTTGTGGAGGAAACGGGCGCCAGATTAAAAGATGAAAAACTCAGGGAAGATCTGGAGTATTATTATGAAAAACTGGCAGCGACGCTGCGGCAGTACGGGATCAAGGATCCGGATATCTGGACGCATCAGTGTCAGGCGCTGATCGACCGCAGGGAGATGGTCGAAGTCAGACATGCCTTGATCGCCAGAAGGCAGAAGCTGCGGGAGCAGATCGAATACAATAAAAATATTGTGAAA
Organism: Lachnospiraceae bacterium; assembly: GCA_029062895.1. GTDB lineage: Bacteria > Bacillota > Clostridia > Lachnospirales > Lachnospiraceae > NK4A136. Next base: position 26,866 of record JAIDPF010000042.1, read on the forward strand.
AATTCAAAATTGAAGATTGAGAAAGTGAAGGAACGATATCCGCAGTTTACAAAGGAGATCGACCAGTTAGTAAATCAGTATCGGCCGCAGTGAAAATCCGGAGGGGAAGAGTCTGCCCGTAAACCGCGGTTCTAAACCGTCGTTGCAATAAAAGATCAGAAATCATGTTTGACATATAAGATAATAGAATATATACTTAGCAGGGGAATTGTTATTTATTGGAAGAGTAAATATAGAAGTCTGGGTATTATGATGGCTTTTAAAAAGATAAATTACAGAAAGGTAAGGAAACGGACATGAAAAAATTGGAGCAGCTTTATGAAGGAAAAGCAAAGAAGGTATTTTTGACGGATGATCCGGATGTGCTGATCGTAGATTATAAGGATGACGCGACGGCATTTAACGGAGAGAAAAAGGGAACAATCGTCGGCAAGGGCGTGATCAATAACCGTATGACCAATCATGTATTCAAGCTTTTAGAGAAGGAAGGCGTGCCGACACATTTTATTGAGGAGCTAAGCGAGCGCGAAACTGCCGTGAAGAAAGTAGAGATCGTGCCATTGGAGGTCATCATCAGGAATGTGGCAGCAGGAAGCTTTTCTAAAAGGCTTGGGGTACCGGAGGGTACTCCGTTTGAAGAGCCGACGGTGGAGTTTTCCTATAAGAACGATGAATTGGGCGATCCGCTTATCAATGATTATTTTGCAAGAGCACTGAACCTTGCTACATGGGAGGAGATCGAGACGATCAAGAAGTATGCGTTTAAGGTCAATGAAGTGCTGAAGGCGTATTTCCTGCAGGCAGATATTAAGCTGATTGATTTTAAGATCGAGTTTGGCCGTTATCATGGAGAGATCATTCTGGCGGATGAGACGTCGCCGGATACCTGCCGTTTGTGGGATGTGAATACCAACGAAAAGCTGGATAAGGACCGTTTCCGTAGGGATCTTGGCAATGTGGAAGAAGCTTATAATGAAGTATTTAAGCGATTGGGACTGGCATAATTGCGGAACTATTTTACATCTCTCTTCGTTTGGATATTATAAATCTACTGATAGGAAGGAATTATGGAACAGATGCAGCCGAAGTTTAAAGTGATTTGTAAAGGTTGTGGAGCTACAGTTTCAACAGAGGTATGTCCATATTGTGGCAGGACTACCGATGTTAGTACGACAGATGCCTATTTAGATTATCCAGAGTACAAGTGTAAGTCAGCAAAATTAAATTTTTTCAATGTAGGTTTCAGCGCGATATTCGCCTTGGCTTTTGGATTTTTTGGAATTCTTTTGCCTATAGTATTTGATGAAGCCCCCGGAAAAAATGGAACGTTGTCCATGGTCGTCATGTGCATACCCTTTGCGCTGATAGGCATCATTGCGTTTGCGCTCTGCTTTAAATTTTTGTACAGATATATAATGACTTCGATAGCAGGAAAAGAGATTCAAGGCATTGTATATGGATATGCAAATTCAAGCTACACAGTAAATAATCAACATACGAAGACAGTAAAAATACTCATACAGACTGACAGCGGACCAAGATATATTTTTTATGATACGCAAGATTTTAAAAAGGCTTACAGTATTAATGAAAAAGTCAGGCTGAAAGTTTGGAAGCATTGCTTCTTAATAATAGAAGATGATAATGCAAGACCAATTTAAGAATGGAAAGCGAGGAATACCATGGCAACAGATGTATATACCAGCCCGCTGTCAGAGCGATATGCGAGTAAGGAGATGCAGTATATCTTCTCACAGGATATGAAGTTTAGGACATGGAGAAAGCTCTGGATCGCATTGGCGGAAACGGAGAAGGAACTGGGTCTGGATATCACGCAGGAGCAGATTGATGAGTTAAAGGCACATCAGGATGATATCAATTATGAAGACGCGAAAAAGCGGGAAAAGGAAGTCCGGCATGATGTAATGAGCCATGTCTATGCTTATGGACTGCAGTGTCCGAAGGCAAAGGGCATCATTCATCTTGGGGCGACATCCTGCTATGTGGGGGACAATACGGATATCATTGTGATGAATGAGGCGTTGAAACTGATTAGAAAGAAGCTTGTCTGCGTCATTGATGAGCTTTCTAAGTTTGCTGATCGGTACAAAGGTGTTCCGACGCTGGCATTTACACATTTCCAACCGGCACAGCCCACGACAGTCGGAAAACGGGCGACTCTCTGGATGAATGAGTTTGTGATGGATCTCGAGGATCTGGAATATGTGCAGGGTACATTGAAGCTTTTGGGATCTAAGGGAACGACAGGAACCCAGGCGAGCTTTTTGGAATTATTTAACGGGGATCAGGAGACCATTGATAAGATTGATCCCATGATTGCTGAGAAGATGGGATTTGCGGCATGTTATCCGGTGTCGGGGCAGACGTATTCACGTAAAGTGGATACCAGAGTGTGCAATATTCTTGCGGGGATTGCGGCAAGCGCTCATAAGATGAGCAATGACATCAGGCTATTGCAGCACCTGAAGGAAGTAGAGGAGCCGTTTGAGAAGAGTCAGATCGGGTCTTCGGCTATGGCGTATAAGCGTAATCCGATGCGTTCGGAAAGGATTGCGTCTTTGTCCAGATATGTGATGATTGATGCGTTAAATCCGGCCATCACATCTGCAACGCAGTGGTTTGAGAGGACGCTGGATGATTCAGCGAATAAGAGGATATCGATTCCGGAGGGATTTCTGGCGGCAGACGGCATACTGGATCTTTGCCTGAATGTTGTAGATGGACTTGTAGTCAATGAAAAAGTGATTGAGAAACATCTGATGTCGGAGCTCCCATTTATGGCAACAGAGAATATTATGATGGATGCTGTCAAAGCAGGCGGCGACAGGCAGGAGTTGCATGAGGAGATCAGAACCCTTTCTATGCAGGCTGGAGAGAACGTAAAGAAGCGGGGACTGGACAATAATCTGTTAGAGCTGATTGCGGAGGATGATTGTTTCCCTCTTACCTTAGAACAATTAAAGGAATCTATGAAGCCGGAGCTTTATATCGGACGTTCAGTGATTCAAGTGGAGAAATATCTCAACGGTGTGATAGCGCCTATCCTTGATGGTCATAAGGAGCTGCTGGGCGCAAAAGCTGAGATTGTTGTATAAAGAGTATGGTTTAAAATGAGGAGGCTTATTTATGGTTAAAGCAGTAGTTGGAGCTAATTGGGGAGATGAAGGAAAAGGTAAGATCACAGATATGCTGGCGGAGAATGCCGATATCATCGTCAGGTTTCAGGGTGGCGCCAATGCGGGACACACCATCAAAAACAAATATGGTAAATTTGCGCTGCATACGCTGCCATCCGGTGTATTTTATGATCATACCACCAGTGTGATCGGTAATGGTGTGGCGCTCAATATCCCCATTTTATTTCAGGAGATACAGGAGATTGTTGAGAAGGGAGTGCCCAAGCCAAAGATTCTGGTTTCCGAACGGGCCCAGATGGTGATGCCCTATCATATCCTGTTTGACCAGTATGAGGAAGAACGTCTTGCAGGAAAATCTTTCGGATCGACAAAGTCCGGAATTGCACCGTTTTATTCGGATAAATATGCGAAGATCGGATTTCAGGTATGTGAGCTTTTTGATGAGTCTGCTTTAAAGGAAAAGCTTGCAAGGGTGGTGGAGACAAAGAATGTCCTGCTGGAACATCTTTACCACAAACCGCTTCTGAAGGTGGAGGAGCTGTTTGAGACACTGATGGAATATAAGAAGATGGTAGAACCTTACGTATGTGATGTGGCAGCGTTTTTAGACAAGGCATTGAAGGAGGGAAAGACCGTTCTTTTGGAGGGACAGCTGGGAACCCTGAAGGATACGGATCATGGCATCTATCCGATGGTTACTTCATCCAATACACTGGCGGCCTATGGTGCAGTGGGCGCAGGGATCCCGCCGTATGAGATCAAGGAGATCATCACGGTATGCAAGGCATATTCTTCTGCAGTCGGAGCAGGCGCTTTTGTATCGGAAATCTTCGGAGAAGAAGCGGATGAACTCAGACGCCGAGGCGGTGACGGCGGTGAGTACGGCGCAACCACTGGACGGCCCAGACGTATGGGTTGGTTTGACTGTGTCGCTTCCAAATATGGCTGCCGTCTGCAGGGTACGACGGATGTGGCGTTTACGGTACTGGATGTATTGGGATATCTGGATGAGATTCCGGTATGCGTCGGATATGAAATTGATGGAGAGGTGACGACAGATTTCCCTGTGACGCATAAGCTGGAGAAGGCAAAGCCGGTGCTGAAAACAATGCCCGGATGGAAGACGGATATCGCAGGTATCCGTAATTATGAGGAACTGCCGGAGAACTGCCGTAAATATGTGGAGTTTATCGAAGAGCAGATCGGCTATCCGATTACGATGGTCAGCAATGGACCGGGCAGGGAGGACATCATCTACAGAAAGAGCTCTCTCAAGAAATTAATGTGAGAAGAACTTCTAGCTGCTCGCAGCAATGGCTGCTTCGCAGAGAAGTTCTAAGTCTCACACAGAAATTTGTGCTTGCGCCCAAATTTCCGGGTTGTGGAAAGGCAGGGTTACTAATATGGAAGATAGGATGGGGCAGTCCGTGGATTGTGAACCGGAGGCAGGACAGCCGGTCACCCTGGCGGCAAAAAGGATTGCTGCCGCAATCGGTGTATTCCTATTGCTGGCTCTTGTGGCGGCGACATTTGTTGTGGCATGCATTGATTTTGATGGAAAGGAACAGGTTTTTTCAGCGTTGCTGCTCTGCGATATTGTAATACCGGTATTTTTATGGGTTATCCTGCATTTTTTTCAGAAAAGCGGCATTGAAAAATAAAATGAAATATTGGCAGTAAAGTATGGAATGGATATTATTGACATTGGCATATGGACTGATCAAAGGAGTCCGGGAGATCGTAAAAAAGAAATCCCTTCAGAAAAGTACCGTTATGGAGGTACTTTTCTTTTATACCCTGTTTGGGTTTCTGATGCTGCTTCCCGACGCGAAAGAGGCGGCAGGAGTGCCGGTGAACCAGATGGGATGGATCGCATTGAAATCTTTTGTCATTTTTCTGGCATGGATTGCAAGCTTTCATGCGATTGAAAAGATTCCCATCAGTATTTATGGGATTCTTGATCTGTCCAGAGTTCTTTTTGCCACACTGCTTGGCGTGATCGTCCTGCAGGAGACGCTTGAGGGCAATCAGATCATAGGACTTCTGCTGGTGGCAGGAGGATTGCTGATGCTTAGGCTGAAGAAAGCGAAGGAACCGGAACACACGGGGACTGTTTATGTATTGCTTGCCTTTGCTTCCTGTCTGCTCAATGCTTTGTCCGGACTGATGGATAAGCTGATCACAAAGACCGTTACTTCGGGACAGCTGCAGTTCTGGTATATGCTTTTTCTGGTTGCATTTTATGGATTATATCTACTGCTTAGCAGGACGAAGGTACGCTGGAAGGAAGCGATAAAAAATTATTGGATCTGGATATTAAGTATTTTGTTTATCGTGGCGGACAGAGCGCTGTTCATCGCCAATGCCATACCGGAATCCAGAGTCACGGTGATGACGCTTGTGAAGCAGTCGGGATGCATCGTGACGATCTTGGCGGGGAAATGGATTTTTCATGAGAAAAATATCGGGTATAAGCTAATCTGTGCCGCAGTGATTATCGCAGGAATTGTGGTCGGAGTATGCTGAAAAGTGATCGTATGGATTGAAGGAGAGAGATGATGATGCAGTTGGATGAATTAAATGATAAACAAAGGGAAGCGGCTGTGCATGTGGATGGTCCGCTACTGATTCTGGCGGGGGCGGGCTCCGGCAAGACGAAGACCATTACCCATAGAATTGCCTATCTGATCGAAGAGGAGAATGTGAATCCCTATAATATTATGGCGATCACATTTACCAATAAAGCGGCGGGAGAGATGCGGGAGAGGATCGACAGGATCGTTGGATTTGGTTCGGAAAGTATCTGGGTCATGACATTCCATGCCACCTGTGTCCGGATCCTTAGAAGGTTCATCGATCAGATCGGATATGACAGGAATTTTACGATCTATGATACGGATGACAGCAAGAGCGTCATGAAAGCGGTATTTAAAAAGCTGCAGATCGATCCGAAACAATATAAGGAAGCGACGGTGCTTAGGGAGATTTCCAATGCAAAGAATGAGCTTTTAGGACCGGATGATTATGCCCTGCAGAATGCAGCTGATTTTGGAAAGAAGCGTTTTATCGACGCTTACCGCGAATATCAGGAGACGCTTCGGAAAAGTAATGCGTTGGACTTTGACGACCTGATCCGTCTGACGGTCTATCTTCTGAAGGCGTGTCCGGAGGTGCTGGAAAATTATCAGCACAGATTCCGTTATATCATGGTAGACGAGTATCAGGATACGAATACGGCACAGTTTGTATTGATCAAGCTGTTGGCAGATGCGCATAAGAATCTTTGCGTTGTGGGAGATGATGATCAGTCGATCTATAAATTCCGGGGAGCCAATATCAAAAACATTTTGAATTTTGAAAAGAACTACCCGGACGCGAGAGTAATTAAGCTGGAGCAGAATTACCGGAGTACGCAGAATATTTTAAATGCCGCCAATGCAGTGATCTCCAACAATACGGGGAGAAAGCCAAAGAAGCTCTGGACTGCGCGGGAGGAGGATACGCCGGTAAGGTTTCGACTGTACGACAGCGGTAAGGAAGAAGCGGAAGAGATCGTTGACGAAATCGCCAGACTGAAGCGGCGGGGAGAATATGAGTATGGAGACTGTGCGATCCTGTACCGTACTAATGCACAGTCGAGAGCATTTGAAGAGGCGTTTGTTTATCAGAGTGTTCCTTATCATATCGTGGGCGGAGTTAATTTCTATGCCAGAAAAGAGATCAAAGATGTGCTGGCATATCTAAAAACCATTGATAATGCAAAAGATGATTTGGCGGTACGCAGGATCATCAATGTGCCCAAACGCGGTATCGGGGCTACAAGCATAACCAAAGTGCAGGAATATGCGGACAGTAAGGGAATCAGCTTCTTTGACGCCTGCACGGAGGCGGAGCAGATACCGACATTGGGAAAAGCGGCGGAGAAGATCAAGAATTTCTCCCTGTTGATCAGGGTATTTCGTACCCGTCTGGAGGATTGCGGTATTCTTGAGATCACACAGAAGCTGTTGGAGGATACCCAGTATATCGAAGAGATTCAGGCTTCTGATGAAGATGATGCGGAGGATCGTATTGCCAATATCGATGAATTACTGACAAAGATCCAGCTCTATGAGGATGACAATCCGGAGGGATCGTTAAGTGGATTTTTAGAAGAAGTGGCGCTGGTATCGGATCTGGATGCGGTGGATGAGGCAGATTCCCGGGTACTGCTGATGACGGTTCATAGCGCGAAGGGACTGGAGTTTCCGGTGGTATTTTTGAGTGGTATGGAGGATGGCGTCTTTCCGAGCTATATGACGATCAACAGTGGGAATGAGGAGGATATCGAGGAAGAACGAAGGCTTGCCTATGTGGCAATCACCAGAGCCAAGGATATTCTGGCGATTAGTTCCGCAAGATCGCGGATGATCCGGGGAGAGACGCAGTACAATGCGGTCAGCCGTTTTGTAAAAGAGATCCCGCAGGAGTATCTGAAAGGGGAAGTGCCGATCCAGAGAGTGCGATGGGACGAGGTTCCGTCTCAGGGATCCAAAGCAAGGGATTTCTTTCGGGAGAATCCATATCATGCCAACAGATCTGACTTTGAGAAAACATATGTACCCAAGAAAATAGTGCTGTCAAAGGGATCTGAACTTACCAGTGAGAAGCCGGATTATCAGGTGGGAGACAGGGTAGTACATATCAAATTTGGCGAAGGAACAGTGACTGCTATGGAGCAGACACCGCGGGATGTACAGGTGACAGTTGTATTTGATTCTGTCGGTCAGAAGATCATGTACGCAATGTTTGCAAAATTGAAAAAGATATAAAAAAAGGATAGTAAAATCATATAAAATGTGGTATGCTAAACGTAGTTTAACTGAATTAGAAAGGTGGGTTATCTGATGAATAAACTTGAAGATGTAATCACAGCAGTAAAATTAAATGAGATCATGAAGAAGAAAGAGAAGGAAGAAGAGAAGAGCAATGCTTTAAAGACTTTCTTTCTTATCGTCGGTATTATTGCCGTTGTAGCTGCTGTTGTTTATGCTATCTATCGTTTTATGACGCCGGATTATCTGGAAGATTTTGATGATGACTTCGACGACGATTTCGACGATGATTTTGATGATGATTTCTTTGATGACGAGGATCTTGTAGAGAATGAGAGCAAGGATTCTGTTAAGGTAGAGAAGGAAGAGGCTAAGGCTGAGGAGAAGTAATTTTCCGGATAGGCTTAAGTCCGATAGATAATAGAATAAATTGGGATGCCTGAGCATCCCTTTTTTGAGTTCTAGTTGTGTTGATCGCGAAAAACAATGCTTATTACCAGATCTAAGCCATTGAAGGCGGCATGGAGAAAATTAATTATTTACAAATGTATTTATTCTTTTTGCAAATATTATGCCTGCGGCGTCGATTTGTAAATTATGGAAAGGTAAAATTATAAAAATGAAAAAAGGTGAAATTTACCAAGGAATTGTAGAACGGATGGATTTTCCAAATAAAGGAATTGTCATTGTTGATGGAGTGAATGTTACGGTAAAGAATGCATTGCCGGGGCAGACGGTTTCTTTCCGCATCACAAAAAAGCGGAGTGGACAGGCAGAAGGGAAGCTGTTGGAGGTAGTGGAGAAAGCGCCCTGTGAGAAGGAATATTTACGCCGGATAGAAGAGGGCAAAGAGGAAAATGCAGCGGCAGGATGTTCGGGACAGGGCGGCATCTGCAGATATGCTGGGGTCTGCGGTGGCTGTCTGTATCAAGGGTTCCCTTATGAGGAACAGCTGAAGATCAAAGAGGGGCAGGTGATGAAGCTGCTGGGGGCATATCTTAGCAGGTTAAAGCCAAGTAATGGGGATGCTGCATTAAATGAAACGGCTTGTAATGGGGAGACAACGGAGGTTTTGTATGACGGGATCATGCCAAGCCCTAAGCAGTATGGTTATCGGAATAAGATGGAGTTTACCTTTGGGGATGAGACAAAGGACGGTCTGCTTAGTCTTGGATTACATAAACGAGGCAGTTTTTATGATATTTTGACAGTTTCCGACTGCCTGATCATGGATGAGGATTACCGGAAAATACTTATGTTTACCAGAGACTATTTTGCTGAGAGAAATATCCCATATTTCCATCGTATGAACCATACCGGATATCTGCGGCATCTTCTGGTGCGAAAGGCGGCGAGGACGGGAGAAATCCTTGTGGCGCTAGTGACTTCCACGCAGATGAAAGTGGATCTGGAATCCTGGGTGAATGGGATCTTGGAGATGTTCGGACAATGCAGGGATGATCAAAAAGATATACAAAAGGGAAATCTCCGAGGAATGGAGGATGGTTTCAAGGGAAAGATCAAGGGGATTCTACATATCGAAAATGATTCTCTGGCAGATGCGGTAAAGTGTGACCGTCAAAATATCCTCTATGGAACGGATGTGATCTTGGAGGAACTTTTGGGACTGCAATTTTCCATTTCCGCATTTTCCTTTTTTCAAACAAACAGTCTTGGGGCGGAGGTCTTATATGAATTGGTACGGAAATATGTACAGGGAAAGGAAGCGGGAAGCGTTGTATATGATCTTTACAGCGGAACAGGCACGATCGCGCAGATGCTCGCCCCGGCGGCGAAGAAAGTGATTGGCGTGGAGATTGTGGAAGATGCAGTGGAAGCCGCCAAAAAGAATGCGGCATTTAACGGATTAAATAACTGTGAATTTTTAGCAGGGGATGTTTTGAAGGTATTGGATGAGATCACAGAAAAGCCGGATTATATCATATTAGATCCGCCGCGGGACGGTATCCACCCTAAGGCTCTGCAAAAAATCATCGGATATGGTGTGGAAAATATGGTCTATATCTCCTGTAAGCCAACCAGTCTGGCAAGGGATCTGGGACCATTGACAGAGGCGGGATATAAGATCAGGAGACTGGGAATGGTGGATATGTTTCCAGGGACGGGGAATGTGGAATGTGTATGCCAGCTCGTGAGGAAAAATGTGGATGATAGGATGGAGGGGAATGAAGAGGAAAGAAAGATAAACTACCGCGAGGAAGAGATACCGGATTGTGGGTGTATTTATGGATAAGGACGGAAGAAGAGGGGGAAAGGATTATTATGGTAAATTGTCATTATGTGCCACAATTGATTTTGCGCCATTTTGGCTCTTGAAAAGGATGGTTGATTTTGTAGAAATTGCTATTGAGCAAGGAGAGGATACGGCATTAAAAATATGAATTGGGAAGGAATTTGCAATAAATAATGAAAATAATAATTTAAAGAAAATAGCAGAGCGTGATTTCAGGAGTCTTACGTCCGCAGCTCTGTTTAATATTTGTATTGGTGGGCATCTGGTAGTCAGGAAGTTCATAAAGAGGAAGTCCAGAAAGCATTATGGTTAATGGATGAATTGTTTTTGAATGATTTCAAGAAACAGTTTGTTATTTCTATACCCAAAGATACAATTTTTTATCGTGCGCGCTTTTTGGACGAAAAAGATGATAAAAGAGTTGATAAAGGAATCGGATATTCAAAAGAACGACTATATGGATATAATTGGGAAGAATCGAAAGATCCTCCGGCACAAAAAGCAAAAGTTGGTCGTACAAGCCGTGAAGGGGAGGTGGCTTTGTATCTAGCTTTGGATGAAATTACTGCTTGTTCAGAAATTAAACCCTCAATTCGACGCTTAGTATCGGTTGCAGAATTTAAATTGATGGAAGATGTTCAGGCGATTGATTTTTTGAAATTGCAATATACGAAACCGTTAGATATTAATGATGAAAAGTATAATGTAGATGCACGTCAGTTTTTGTAAAATGTAATTGCTCTTTTCACGATACCTATTGATAATCCAAATGATTATAGTATAACACAAAAAATAGTAGACCATTTTCGCAAAAAGAATTATAAAGGCTGTGTTTATAGGAGCTTTTATACAAATAGGAATAATTATACTTTTTTTGACGACACATTAAAAAATTTTCAGTGGAGAGACAGTCGTATGGGAGAAATTATGTTAGAAGAAAAAATTGTTTCTGATGAAATGAGGATCAAGCCTATACATACGATAAAAAAAATGCGTAAGGAAAATAAAAATTGTAAAGGTGATAGGAAATGAAATACAGCAGAAATATGCCACAGAAGCTTACATTGGAAGATATCAAGGAAAATATTGTAATTATCAAAATCAACAAGTCGTATCGTGAGGGAATGAGCGAAACTGAACTGTATGATGTGACACGGGGATGCTGGAAGAGAAAGATTGCCAGTGTGGAGAAGGCAGACTATGCTATAGCCGTTGTTTATGGGATTGTGAAAGAAGTATATCAGATAGATGAATGGCTTCCGGCCAAAAATGAGGTGCGGGAAACCATTCCATACAATGAAGTGGCTGATGCAGGCAGAATTATATTTAAGGGAAGGACTGCTGATGAGAAAATCAGAAAGAGGTATCGGGATTATTCAGTGGCAGGGCTTTTTAAAAGAGGAGAAGCCTCTCCCGTCAAAGTAATTATGAAACTGTAGGGGTAGGGATGCTATGAAAGTTGCTACATGGAATATCGAGAGGTACAAAATGCATGAAGAATGTTAATTTCACACTTGACGGGCTGCCAAGTATAGATGAATTAAATAACTTGATTCAGGATATGATAGAATCAGGCGGAAACTTTGTCAATCATATGATGAAAAATTATGGTGATAAAAGGTTGATGCCGGATTTTAATGGAATGATACTGGATACATATGGGTGTGAACGCCTTTTTGTTTATTTTTTTATAAATGATGAGATGGAGGAAGACTTCCCGCTAATTGCAAGGGCTTTTTACGCCCATGAACTTGCAAACATTCCAGAATACCAAGATGTAGAGTATTTCGATATTCGACCCGGTGAAGAATGTCCGGAACTGATGTTTAATAGATTTACGCTTGGTCTGATGTTGAACGCATTGAATAGCGGAAGCGAATATACGAAAACATTGTTTCTGTATTTGCATAAAACATATTACAAAAAGGAATATCGGACAATCAAAAGATTCGGTACAATGTCACTCAGTGAACTGCTGGCATTGGCAAAGCCGGAAGAAAGAAGCAGCCCTTACGTTGCAAATCTGTCAAGGGTTCTATGTATTGCACCAATATATGGCATTAAGGTCGGCGAGGATTGTAATATTATGTATAGATTCTTAAATGAGTTTAGCGGCAAACTGGCTTCAAGCGATGGATTTTCGTTTGATGAGGCTGTGGGTAACAGTTTTAAGGATTGTCGAAAGGAAATAGATGAGCGTTTCGATCAGAAGAAATTATATTTTCTTGATGCAAAGATGTCAAAATTCCTCGGAAATGTATTTCAATGGCTAGGGTACAGTCCAGAGTATGCAGATTGGTGTGATGAGAATGACAGAGGGGTGGAAGAACGCCTTGCCATTGTGCTTTCCATATTAGAGAAGACTTTCCCCAAAAGTAACAGAGAATATTCCGCAGAGGAGCTTACGCTTTATGGAATGATTCTTCATTGTGCAAGCGCAATGACGTGCAATTCGTCTAGGCTGGCTGAAACACTCAGAACATTGGTTTATGGAGAATCTGGAACATTTTATTATGATGAATTTCCGCCGATGTTTCATCCAGAGAATGTGCAGGTCAAGACTGGAAGAACAGGAAATGTTAAGACAGAAAGACAGGTAAAGGATTTTGCGGAACACGCTGGAACAGATGGATGTAGGCAAGATGAAGATGAATCTATGCTTTTGGGAGAAGTGGATAAATTACGCCGTAAAGTTCATAAGCTTGAATCGGATAACAGTAGTTTGCGTGCCAGTCTAGCTGAGAAAAAAAGACTTGAAGAGGAATCAAAAGATATCAGAAAACAGCTGGAGGCATCAAACCGTGAATTGGCAGTGCTTAGAAATTATGTGTATAATTTGACAGAGGGCGATAATCCCATAATAGATAAGACGATTGAAAGTATGAAAGAAAAGATTGCTGGTTATCGAATCGTTATAGTGGGCGGACATTCGAATTGGTTATCAAAGATGAAGAAAGAGTTCCCGGATTGGATATTTGTCAATCCAAAGGCTAGTGGATCGACAGATGTTTCGATTGTTGACAAAGCGGATTATGTCTATTTCTTTACTGATACTATTAGCCATTCAAAATACCATCAATTCATGAATGTAATACGTGAGCGAAAAATAAACTTCGGCTATATTCATGGAGTAAATATAGAAAAGAATATCCGGGATATTTATGTGGATTTTGACGAAAATTAGTCTTGCATAAATGGAATAAAGATGGATTATCATACAAAAAGGTATATCGTGACGAAATGAAAACTTCTGACATGATACCTTTTTTGGTAAACACTTAACAAGTTAGTGCCTTTTAGAGCTGACGTAATCCATAAGATAATCTCTCTGTATAGTAATGTTAGTTATAGTAATGCGTAGTACTGTACAGTAATGTTTGGGAGGTTAGTCATGGATCAAGTTACCAAAGTCCGCTCGTATTTAAAACGCGAGCAATGGAAATCCATCATCACAGAATGCCGAAACAGCGGCATGAGCGTCAGCGGCTGGTGCAAGGCAAATGGCATTGTGGAACAGACCTATTATCGTAATCTCAAGAGATTGAGAGAAGAAATGATAGATAATCTTCCGGCAACAGTCGAAGGACTTGAAAAAACGGAAGCATTCAGGAAGCTGGGAGTACAGACTCCTGTCGTTATCCGCATAGGTGGTGCAACCGTTGAGATCGCTGAAGGCACTAGTCAACAGACAATTCAGGCAGTGCTGCTTGCACTGCAGAGTGTATGTTAGGTGATATCACAGTCCGCGAGAACATCTATAACGCATGTGGATATACCGATATGCGTAAGTCCATTGATGATCTCGCAGCTGTCGTTCAGCAACAGTTTCATCTGGATCCGTTGTTTTATCATTTAAAATTGCGTTGTTATGTTGTGATTGAACTGAAAGCCTGCGACTTTGAACTGGGATTTATTAGCCAACTCAATATGTATCAGAATGCGGTTAATGACATTTTACGACATTCGGATGATAAGCCTACTATTGGACTTTTATTGGTCAAAGGAAAGAATGAAACAGTAGTTGAGTATTCTTTAGGCGGGTATCAAAACCTGATTGGTGTTGCGGAATGGAAAAACCAGATTACACAGTCCTTGCCGGAAGAGTTGCAAAGCAGTCTGCCGTCTATCGAGGAAATAGAGAAAGAGTTGGAATAGCAGAAGATATTGTAGTAAAAAGTGCAACGGCCGTTGCACAATTGGAGAGAGCAGGATGAGTAAAGAAAAAGTCAAAGTCTATACCTATATAAAAGTATCCACAGCCATGCAGATAGACGATTATTCTTTGGATGTGAATAATTCGGATGAATGCAGGAAACCACGCCGCTGAATACAGCGGCGTTACTTTACTGCGGGGCGCATGATTTGACACTTACTTTGGGTACATGGGATTATGCAACATAAGTGTTTGCGAAAGAGTAAGGTAGATAGTGAAAATAGAAAAAAAGCGAGAAAGCTATTTAAAAGTCAGATGCTAAAATACGGACCGAATATGGCGAAAAAACTAGATCGCGACAATATAAGATATACACATTGCGAAGAAGCCCATCATGTGCTATGATATACATATCGCAATGCGTGGAGCGGCGGAAATATGGATATGACAAAAAAATAACGGACCTTTATGAAGAAGCAGGCGAGAACAGAAAAGAATTTTCACAAGGGATCCCTGCGGAGATATCGTCCATACTCAGATTTGATATGGAGAATGAAAAATGACATATGCTAATGTATCTCAAATTATTTTTAAAAATAAGCAGAATATACCATGGAATGAAGTTGAGCAATATCTGAAAAAATACATAGGAAAATCATTTGTAGTAAAAGAGTATGGGGATGTAATTCACATTGCAGGTGAATTTCCGGACGAATTCACGGAATCGCAATATACAAAAAAACTTCGAGGTGGACTTGCGAAAGCAAAAGCAAATTCAGGACAAGTTATTGGTGAAATGATTGAAAATGCTCAAAATAGGCGTTGGATAGAAAATAAGGATGAAAAGCATAAAAAGGAAGCAAGTGGCGGTTGGTATAGATACGATGTGGCATTCACAATACCTATAGATGATGCCGGAACCATGCGTAGGAACGCATATCAGGCAACAGCAGTTGTTAGAATTAAAAAAGATAAGCTTTACTTATATGACATTATAAATATAAAAAAAGAAGCGAGTACGCCGCTTTAGTCCGAAGACCGTACGGTAAAAACCGCTTCTCTTTAAAAAGAGATTATCACTAGGCTTACCCAATGTCAAGAAAATTTTAAAATGAGCAACAGAAAGATCAAATGACAGTACAAATTGCAGACACGCATTATGGAGAAATGGATAATGTAATTTGACATATTTTGTTTTAATAAGATAAATCTTAACAAGAGGTATTGAAAATTGATTGAAAAAGGTGATGCAATGAAAAATACAGAGGAAGTAACAGCTGAAATTGCCATTGTGGATAAGGAAACTGTAGAAAATTTGATTTACATTATACGTGGGCAGAAAGTGATGCTGGATATAGATTTGGCTCGTATATATGGATATGAGACGAGACGTTTTAATGAACAGGTAAAAAATAACGTTGAACGATTTGATGATGATTTTCGTTTTCAGCTGACGAAAGGTGAGTTCGAAAACTTGATGTCGAAAAAATCGACATCAAGTTGGGGCGGCACACGAAAACTTCCATATGCGTTTACAGAAACTGGTATTTATATGCTGATGACTGTTTTGAAAGGTGATTTGGCCATCGCTCAGAGCAAGGCCTTGATCCGTATCTTCAAGGGCATGAAAGATTATATTTCAGAAAATCGCGCCCTGATTGGAATGGATGATATTACACGGCTTGCCATCCAGACCAGTGAAAACACAGCTGCCATTGCAAAGATCACTGATGAGATGCTCCGTAAATCAGATCTGCCAAAAATATCCAAGAATTTTGCATCATCAGATACGGGAAAAGAATTTCTGATTATGATTACATAGGGATTAAATCTATCATGCATCTCAGAAATGTCAATTCCAATGTTGTGGTTACAGTGTTCTCTGATAACAAACAGAATCATTTGAGGTTAGGGGATCTGAATGATTTCAAGAATGAGTTTCCAAGCATTCGTATTGACTTTAAGAAAACCAATAACACGATGCATGACAGATATATTATTCTGGATTATGGGAAGCGGAGCGAAAAAATCTATCATTGCGGCGCTTCTTCCAAAGATGCCGGAAAAAAGACAACGACCATCATGGAAGTTCAGGACAGGGCAGTTTATAAGCAACTGGTGGATATTCTGATAAGAAATCCAGTGTTGGTTCTTACATAATTATGACAATATGAGCAATATCTGAAAAAATACATAGGAAAATCATTTGTAGTAAAAGGGACTTGCGAAAGCAAAAGCAAACTCAAAATACCTATAGATGATGCCGGAACTATGCGTAGGAGCGCGTATCAGGCAACAGCAGTTGTTAGAATTAAAAAAGATAAGCTTTACTTATATGACATTATAAACATAAAAAAAGAAGCGAGTACGCCGCTTTAGTCCGAAGACCATACGGTAAAAACCGCTTCTCTTTAAAACGGGGTTATCATGGAGGGGTATCAATATGGATATAGCAAAAAAAATAACAGAACTTCGCGAGGAAGCGGGAGAGAACAGGAAAGAATTTTCGATGCATACGGGGATACCCGTCCGCACATTAGAGGACTGGGAAGCGGGGCGGCGCACTCCGCCGGAATACATTCCGCGGCTGATAGAGTATCAGTTGAAGTATGAGAAATTAGTTGAAGAAAAAGGGTAAAGCAATCATAAAGTTAAGAATGTTTTAAACGTATCGAATTTGATGCGTTTAAGGAAGATGCCGAAACAAATGCATTTGTATTTTCTATTAAGGATTACTCTGAAAAACTGGAGGCTTTGCATCATGGATTTCGCCGGAGTTTAAGTTATATATCATAAAAGATTATCTGCATGTGTTTCCACAGAGGTCTGAGGGAGATGTTAATTAAATACTACCACAAAACTAAAAATATCAAAAAATCGATGTTTTGTTTTGGAAATTTCCGGAAGCAGAAATGGAAAAAATAATATCGAGGATTTTTAGAGGAAGGGATGCACCTGCAGACAGGACAGCTTGGAGCAGGCAATGGTGAGAACCCTGCTGACTCCGGAGGAAAAGAAAGTCAAAAAGAGATTTTGATGAAGTTTTTATACGAATTATCTTGCAAA
The DNA here is from genome assembly GCA_029062895.1 of Lachnospiraceae bacterium. Lineage (GTDB taxonomy): Bacteria > Bacillota > Clostridia > Lachnospirales > Lachnospiraceae > NK4A136. The sequence goes on from JAIDPF010000042.1 coordinate 44,311, forward strand.
ACAGTAAGTTTTTTATCATAGTATTGTACTTGAAAAGAAATTGAAAAAGAATTGGAATAATTAAGATAAATCGCAGAAATAGCGCAACGGGCGTTGTTCAATGTTAACTTTCTTTTTGGAATTGAGTATTTGACAAAAATAGATTATAATTACGGAAATAAACCAGATATTGAAGGAGTAGCAAATGAACAGAAAAAACCTAAACGAAGTAATTCGATTGAGTGATGAGCAGAAGAAACATCTTGCCAGTGAAATAAAAGCATTTTATCTGGATGTTCGGGGTGAAGAAATTGGAATGATAGAGGAACAGCAGATTATTTCATTATTTTGTGAGCATTTGGCGCCAATCATTTACAATAAAGCATTAGATGACGCCATGCATTGGTTAAAAGAACAAATGGGAAATATTGAAGTTGATTATTGTTTGTTATATAAGGATATTCGATAGAATGGGTTGACCTGAATCGAACGATTGAATTGCGTCGGTTTTTATAACTCTCTTTTGGGAATTGAGTATTTGATGAAAAACAGATTATAATTACGGTAATAAACCGGAATTAGAAGGGAGAAAAAATGAATATTAAATTAATTAGACCTACAGCGGAACTAAAAAAAAAAGCAATAGATTTTAGACAAGAATTTTTTGATCATGATGAAATGATAATTAATGGCAGTGAATTGCTGGATAAAACAGATGACTATGATGAATGGCTGAAGGCTGTAACTGCTAATACAAAAATGGAAACCGTAAATCCTAATTGGGTTGTGACCGATACATTCTTTGCTGTAGATGAAACCAATAGGATGATTGGAATTATTGATTTAAGACATACGCTCAATGATTTTTTGAAAGATTTTGGGAATTGTGGTTATAGTGTTCGACCATCTGAAAGAAGAAAAGGCTATGCAACAGAAATGTTACGACAATTAATAAAAATTGCAGCGAATGTTGGAATGAATGAATTGCACTTAGCTGTTGAACGAGACAATGAGCCTTCTGTAAAGACAATAAAATATAATGGTGGTATTTATGAACGAAGTTTTAGATTTGAGGGTGAAGATGCGGATATATACAAGATAGCATTATAAATTCCGGTTTATCGGGATGCTGGATACAGCTTTATGGACCATATAATATATAGTACATATTATAAAGGAGGAAGATGGAGTGAAATATTACAAAAGACTGATAATTACAACGTTGTTTATTTGTCTATTTGTATTAGGCGGCTGTGGTGTCTTTCAAAATGACAATGAGGTATTGCAATCGGCGGATCCATCAGAAGGTGTTATAACAGAAAGTGTTATAACAGAAAGTGGCAATGAGATATTGCAATCATCGGATCTGTCTGAAGATGTTTTGATTGAGAGTGATAGTGATGAGGAAAGAATAGAAAATAATGTCACTGAAGAATATAATGAAATCGATATGGGAGAAGAAAATAAAATCATAGCGGTATATAATGATGGGGAAATCATAGATATATATAATGATGACGAAATCTTATCGGTCTCAGAGAATATGATGGTAGCAGAGGTAACTCCGGAGGAAATCTTACGTGGCAATCTTATTCTTTACAGTAGATATAATATGGATGGGTGGGTGTTTGAATGGCTGATTTCTGATTATGATGGTGGGAACAATGTTTATTTGGATGAAGCGGTATTGGTGATCTCGCCCGAAAACGATGCTCGTGATACACAAATAATTCATGTAACATCAGAGTGGATACAAACGTATTTGGGAGCAGATAAGTTTCAATATATTGATGTAAATTTTGACGATATTCCGGATCTTTTGATTATGGGTGGACGTTATGGCGCTCAATGTTTGGAGAGGTATTTTTGTTTTTTACAGACAGAGGACGGCTTTATGGAAGCTCCTAGTTTTGCGGAGATTTCAAACCCTAGATTAGATGCGGAGAATAGACTGATACTTAGTACATGGCGAAATTCGGCGGTTTCACATAGTTGGGCGGAATACAGCTGCCAGAATAATACCTATGTTATGGAGCGACACTTGTGTGAAGATTTGTTGGATTATGATAATAGGGTATGGATATGGTATGTAAATGATGAGGAAATCGGGAGAAGCGATGAGCTATCCGAGACAGAGATTGACGACCTTCTATATAATGAAAACAGTGAATGGAAATTATCGGATAGCAGGTGGGAGAATTTTTTTGAATAGTTGAACCCTGACCATTGCATTTGGGTAGAATGATTTTTCATTGCCAGTGGATCAAATAGAGAATGTGTGACATCAACGGGAGGGAACGGTGTAAATGTTATACTTAGCTGTATATATTCTTCTGCAGTGGACATGGGGAATCTTGCAGAATCTGATAGGCCTTGGGATCTTTCTGTGGCATATCAAAAACCGGCATTTTCGTTATCATGGGGCGGTTGTAACGGAGTGGGCTTCCGAAAAATTCAGCCTTGGGATGGGGATGTTTATTTTTATGCGCAAGACCCGCGAGGGCGAGGATATAAAGGATATTCCAAAGAGCGGTGATTATGTAAGGGTGCTTGTTCACGAGTACGGTCATACGATTCAGTCTATCATTCTCGGACCGCTTTATCTTCTGGTGATTTCAATTCCTTCGGGATTGTGGTGCAATCTTCCACAGGCTGCCGAGTACAGAAGAAAAAACAAGGTTTCTTACTATGAATTTTACCCCGAAAAATGGGCGGATCATTTGGGCGGAAAGATTTTAAAATATAAAATCTCTGATAAGCAGTCATAAATTGATATATTTGCAGTAATAGGGAATTGCGGATAAATGCAGTTCCTTTTGTTTTGCTGCAATGTGAGCGGTAATTTTGATGATTAAAAATTTGAAAAACATGTAACCTTTTACCCTCTTTATACGTGTTAAAAACAAAGGAGGTGAAACAAATGGATATCGAGACGAACATAAGAGAAGCGGTCATAAAATATAGCGATACACTCTACAAAGTCTGTATTGTTATACTTTGCAACGAGCAGGATGCACAGGATGCCATTCAGGATACCTTTTGCCGGTATCTGGAGAAGAAGCCGGAATTTCGTGATGAGGAGCATGAAAAGGCTTGGCTGATCCGGGTGGCCACCAATATCTGCCGTGATATGATACGCTTTAGGCTCCGGCACCCGAAAGTTGACATCAACGAAGTAGAAAATATTTTAGTGGCGCCGGAACAGAAAGAAACATTAAAAGAACTTTTTGCATTGCCGGTCAAACAGAAAACAGTCATTTATCTGCATTATGTTGAGGGATATCAGATAAAGGAAATAGCGGATATTCTCGGCATCACGGAAGGCGCGGTAAAAACGAGGCTACTGCGGGGCAGGGAGCAGATGCGGAATGCGGTCAGTATGGAAGGAGGCATATAACAGATGGATAGATTTGAGTTAAAAGATGCAATGGAACAGATACATATTTCGGAAGAGATGCAGGAGGAGATCATTAAAAATGTTCAGAAACAGATGAAATACAGAAACAGAAAAACGAAATACAGAAAAAAAATGGCGGCATCAGCGGCGGCAATCACACTGGCTGCGCTCGCAATCGGTTTCCCGGTACGGGCATTTGTGGAAAATATCGTAAGGGAACGGATGGAAAATATGCCCACAGAAGAGGTTGAGGATATCGTCATTATGATACGGGAGCAGGATGCATATGCTGCGCAGAATGCATCTGTAGATCTTAATTCAACGGATGATTCCGGCAGGGAGGAAGGACAGCAGACGACAGGTCTGGCCGATGGTTTCTCAAGGGAATATACCGCCGATGAGGAAGAACGAAGTCAGGCGCTCTGGCAGGCATATAAGGAGGGGACATTCCCTGAAAATGTCATAGCGCAGGTAGATAATGCGGAAGACGCGCCGGAAGGAACGCTCTGCTATATCAGATCCACGGGGGTTTTCTGTCTGCCGGATCAGGAGATGACGGATGAGGAGATATTGGAGATCATTGATTTTCAGCATAAGATGAGCTATGCTGTCTCACAGACGCCGGCAGCGCAGGAAGCGAGAGCGGAGATGGAGGCAGAGAGAGAACGGTTGAGAGAAGCGGTACAGGCTGCAGGCGGAATTAGTGCAGAGGAAGCAATAGAGATTGCAACGAAACAGATGGAGTCCGATCTTGGAGAGAGAGCGGAAGGAAAAGAAATACTGAGATATCAGGACGGTTCTGTGGCAGTATTCTTACTGGATATATCAGGACGAACAACTTATGAGCATGTAGGAGATGTGGCTTATTTTGTAAATTTTTCTAATGCAAGCGACCATTCTAATTATACATGTATCATTGACGCTGTGGATGGAAGTATACTGCGCATTGATACGAATGAACCTTTGTCAGAAGAATAAGTGTTGTGCTAATGACAGGATAGATCCGGACAGATCGGATAGCTGTAAGAAGTATGCAGGAAACCACGCCGCTTTTATTAGCGGCGTGGTTTTATCTTAACTCACTTTTGGAATTCTAAAGCTTTTAGTGCTTAAAACATTATGTTATGTATCATTTTCCCTTGTTTTTATCCTAATGATTATTTTGCTAAAGGAAGATTTCGGTTATATAACAATTTAAAATATTGCACAAATAGGTTGTTTTCTAGCTAGAATTTGCATATAATGTAATTAGAAGCGAGGTGCATAAAATGACAATAGATACAAACACAATGATTTCAATTACAGAAGCGAATCAAAATTTTTCAAAGGTAGTTAAAGTAGTTGAAGAACATGGAACGGCAGTTATTCTGAAAAATAACGTGCCCAGATATTTGGTCATTGATTTCAGCAAGGCAGAAGAAGAAAAAGTTGCCAATAATGAAGATGTTTTTGCAATATCTGAGAGGCTTATAAAACAAAATATGGAAGCGTATGAGGTTCTTGCAAAATGATTAGATGGAAACAAAAGACTTGGTACACATGTGATGCTGGTTTTTCTGGCGTTAAACGGATATGAATTATCTTACAGTCAAAAGGAGTTAAGTGACGTGATTCTTGCGCTGGCATCGGGTGATATTGGTGAAAAGGAAATTTTACAATGGATTATTAAACATCAAAAATAAGTTTTCAGGGTTCGTAATAATAGGGGAGAAATTGGAATTTGCAGGAGACAATATATGGTTTATAACAAGGCATCAATAGAAGATTTGAAACAACTGACAGAGTTAAGGGTTGCCTATCTGACAGAAGATAATGGCGAATTGAATAGAAGAGATTTAGAGACGATTAAGCAGAATTTGCCGGATTATTTTATGCGAAATCTAAATAAAACTATATTTGGCTATGTGGCAAGAAATGAGGGGGAAATTATAGCTTGTGCCCTATTGCTTGTGATTGAAAAACCAATGAGTCCTGCTTTTATTACCGGAAAAACGGGGACTGTTTTAAATGTATATACAAGACCAGAACATCGACATAATGGTTATGCGCGACATCTTATGAATATGTTGATGGATGATGCGTCCAATATGGGGTTGAGTGTTGTAGAACTTAAAGCAACAGAAGATGGATACCAATTATATAAGTCATTAGGTTTTATTGATGCAACATCAAAATATCATCAAATGAATTGGAGAGTTAAAATATAAAATTTTAGTTTGAAATATAAAACCAGAGATAGTAAATTGAGGAAACGGCGGCAGAAATGTCTGCCGTCTTGTCTTTTATAGAGCCAACCTTGTAGTTGACAACTACAGATTTGTAAGTCATGTCAACGGCTCTTTTTTACATGGTTCTGTTATGATAATATACTTTTGGAGGCAAAAACAAATAAATTTGTTTTACAAATTTGTGCTTGCAGCCCAAATTTGCAGTCTGTGGAAAGGAATGGGGGATTAAAATGAATATTATAAAAAGGCAGGTGGACGGCAAGCCGCTTACCATAACAATAGAATATCCCTATCTTGATGAGCACACTAAAAAGATTATCCATCGCTTGGAACAACTCGATTTAAAAATATGTGGCAGCAAAGACGGAAAGGAAATATGTATTTCGGCTTCGGATATTTACTATATTGAGTCTGTTGAACGAAGAACATTTATATATACGAAAAGTGAAGTTTATACAATCGGCAGGAAACTTTATGAGATAGAGGAAGATTTGCAAGGATCTAATATTGTACGGATCAGCAAGTCCTGTCTGATGAATGTAGAAAAGTTATATTGCGTACGCCAACTTGCAAACAGTCAGCTTGAAGCAACACTTGACAACGAAGAACGGTTAATCGTTGGGCGAACATATCTAAAAGATATAAAAAGATTGATACAGGAGATCATGTGATGAAAAAAATAATGCAGAAAACACTTATACTTGCGGCACTAATGATTGCAGTTGTTTTCTTAGTGTCGTATATCATGATTGGAACAACAGAGGAAATGATACTCGTATTTGAATTATTTGTATTGGCTTTTACCGTTTCGGTGATTCAATACTTTGCAGAAAGACTTGCTTTCGAAAATCGTTTTGCTTATGTTATTTGTGAATATCTTGCGATATCAATATTTGTATTACTATATGGTTATTTTATGAATTGGTTTATGAAATCAAATTGGTGGGCGGCATTTTTATATGTGGCGATGGTTTATATCCCGGCGTATTTTCTTGATATCGCAATCGTTAAAAGAAATATTGATTTTATCAATAAGAAATTAGAGGAGAAAAGGAAAAATGAAAACAACAGCAAATAATAGCAGTAAATACCTTCTTCTCTTTTTTATAATAACTTTTGCATGGACTTGGGGATTTGGATTTGCGCCGCTGGCGTTAGGGTTAGTGGGAACTCCTATCGGAACTTTTTTATTCTATTTTGGGGGTGGTGCGCCATCTGTGACGGCACTGTTTCTTGTCTTTTTGACATATTCCAAAGAAGAAAAAAGGGATTATTTCAGAAGATGTTTTAGTTTCCGTTATATGGGGTTGAAATGGTTGGTATTTATTATCATCTTCTTTGCACTTATTTCCTTTTTGGGACTGATCATCAGCACAAAACTGCTTGGACTTGAAATGCCGGGAATGGACTTCCTATATGCAATCATCAGAAATCCCGTAAATATATTACCGATTTTACTTATTTCATTGTTATCCGGACCACTAAATGAAGAATTTGGGTGGCGTGGCTATTCATTAGATAAATTGTTTATGCGATTTGGATTTGTAGGAGCAACCCTTATTCTCGGATTTCTTTGGGGGATATGGCATTTGCCATGGTACTTTACGCCCGGACAGGCACAATATGATTTGTTACAGACTTCTCCGATGGACGCTATATTATATATTCCCTCGATCATGATGCTTAACTTTGTAGTATCATATGTTTATGTTAAGACAAAACGCAGTATTTTGGCAGGGGCTTTGACACATATGTTTGGGAACTTACTGAACAGTCAATTATTATCGCCATATTCGGTTGAAGTTGGAATGACGATAAGGGTTATCAAGGTGATATTTTGCATTTTTATTGCTCTATACTGCATATTGTCAAAGCGGTTCCAAAAAGAATTTGAAAACCTAATGTCTGAGGAAATATAAGGCTGGGGAATTGAGTATTTAATAAAAATAGATTATAATCTATGAAAATAAACTGAAATTTGTAGGAGAAATATGACTATGAGAGATATGATTGCATACTGTGGACTGGATTGCGAAAAATGTGATGCTTATCTAGCAACAATCCGTAATGACCAAGAGTTGCGGGAGAAAACTGCAAAATTATGGTCAGAGTTAAATAATGCCCCAATTTTACCTGAACATATCAATTGTGAAGGTTGTCGAATGAATGGAGCTAAAACTGTGTATTGTGATAGCCTATGCCCTATTCGTCAGTGTGCGCTAAAAAAAGGTGTGACCATCTGCGGCGACTGTTCAGAATTGGAAAAGTGCCAGACTGTTGGAGTGGTCATCTCAAATAACCCTGAAACTCTGGAAAATCTCAAGAGATAAGTTACATAACTTGATAAATTCCAGCTTTATGGAGTGTTAAAAACAGGTATGAATTTGAACTTGGAGGGTAATTATGTACGAAAGAATGCTGAATAAACAAGCCGTGCCAACAATAGAAGAAATGACGGAGTACTGTGCAGAAAATGCAGAACGTTTTTCTATGATAAATGATTGGTTAACAACTGCTTTTGGTACAGAACAGAAAGTGGTTTTTCCCTATGGGAATAAATATGGATGGGGTATAGGACATTATAAAAAGAAAAAGCTTATGTGTAATATCTTTGCTGAAGCTGGTGCATTTACAGTTATGGTGAGATTAACAAATGAACAATATGAAGCGATTTATGATGAGATGAAAAAATATACTCAAGAATATATTGATAATAAATATCCTTGTGGCGATGGTGGCTGGATACATTATAGAGTTATATGCCAAGAACATTATGAGGATATAAAGAAACTGTTAGAGGTTAAATGTTTGTGATGATTAACTCTACAACTTCCAGCTTGTCTGGCTAGAAAAATCGGAATTTATGGAGATAAAATAAATGGATGAATATATGCAGTATTTAGCAGAACTAATGCCTGAAAAAGACAGTCTTAAACTTGTAAAAAGTGAGGCGGAAAAATATTATAAGTCGCATTCTCTTGATGATTGTTTTAGTATGGGGATTAATCTTTATCAGTCAGATAATTTTCAAATTCAGGAAGTCGGCGTTTTTCTTTTAGGATATTCTGCACATCATAATGCTTCTGCATTGTCCTTTTTGAGAAATACGGTAAGCCGACATGATAGTTGGAAAGTACAGGAAATTTTGGCTATGGCTTTTGATAACCATTGTAAAATTATCGGATATGAAGAGGCTTTACCATTGATTAAAGAATGGCTGAATAGTGATTGTGCCAATGTTCGTAGAGCTGTTTCAGAGGGATTGAGAATATGGACAAGTCGTCCTTATTTTAAGGATAATCCTCAAATAGCAATACAGTTATTGTCTGCTCATAGAGAAGATAATAGCGAATATGTGCGAAAGTCGGTAGGAAATGCTTTGAGAGATATTAGCAAAAAATATCCTCAAATGATTTCGGAAGAATTAAATTCATGGGATTTATCATCTAAAGAAATAAAACAAGTGTATAAACTGGCGAGCAGATTTTTGGATTTGGATTGAAAACAACTTTCAATTTATAGGAGAACAAATGAATACATCTTTAGAAACATTGTACGAATGTTTATTGGCATATATGTTAGCATTTGGATGGATTTTATATTTGATTGGTGTTCTCCACAAAAACGAATATGGAAAGATTGAATTTGGTAGATAATCGAAAATAGAAGTAGTATAATCAAATTGACGAACCGGAATTTATCTGAGAATTGGTTAAAAGAACAAATCGGTATATGCAGGATTACAGCAAGGAGTATACGAATGGAGAGAAAATATTATATAGATAATTTAAGATGGATGGCAATCCTGTTGCTTTTTCCATTCCATGCGGCACAGATTTGGAGTGGAGGCGAATACAGTGGGTTTTACATATGGTCACACACAAATACCGCTCTTTATGTGTTTTCAACTGCTGTGTATCCGTGGTATATGACCTTTTTGTTTGCTATTGCAGGTATGAGTTGTAAATATTCTCTTCTAAAAAGGACAAACAAACAATTTGTTGTGGAGCGAATAAAAAAATTAGTCATTCCATTTTTTTTTGGACTGCTTGCACTTGTTCCTATAATGACCTATATTGCAGAAGTATTTTTTAATGGATATACAGGCACTTACTGGCAGCAGTATGAATTGTTTTTTACAAAGATAACCGATTTAACAGGATATCATGGAGGTTTTACTCCTGCACACCTTTGGTTTTTACTTTATTTGTTTGTTATTTCTTTGACAGCACTACTAATTGTTCGCTTGCAAAAGAAGTGTTTACCGAAATTTAGAGCTGGCAGTCTTTCATATTTCTTTATTATTTTGCTGTTTGTACCAGAGTGGTTTTGCCTATATGTCCTGAATATAGGTGGGAAAAGCCTAGGGCAATTTATGATACTGTTTTTGTTCGGATACTATATCCTTTCGGAAGAAAGTATTCTACAAAAACTACAGCAATACCAGTTTGTAAGTGTGGCGATATGCATCCTGTCAGGCAGTGTATACACCTATCTGTATTGTTTTGAAAATATCCGAAACATCTGGATGACTGGACTCTATATTTTTTTCGGCTGGATGGGAATTATTATGTTGCTTGGTATAGGGCAGTCAAAGCTGAACTTTCATAACCGGGTCAGCATTTATTTAACTCAAGCGTCTTTTCCTATTTACATTCTCCATATGCCAATTCTGGTCGTGGTAGGTTTTTTCGCCTTGAAATTACCTATTGGTGTTGCAGGGCAATTCTTATTGATTGTATTGATTTCTTTTATAGCAACATTTTTAATATATGAAATTGTAAAAAGAGTGCCTGTTTTACGATTTTTTCTTGGAATGACAAAGCAGAAATGATGAAAATGCACTCTTTGTTTTGGCATTGGCAACAGGGAGATATATACGATGAAACGAATTTTAATTGTAGAAGACGACAAGCTTTTAAACAGAATGCTTTCCTATAATCTGAATGCTGACGGCTATGAAATTACTTCGGCGCTAAATGCCAAAACTGCTGCCGACAAACTGACAGGCACAGAATATGATCTGGTACTGTTAGACATCAACCTGCCTGCCG